>NZ_JBEYXD010000008.1:0-64892 GCF_040644975.1 Streptomyces sp. NPDC046900 | reverse complement strand
ACGCCGTATCCGTTCCCGATGCCGTTCCCGTTGTATCCCCCTCCGTTCCCTCCGCCCGTCTTGCGGTACCCGTCCCCGTTCGCGTCGTTGTCCTCGCTCGACGCCGCGATGGCCAGCCGGCGGTGGCCGTACTCCTGGCCGCATCGGAACGTCACGTCGTACGTGGAGCCAGGTCTGGCGCCCCGGTCGACGGTGGCCGTCGCCGTGGTGCGCCCCTTGGGGATCGTGACCGTGTCGAAGACGCCCGAGTAGACGGTGGCATCGTCCTTGCAGCCCTGAACGGGCAGTGCGAGCCGGCCGCCGGGGGAGACTTTCTCCGGCTGCAGGTTGTAGGCGAAGGCCGCGTTGGAGTCGTCGTCACCGCCTCCGGTCGACGTACATCCAGTGAGGGTCAGGGCGGTGACGCCCAGGACTGTGGCCGAGAGTGTGCGTATCGCGCCCATGGAAGCCTCCAGGTCCCCGAGGAGCCTTGCTGCGGACCGATTCCGCCTGCACCGGAAATGCACCTCGATGATCGGAACGCTAAGAAGGCCGGTGCGGGCGCGCGATCTCAGAAGCGCGAATGGGGCAAGCCCGTGCGCCGCACAGGGGAGGCGGAGTACGCGGCGAGGCGGGCGCGAGCAGCGCCCGCCCCGCCCCGGCCGGACCGGCACCGGGAGACGCTCAGCTGTGCAAGTGCGGGAACAACGACAGGAACGGCTCCGCCGAGGCCGCGATGCCTCTGCTGTAGGGGGCGTCGAAGTCCCAGATCAGGAAGAGCAGGAAGGCGATGAGGGCGGAGAACAGCCCGGCGAGGACGAGTTCGCGTGGAGTGCGCCGAATCTGCAGCGCGAACACCATCCCGATGGTGACCACCGCGCCCGCGATCAGCCCGAACCACACCACGGGCGGCATGGTCGAGCCCGTCGCGTCGGCGCGTGCGGCCCGTGCCGCGTCGGCGGCGGCCACCTGATCGAGGAGCGGTTGGTACGACTGCGCCTGGAAGTCGTTCTCCGGCTCGTAGTCGGTGACGTCCTGACGGACTTTCTGCAGCAGCTCCCCGCCGCGCGCCGTGACCTTGCCGTGGTCCGACATGGTCTTCCACTCGGTGTGCACCACATGGCCGACGTACGCGGTGACATCGGCGCGGATGCGATCGCGCACGTCGGCCGGATAGACGCGCACCCGTTCGGAGATCTCGTGCAGCGCCTGCGCCTCGGCCTGGACGTGGTCCTGGGCGGCGCTGCGGGCCTCCCAGACCCCGGCGATGGCCAGGCCGAGCACGATGGCGTACACCACGCCGATCCACATCGTCATGTATTCGATCACGTCCGGCGTCTCGGACGGATCGTCGTCCTCCGCCGCCGTACGGTGCCGCAGGAACGTCACCACGATCACGACGACGCAGGCGGCTGCCATCGCGAGGGTGAGAACAAGCCATTCCGACAAGGGGTGCCTCCAGAGGTCAGCGCGGACGCAGCGCGGCGACGGCGAACACCGCGGGCGCGGCGATGAGCAGGGTGAACACGAGAGGTGAGGGACCGTCGCGCGGCGGTCGCGGGCGGGTCACCGCGTGGTACGCCGGATAGTGCACCGGGGTCGCGGCGGGGCGCGGGCTCGGCCGGGGCGGAGGAGTGGGTCTCGGTGTGGGCAGGGACACCGGTGCCGGCCGCGGCCGGAGAGGCGGTGCCGCGGTGCGCGGCGGCGGAGGCGGCGGCACGGGTCTCGGCGTAGGCCGCGGTTTCGGGGTGGGCGTGGGGCTGGGGGTGGGCGTCGGGCTCGGCGTCGGGATGGGGCTCGGACTCGGTGAAGTGCACGGGGGGAAGAGGATGTCGCCCCCCGCGATCGCCACCGCGTCCGTGCCGCCCGGGCCCGTGGAGGCGTACGCGCACGCGTCCGCCGACGCCGCGCCCGCGGGCGCGCCCACAAGGATCCACACCAGCGTCACCTGGGCCAACGCCCTTGTGAGGAGGGAGGATCCGGTCCGTTCGGGTCGATGCACGATCGAGATCATCGGCGCGTCGGTGCCCGGGTACGCCCGGGTGCTGGGGAATTGCCCTGAAGGAAGGAGATCCCGCTTCGGATGGTTTGCCCGATCATGCTTGCGTGACGACCGGGTGGGTGCATATGTGTGAAACGGAGGGTGTGGGCGACGGGTGGCCGGGACGCGTCACAGGTTCTGGAAAGAAAAGTGGGGCCCGATTGAACGCCTGGGGCGCTCCCGCGCGTACCTAGGGCCATACACGGCGCCCAGAGGGAGCCGAACACTCAAGCAGATAGCGGGAGTTGAGAATGAAGACATCCTGGCGGAGCGCCTCCCTCGTGGCGACAGCTGCGGCCGTGCTGGCGCTCACGACGGCGTGCGGTCAGGAGAGTGGCACCCAGTCCACGGGCAGTCAGAACGTGGGGGCCACCGCTGCCGCAGGCGGTTTCGGTTCGAGCGTGACGGACCCCGGCAACGGCTACGGCGCCGACTCCACCACCGCCCCGAGCGCCTCGGCCCCCGCGAGCGGTCAGTCCGCGGGTCAGCTGGCCGTCATCGAGAACGCCAAGCTCGGCAAGATCGTCACGGACGGCGCCGGGTTCACCCTCTACCGCTTCGACCATGACACGGCCGAGCCGCCGAAGTCCACCTGTGACGGCGACTGCGCCAAGGCCTGGCCGCCGGTTCCCGCCGACGGCGCCACGGTCGCCTCCGGCATCGACAAGTCCCTGCTCGGCGAGGTCACCCGCACCGACGGCACCAAGCAACTGACCATCGCCGGCTGGCCGATGTACCGCTACGCCAAGGACGTCAAGGCAGGCGACACCAACGGTCAGGGCGTCAAGGGCACCTGGTTCGCGACCGCGCCCACCGGCAAGAAGGCGGGCGCCGCCCTGCCGGGCCTGTCCGTCCGCAACGACCCCAAGCTCGGCGAGATCGTGGTCGACAAGAACGGCATGACGGTCTACCGCTTCATGAAGGACCAGGCCTGGCCCAAGTCGGTCTCGAACTGCACGGGCGCGTGCCTGGAGAAGTGGCCGGTCGTCGCCCCTGTGGCTGCGAACGACACCAAGGGCGTCAAGAAGAAGGGTCTCATGGGCTTCACCCGCCCGGACGGCGCCAAGCAGATGACCGTCAACTGCTGGCCGATCTACACCTTCTCCGGCGACCAGGCCCCCGGAGACACCAACGGGCAGGGCGTGGGCGGCACGTGGTACGCCGTCCGGCCCGACGGAAAGCCGGTCGGCGCGTCCAAGTAGAGGTCGCCTCCCCAGGGTTGATCAAGCGTCTCGCCCGTCGGCAAGGAAGCGGAGGGAGCGGACACCCGAACAGCGGTGCCGGACGAACGGGACACAGACGCGCACGACCAGGTCCACCCCCCTCCACACCACACGAAGGGGGGCGGACCTCCGGCATGCCCGGCGGGCGGCAACCGTGCGCACGGCCCTGCAGCACCCCGTCAGGGGCGCGGGGAACGGCGCGCTCAGCCACGACGACCCCGCACGCGCGAGCGGACCGCCGCGCCCACCCACAGCCAACCAACAGCCGCAGGCAGACCCAAACCCCCCTCCGTCGCATAAGCAACGCACTGTGACCGGGAACGGACGGTCAATTTCCGTTTTTGCTCGCTCCGTTGGCGGACGATCAGTAGCCTCAGCTCGAACACCGGATCGGCCACCCGTCGCCTAGCCATGGAGAGCTACATGGAGCGCCCCGCCTGGGCCCCGCGAAGCATCGACATCTCGGTGCCGAGCGTGTCCCGTATGTATGACTTCTACCTGGGCGGTTCGCACAACTTCGAGGTCGACCGGCAGGCGGCGCGCAAGGTGATGGAGTTCCTGCCGGGGCTCCCCAAGATCACGCAGGCGAACCGGGCGTTCATGCGCCGCGCGGTCCGCTTCGCCGTCGGGGAGGGCATCACCCAGTTCCTCGACATCGGCTCCGGCATCCCGACTTTCGGCAATGTCCACGAAGTGGCCCAACAGGCGCACCCCGGCGCGCACGTGGTGTACGTCGACCACGATCCGGTGGCAGTGGCCCACAGCCAGGCCGTTCTCCGGGGCAACGACGACGTGGACGTTGTCGCGGCCGACCTCCGCAAACCCCAGGAGATCCTGTCGAGCCCTCAGTTGGAGCGACTGATCGACCTGAACCGGCCAGTTGCGGTCCTTCTCGTTGCCATACTGCACTTCGTGGAGGACATGGACGACCCGTACGGTGCGGTGGCCGAGCTGCGCGACGCGCTGGCTCCGGGCAGCCTGCTCATCGTCACGCACGCGTCGTACGAGGGGATCCCGCTTCCGCAGGAGCGGGCCGAGGGCGCGGTCGACGTGTACAAGGACATCAGAAATCCGCTGATCATGCGCTCGCGCGAGGAGATCGCGCGGTTCTTCGAGGGGTACGACATGGTGGAACCCGGGCTGGTGCCGATGCCGAAGTGGCGGCCCGACACGGCACCCGAGGACGAGGATCCTTATGCCTTCGCGGGATTCGCGGGCGTGGGGCGCTGGGCGTGACCGCGGAACCGGGGGGACCGGAGGACAGACTGCGCAGGTTCGCGACGATCTGGAGCCGGGCGGTCTTCCCGGTCACCTCGACGTCGCTGACCCGTCCGGAGTTCGAGGAACGGCTGCTGCCACTGGCCTTGCGGCTCAGTGACGCGTTGCGGGCCAGGACCTTCGACGCGACCATGGCCAAGAGCATCGGCGCGACGCTGATCGAAGCGCACTGCACCGACCCGGAGGCGCTCAGCCGCACGCTGGACTGCATCGACGCCTATCTGGTGCTCTACTGCGGCGACCCGGACGCCTCCGCGGAGGCCCTGGAGGCGCTGCGTACCCGCTCCTCGCGGCTGCAGCACGCGATGGCCGCCGGGTTCGCCGGGGCCCTGCGGGAGCGCACGCTGGCCGAGCAGGACGCCATCGCACAGGCAGCGCTGACCGCCCAGGGCGCGGTGGCGCAGGCCCTGCACACCAGTGAGGCCCGCTTCCGGGCGGTGTTCGAGGGCGCGGCCATAGGGATCGGCATCGCGGATCTCCGCGGCAATGTCCTCCAGGTCAACGGCGCGCTGCTGCGCATGTTCGGCGGTTCCGAGAACCTGGTGCGGGGCCGCAAGGTGACCGAGTGGACCCACGCCGAGGACGCGCCGCAGGTCTGGCGGCTGTACGACGAGCTGGTCCGCGGCGAGCGCGACCACTACCACGTCGAAAAGGCCTTCTACCGGCCCGACGGAACGGTCCTGTGGACCAACCTCACCGTGTCCCTGCTGCGGGACGCGGACGGCTGCCCGCAGTACCAGCTCGCGCTCATGGAGGACACCACCGAGCGGCGCCTGCTGAATCTGAGGCTGCGGTACGAGGCCACGCACGACGCCCTCACCGGGCTGCCCAACCGCACCCTCTTCTTCGAGCGTCTGGAGAAGGCGCTCGCGGCGGGCGAGGGCCACCGGTTCGGACTGTGCTACCTCGACCTGGACGGCTTCAAGACCGTCAACGACAGCCTCGGGCACGCGGCCGGCGACCGGTTGCTCGTCGAGGTCGCCGACCGGCTGCAGGCCTGTGCGACCGCGCCGGGCGAGATGGTCGCGCGCCTCGGCGGGGACGAGTTCGTCGCGCTGACCACCGGACCCGACACCGAGCGCGAGGTGGACGAGCTCGCCGGGCGCATCCTGAACGCGCTGGTCACCCCGATCAGCGTGGACGGACGCGAACTGACCGTGCGCGGCAGCATCGGCATCGTCGAGGGACCGGCGGGGGAACGCGGCCCGGCGGAGGTGCTGCGCAGCGCCGACATCACCATGTACCGGGCCAAGTCCGCGGGCGGCAACCGCTTCGAGCTCGCCGACCCGGAGGCGGACGCCCGCGTCATCACGCGGCACGGACTGACGACGGCGCTGCCGACCGCCCTGGACCGGGGCGAGTTCTTCATCGAGTACCAGCCGCTGGTGCACCTCGGCGACGGCACCGTGCACGGCGCCGAGGCACTGGTGCGCTGGCTGCACCCGCAATACGGTGTGCTCGGCCCGGACCGTTTCATCCCGCTCGCCGAGCGGACCGGGCTGATCGTCCCGCTGGGCCGCTGGGTTCTCGCCGAGTCGGTCCGCCAGGCCCGCGCCTGGCAGGAGAAGTACGCCCAGACGGTACCGCTGCGCATCAACGTGAACCTGTCACCGCGCCAGCTCAGCCATCCGGGGCTTGTCTCCGACACCGTCGACATCCTGCAGCAGTCGGGCCTCGAACCGGACGCGCTGTGCCTCGAGGTGACCGAGTCGGCACTCATCGGTGCCGACGACGACCTGCTCAAACCCCTGCGGCGGCTGGCCGAGATGGGGGTGGACATCGCCCTGGACGACTTCGGCACGGGCTACTCGAACCTCGCCAACCTGCGCCGCCTGCCGGTCCGGGTGCTCAAGCTGGACCGTTCCTTCACCCAGAGCATGCAGCAGTACCCTGCGGACCCCGTCGATCTAAAGATCGTCGAAGGGATCGTCTCCCTGGCGCACAGCCTGGACCTCGCGGTCACGGTCGAGGGCGTGGAAACCGGCGCCCAGGCCGAACAGTTGCGGATCCTCGGCTGCGACACGGCCCAGGGCTGGTACTACGCCCGCCCGGGCCCGCCCGAGCGACTCCACGACCTGGCCCTGGTGGACGCGACGGGCTGACGGGCTGATCCGTCCGCCCTGCACGGGGGCGGGCCCCGCACGAGGGATGGGCCGCGTCGCGGGCGAACGGCTCACCAGCCCACCCGCGGGTCGGCCTGCCCGTATTCGGCGACCGGTCCGGCCGGCGCGCGCGGTCTCTCTCACCGTCGCGCAGTTCCGCCACGGCCTCGGCGACGTCATGGTGCGGGCCGAGTCCGACGACGTACGTTCGCGCTGCCCGGCCCAGAACCTCGCCCCCACGTGGTGAACGAAGAGGGGGCCCCTGCTGAGGACCACGGCCGGGTCCGCATCCGGTGTGCGTGTCCGGCTGAAGATCCACCGCGCCGCTCTTACCCAAGCCGGCCTGCACTGCGTCGGCCCCGTGACCGTCGGCGCCGCCCTGCTCTTCGCACGCGGAAAGAGCCGTCACAGCCGCCTGTAGTTGACGCGTCAACCACATCGAGAGATAATTGACGCGTCAAGTAGTTGTCGGTCGTGCCGCACGCGGCCGGAGAGCGCAGCAGGAGGAGTCCATGACGGCCCAAGGCTTCGAACTGGGGCTCAACTCGTTCGGGGAGGTCGCCACCGATGGCGGCGGCACGCTGAGCGACGCCGAGACCGTTCGCCTGATCGTCGAGGAGGCCAAGCTCGCCGAAGCCGTGGGGCTCGACGTGTTCAGCATCGGTGAGCACTACCGCCGGGGCCACAACGACAGCGCCACCCCCGTCCTGCTCGCCGCGATCGCCACCGCGACGGAGCGCATCCGGCTCGGCACCTCGGTGACCGTGTTGAGCACGAACGATCCGGTGCGGCTGTACCACGAGTTCTCCACCCTGGACGCCGTCTCCAACGGGCGTGCCCAGCTCGTACTCGGCCGGGCGTCCGCCACCGACTCGTTCCCGCTGTTCGGCTACGACCTCGCCGACTACGAGGAGCTGTTCGAGGAGAAGCTGGACCTGTTCATGCGTCTGCAGCGCGAGGAGACGGTGACCTGGTCGGGGAAGTTCCGGCCGCCGCTCGTCGAGCAGCAGCTGCATCCCCGGATGCCGCCGGGCGGCATCCCCACCTGGATCGGTGTGGGAGGCAGCCCGAACTCCGTGGTCCGCGCCGCCCGCTACGACCTGCCCCTCATGCTGGCCATCATCGGCGGGCGCCCCCAGCGGTTCGCCGGCCATGTCGAGCTCTACCACCGCACTCTCGAACAGCTCGGACACGCCAGGCGACCGGTCGCCCAGCACTCGCTGGGGATGGTCGCGGACACCGACGAGGAGGCACTCGAGACCTGGTGGACGTACTGGCAGCCGCTCGTGGCCCAACTCGCGGCGGAACGCGGGTTCTACAAGCCGACCCGTGAGCGCTACCTGCAGGAGATCGACTCGGGCGCGCTCTTCGTCGGCTCACCCGAGACCGTCGCCCGCAAGATCGCCACGATGGCCCGCGACCTGCGGCTGAGCCGTTTCGACCTCAAGTACGACGTACTGAATCTGCCCCGCGAAGCCCGGGCCCGCACCATCGAGCTGCTGGGCCGCGAAGTCGCCCCGCGGGTGAAGGAACTGCTCACGAAGGAGCCCACCCATGTCTGATCTCGTCTTCGGTCTGGACACGTTCGGTGATGTGCCGCAGGACGACTCCGGCACCCCGGTGTCCGACGCGCGAGCCATCCGGCAGGTCGTCGACGAGGCCGTTCTCGCGGAGGACACCGGCGTCGACGTCATCGCCCTCGGTGAGCACCACCGCCCGGAGTTCGCGATCTCGACTCCCGAGACCGTCCTCGCCGGCATCGCCACCCGTACCGACCGCATCCGTCTGGGCTCCGGTGTGACCGTGCTGAGCTCCGACGACCCGGTCCGCGTCTTCCAGCGCTTCTCCACCGTGGACGCGCTCTCGAACGGCCGGGCCGAGGTCATCCTCGGACGAGGCTCCTTCACCGAGTCGTTCCCCCTCTTCGGATACGACCTGAGCGACTACGACGTGCTGTTCGAGGAGAAGATCGAGCTCTTCGCCAAGCTGCTGGAGGAGAAGCCCGTCACCTGGAGCGGCACCAAGCGGGCTCCCCTCGACAACGCCGACGTCTTCCCCAAGACCGAGTCCGGGCACCTGACGACTTGGGTCGGAGTCGGCGGTACGCCCCAGTCGGTCATCCGCACCGCGCAGTACGGGTTCCCGCTCATGATCGCCATCATCGGCGGCACCCCGGAGCGCTTCGCGCCGTACATCGACCTCTACCAGCGCGCCACCGACAAGTTCGGCACGACCGCTCATCCGGTCGGGATGCACTCGCCGGGCTTCATCGCCGACACGGACGAGGAGGCCCGGGAGCTGCACTGGCCGCACTACCGGGTCATCCGTGACCGCATCGGCGCGCTGCGGGGCTGGCCGCCGATCCGCAAGGAGGAGTACGACGCCGAGATCGAGCACGGCTCCCTCTACATCGGCTCTCCCGAGACGGTCGCCCGCAAGATGGCCCGCGCCATCAAGGCACTCGGCGTCGGCAGGTTCGACCTCATCTACACCACGGGGGCACAGCCCATCAGCGCCCGTCTGCGCGCCGTGGAGCTGTACGGCACCAAGGTGGTCCCGATGGTCCGCGACATCCTCGCCGGCTGACGCCATGAACGGAGAAGACATGGACACCGCCACTGTGCGCACCGTCGGCGTCCTGGGCGCGGGCAAGGTCGGGACCGTGCTGGCTCGACTCGCCCTGGCAGCCGGCCATCGCGTGCTCATCGCCGGATCCGGCGACCCCGCCAAGATCGCCCTCACCGTCGAAGTCCTCACGCCCGGCGCTGTCCCGGTCGCCGCCGCGCAGGCCGCGGCGGAGGCGGACGTGGTCGTCCTGGCGCTCCCGCTCGGCAAGTACCGCAGCATTCCCGCCGAAGCGCTGCGGGGCAAGCTCGTCATCGACGCGATGAACTACTGGTGGGAGGTCGACGGCATCCGCGAGGACCTCACCGACCCGCTCACCTCCTCGAGCGAGATCGTGCAGGCGTACCTGCCCGGAGCGCGTGTGATCAAGGCGTTCAACCACATGGGGTACCACGACCTCGAGGACGAGGCCCGGCCCGCGGGGGCGCCGGGACGCAAGGCGATCGCGATCGCCGGTGACGATCCCGAGGACCTCGCCACCGTCGCGCACCTCGTCGACGCAGTCGGCTTCGACCCCGTCGTGGCGGGCCCTCTCACCGAGGGAGTACGGCTCGAACCGGGCACCGAGCCTTTCGGCGCCGATGTCGGTGCCGGGGAACTGCGCGCGATGCTCGACCGCTTCCCGGAATCGGACCGTGGACGGATCGTGCTCAGCGCGCGGACGGCCGCCGCGGCGTCGACCGGACAGGCCGCCTGACCCACGCTCCGCGAGGGCCGCGCCGAACGCGGGTCGAGCGCCGCCCGACATGCTTCGGGACGAAGTCCGAGTCCTGCGCGGCCGCACGGCACGAGAGGCGAGGCCCCCACCCGGATCCCCGGTGGAGGCCTCGTCGTTGTCCGTTCCGCTCTCGGTGTCACCGGCCCGGTGATGTGTGTCTCTGACGACCGCGTCCGGGCCGCTGCCCGGGCTCCCGCCCCCGTGATCGTGCGGTGAGCCACCCCATGGTCAGCGCCTCAAGAGGAAGTCGAACACCGCCTGGCGGCCCTTGTCGCTCGCCGCCCTGTTCTGCACCGAGTGCGCGGCACCCGGCACCACCACGACCCGGGCTCGCGGCGTCAGCTTCTTCTGGTCGTACAGCCATTCAAGCGGGGTCGACAGATCCCGGTCGCCGCCGAGCAGCAGTACCGGTACGCCCGGAAGACGGCGGTGCTCCGGCGGCAGCGGCTGCACCGGAGTGCGCGGCCAGTGCAGACAGCTGAGCATCGAGCCGAGGCCCGTCGCGGTGGCCGCGTCGAAGGGGCCGTAGTCGGCGGGCGTCAGGTCCGCGCCCGCCTTCTCCAGCGCCTCCTGGCGCCCCGCCACCGGTGTGTCCGCCCTGCCCCACGGATAGCGCCCGTCCAGGCACAGGGTCGAGGCGTGCAGCCCCTGGCTCAGCTCCTCCGCGGTGGCCGCGCTTCCCTCCCGTACGCCCGCGATCAGGCCCTGCAGCTCTGCGGGGTCGCCGCCCGCCGCCTGGTGCAGGGCGTCGATCATCGCCGCGTAGTCCGGGTCCACGAACTCCCAGGTGGTCAGCGTGTCCAGGACGTCGACGCCGTTGCCGTACGTGTCCACCACCTTGGCCAGATCCGCCGCCGGGTCCGTATGGCAGCCGATCGCCGCGCACGCCTCCGTCAGCACACGCGGCGCCGCTCGCATGGCGGCGCGGTCCATCGGGTCGTAGCCGGTCTGCGGCACCACCGAGTCCAGCACCATCCGGGCCACGTGCTGCGGGTGCGCCAGGGCGTACCGCTCGGCGGTGTACGTGCCGTACGAGACACCGTCCAGCGTCATCTTCCGCACGCCCAGCGCCCGGCGCAGCAGATCCAGGTCGGCGACCGTGTCGTTCGTACCGTAGAAACGGCGGTCGGGGCCGATGGCCGCGGCGCAGTCCGTCACCGCCCCCGCGGTGGGCGGCGTGAGATCGGACGACCCCATCTCCTTCTGCAGCTGCGGGCATTGCAGCGCGCCCGCACCGGTGCCGCGCTGGTCGACCATGACGAGCCGGTAGTCCTTCAGCAAGGGCGCCAGCTTCTTGCTCAGTCCTTCCACGAACGGCACACCCGGCTGCCCCGGACCGCCCGTCAGGAACAGCAGTACGCCCTTCGGGGCCTTCACGTTGTCCGCCATCGCGACCTGCAGGCCCAGCCGGCCCTGCACGCCGCCGCTGTGGTCGAGCGGGACCGTCAGCGTGCCGCAGCTGAAGCCCTCCAGCCCGGGGCAGGCTGCGACGCCGGAGAGTCCCCCGTGCTCCCCGGCCGGCGCCGCGGCCGCCCGGTCCTGGGCTGTCGAGGTGCAGGTCCCCGACAGCATCAGCGCGCCGGCGGCCAGCGCGACCGTCGCCAGCGCTCTGGGCCTCCGCATCCCGCGTACCCGTGCCTTCCCGATCCGTTGTGTTCTCCGCATCCCCGGCATCCCCCCGGCTCTCGCGCGCCTCCGCGCCCCCTTGTCCTCGTCGGCCACAAGACTGCGCGGAGCAGGCCCCCCGGGGCAGCTTTCGTGCCACGATTCGAGCAGGTTCGAAGGGACACGGGACAAAGGGACTTGGGCGAGGGGCAGCCGAGGGGGAGCCGTGATCGAACTCACCGTGGACGCCGCCGGGCTGGCCCGCTCCCGCTTCGCGGTCTCGCCGTTGCACGAGGTCGCGGCGACGCTGCTGCCATGGGGCGTGTGCCCGGGCTCGGACGCCGATCCGTGGGTCACACGCGCCCGGCGCGTGCTGCGCCGTGCCGGTCTGCCGCTGCTGTCGGAGCTGGCCCTGGACGGCGGCGGTTATGTGCCGGATTTCCTCAGTCCGCATCCGTCAGGGCCCGCGCCCACCGTCGAGGAGGAACTGGAGCGGGTCCGGTCCACGCCGCCCGAGCGGGTCGTGGGCGAGCTGGAAGCGCTGCGCGACGGCCGCCCGCGCAGCGGCCTGGCCGGGTCGGAGCTGCCGCCGGAGGTACGACGGGCGATGGCCCGGGGCGGCGGTTATGTCGCACGGCAGGCCGCGGAGGAACTCCGGCGCTACTGGGACCTGGCCTTCGCCCCGCACTGGGAGGACGCGAAGGCCGCCCTCGAATCGGAGGTCGACCGGTGCGCCGGTGTGCTGGCACGGCGTGGCGCGGCCCGGCTCTTCAACTCGCTGCACCCCGGTATCCGGTGGGCCGACGGCACGCTGCGCATCGACAGCCGGTTCACGGTGGGGCTCGCCGTGCCCCTGGTCGTCGTGGTGCCGTCGCTCGTGGCGGCGGGGCCGGGCGTGTCCGTGGACCCGGTGCGGGACGGGCAGAGGCCGCCGATGGTGGCCTATCCCGCGCGCGACAGGCCCGCCGCGCCGACGACCTCCTCCGCCGAGCTGGCCAGGCTGCTCGGACCCACCCGCGCCGGGCTGCTCGCGGCGCTGGCGCGACCGGCCTCCACCGCGCAACTCGCGGCACGTCATTTCCTCAGTCCCGCAACGGTGTCGTACCACCTGGGCGTGCTGCACCGGGCGGGACTCGTCGCACGCGCCCGGTCCGGGCGGGCCGTGCTCTATCGCCGCACCCCGGAGGGATCCCGGCTGACGGGAAGCCGGTAGGCACGGCCCCCGGTGGCGCCGCCGTCCGGTCACCGGAAGCAAGCCGGCCGCTCACCGCTCCAGCAGCATCCGCTGAAGCTCCCTGGCCGCGCGCGGCGGGGCCACGTCGCTGCGGTGGGCCAGGGCGATGGTGCGGTACAGGCCGGGCCGGGCCAGCGGGGTCACGCGCAGGCCGCGTCCGGAGCGGGTGGCGATCATGCGCGGGACGACGGCGACGCCGAGACCCGCCCGTACGAAGCCGAGGACCGCGTCCATCTCACCGCCCTCCACCGCGAACTCCGGCTCGAAGCCTTCGGCGCGGCAGGCCGCCACCGTCAGTTCCCGCAGGTCGTAGCCATGGCGGAACATGACAAGACGCTCGCCCTCCAGGTCCGCGATACGCACGGTGCGGCGGCCGCCACCGGGTCTGGGCTCGTCGGGCGAGGACACCACCACCAGATCCTCGCGCAGCAGCTCCACCGTGCTCAATGCGGGGGAGGGGGTGGGCAGGGGAAGCACGATCAGTGCCAGGTCGAGGGCGCCGCGCGCCAGTTCCCGGACCAGGTCGTGGGAGCCGCCCTCCTCGATCAGCAGCTGGATTCCGGGGTAGCGGTCGTGGAAGGCGCGCAGCACGTCCGGCAGCAGTCCGGTGCACACGCTCGGCGTCGCGCCCAGGCGCACCCGGCCGCGGCGCAGCTGCGCCAGTTCCTGCACCTCGTGCCGCGCCGTCTCCGCGTCGGCGAGGATGCGGCGGGCCAGCGGCAGCAGCGCCTCGCCCGCGTCCGTGAGCGTGATGTTGCCGCGCGCCCGCAGGAACAGATCGGCGCCCAGCTCCCGCTCCAGCGCCCTGATCTGCTGCGACAGCGACGGCTGGGCGACATGGACGAGGTCGGCGGCCCGCGTGAAGTGCCGGGTCTCGGCGACCGCCACGAAGTACTGGAGCTGCTGGAACTGCACCTCACCAGCATAGGGCCTGCCTATCGAAACGAGGCGGACCATGTCTTGGACCGATGACAACCCCCCGCCCTAGCGTTCTGCCATGGCTCTGGCAACGCGGACGGACCGACGGCCGTCCATGGCACGCACCGTGTGGGACTCGACCGTCGGCAAGAAGACCGTGATGGCGGTCAGCGGGCTGATCATGCTGCTGTACCTGGTCGCCCACATGTACGGCAACCTGAAGATCTACTTCGGGGCGGGCGACTTCAACCACTACGCCCACTGGCTGCGCACCATCGGCGAGCCCGTCGTGCACTACGAGTGGACGCTCTGGCTGATCCGGGTCGTGCTGGTGGTCGCCGTCGTGGCGCACGCCGTCTCCGCGTACCAGCTCAGCCGCCGCGACATCAAGGCGCGCCCCAGCAAGTACGTGCACACGAGGCCGCGGGCGAGCTATGCGACCCGCACCATGCGCTGGGGCGGGATCATCCTCGGCCTGTTCATCGTCTGGCACATCCTCGACCTGACCACCGGCACCGTGCACTCCGGCGGCTTCCAGGAGGGCCACCCGTACCAGAACGTCGTCGACACCTTCTCCACGTGGTACGGCGACGTCATCTACATCGTGGCGATGCTCGCCCTCGGCCTGCACATCCAGCACGGCTTCTGGAGCGCCGCCCAGACCCTCGGCGTCGGCAGCCGCACCCGGGACCGCGCCCTGAAGACCACAGCCAATGTCCTCGCGCTGTTGCTCACGGCCGGTTTCATCGCCGTGCCCGTGGGCGTCATGACCGGAGTGGTGAGCTAGAGATGACTTCCTATGCGGACTACGCGACCGGTGAGCCGGTCGCCGACACCAAGGCCCCGTCCGGCCCGGTCGGCGAGCGCTGGGACAAGCGCCGTTTCGAGGCCAAGCTGGTCAACCCGGCCAACCGGCGCAAGCACACGGTGATCGTCGTGGGCACCGGCCTCGCCGGCGGCTCCGCGGGCGCCACCCTCGCCGAACAGGGCTACCACGTGGTCCAGTTCTGCTACCAGGACTCCCCGCGCCGCGCCCACTCGATCGCCGCGCAGGGCGGTATCAACGCCGCGAAGAACTACCGCAACGACGGCGACTCGATCCACCGCCTCTTCTACGACACCGTCAAGGGCGGCGACTTCCGGGCCCGCGAGTCCAACGTCCACCGCCTCGCCCAGATCTCGGTCGAGATCATCGACCAGTGCGTGGCACAGGGCGTGCCCTTCGCGCGCGAGTACGGCGGGCTCCTCGACACACGCTCCTTCGGCGGCGTGCAGGTCTCCCGCACCTTCTACGCCCGCGGCCAGACGGGCCAGCAGCTCCTCCTCGGCGCCTACCAGGCGCTCTCGCGGCAGATCGCCGCCGGCAACGTGGAGATGCATCCGCGTACCGAGATGCTCGATGTGATCGTGATCGACGGGCGGGCCCGCGGCATCGTCGCCCGCGACCTGATCACCGGAAAGATCGACACGTACTTCGCGGACGCCGTGGTCCTCGCCTCCGGCGGCTACGGCAACGTCTTCTATCTGTCGACCAACGCGATGAACTCCAACGCGACCGCCATCTGGCGGGCCCACCGGCGCGGCGCCTACTTTGCCAACCCCTGCTTCACACAGATCCACCCCACCTGCATCCCGCGGACCGGCGACCACCAGTCCAAGCTCACGCTGATGAGCGAGTCGCTGCGCAACGACGGCCGGATCTGGGTGCCGAAGGCGAAGGGCGACAACCGGCCGCCGAACGAGATCCCCGAGGACGAGCGCGACTACTACCTCGAGCGCATCTACCCGTCCTTCGGCAACCTGGTGCCCCGCGACATCGCCTCCCGCGCCGCCAAGAACGTCTGCGACGAGGGCCGTGGCGTCGGACCCGGCGGCCAGGGCGTCTACCTGGACTTCGCGGACGCGATCAAGCGCATGGGCCGAAAGAAGGTCGAGGAGAAGTACGGCAACCTCTTCGACATGTACGCGCGGATCACCGCGGAGAACCCGTACGAGGTGCCGATGCGGATCTACCCCGCGGTGCACTACACGATGGGCGGCCTGTGGGTCGACTACGACCTGCAGACCTCGATCCCGGGCCTGTTCGCCGTCGGCGAGGCGAACTTCTCCGACCACGGCGCGAACCGCCTCGGCGCCTCCGCGCTGATGCAGGGGCTCGCCGACGGCTACTTCGTCCTCCCGTCGACGATCAACGACTACCTCGCCCGCAACCCGCACCAGGACCAGGTCACGACCGACCACCCCGCCGTCCAGGAGGTGCTCGCCGAGACGGAGGACCGGCTCAACCTGCTGCTGTCCGTCGACGGCGACCGCACCCCGGACTCCTTCCACCGCGAGGTCGGCGAGCTCATGTGGGAGTTCTGCGGCATGGCCCGTACCGACGCGGGACTGCGCAAGGCCCTGGAGCGCATCCCGCAGATCCGTGAGGAGTTCTGGCGGCGGATCAAGGTGCCGGGCACCGGCGAGGAGTTCAACCAGTCGCTGGAGAAGGCCAACCGCATCGTCGACTACCTGGAGCTCGCCGAGCTGATGTGCCTCGACGCGCTGCACCGCTCCGAGTCCTGCGGCGGCCACTTCCGCGAGGAGTCCCAGACCCCCGACGGGGAGGCCGCCCGCAAGGACGACGAGTTCGCCTACGCGGCCGCCTGGGAGTTCACGGGCACCGGCGAGGCGCCCGTCCTGCACAAGGAAGACCTGGTCTTCGAGTACGTCCACCCCACCCAGCGGAGCTACGCATGAAGCTCACCCTGCGCGTCTGGCGGCAGAAGAACGCCGACGCAGAAGGCGCCATGTCCACATACGAGGTGGACGGAATATCGACCGACATGTCCTTCCTGGAGATGCTCGACACCCTCAACGAGGAGCTCATCCTCAAGGGCGAGGACCCCGTCGCCTTCGACCACGACTGCCGCGAGGGCATCTGCGGCGCCTGCTCGCTCGTCATCAACGGCGACGCGCACGGCCCCGAGCGGACCACCACCTGCCAGCTGCACATGCGGTCCTTCAAGGACGGCGACACGATCGACATCGAGCCCTGGCGGGCCTCGGCCTTCCCGGTGGTCAAGGACCTGGTCGTGGACCGCTCGGCCTTCGACCGGATCATCCAGTCCGGCGGCTACATCACCGCCCCGACCGGCGCCGCGCCCGAGGCCCACGCCACGGCCGTGCCGAAGGCGGACGCCGACTTCGCCTTCGAACACGCGGAGTGCATCGGCTGCGGCGCCTGCGTGGCCGCCTGCCCGAACGGCGCGGCGATGCTGTTCACCTCGGCCAAGATCAACCACCTCAATGTGCTGCCGCAGGGCGCGCCCGAGCGCGAGAGCCGCGTCCTGGACATGGTGGCCCAGATGGACGCGGAGGGCTTCGGCGGCTGCACGCTGACCGGGGAGTGCGCCACCGCGTGCCCGAAGGGCATCCCGCTCGTCTCCATCACGAACATGAACAAGGAGTGGCTGCGCGCGACCCGCAAGTCGGGCGGTCGCTAGCACCGAGACTGGCCGGCGCCGCTCGGGACGGGGCGGCGCCGGCCGCACGACGTTCGCCGGCACGGTGCGGACGGGCGGGACCGGGCGTGGTGCTCAACCCCGGTCCCGCCGACAGTCGTGCGGCAAGGCGACCCCTGGCATTCAACATTCCCACATCCACTCTCCTGGCTGCGGTTACGCGTAGGCCAACCGGCATCGGAAGAACAGGATCGCGCAGATCGCACTGACACGGTCTGCCGACGCACCGCCGAACCGGCCCGTGACCAGGAGAGAGCCATGACCGGCGTTTCCACGCTCGCCATCCCCCCATCGCCCGTGGCACCCACGCGCTACACCGTCAGCCTCGCCCGTGACGAGGCCGACGTCCGGGCCGCACAGCGGCTGCGCCACGATGTCTTCGCCGGTGAGATGGGTGCCCTCCTGTCCACGCCGCAGCCGGGCCTCGACATCGACCCCTTCGACGCGTACTGCGACCACCTGCTCGTCCGCGACACGGTGACCGACCAGGTCGTGGGCACCTACCGGCTGCTCCCGCCGGAGCGGGCCGCGGTCGCCGGGCGGCTGTACTCGGAGGGCGAGTTCGACCTCACTCCGCTCGACGGCATCCGCTCCGGGCTCGTCGAGGTCGGCCGCTCCTGCGTGCACCCCGACCACCGCGACGGCACGGTCATCGGCCTGATCTGGGCGGGCATCGCCCGCTACATGGTCGACGGCGGCCACGAGTGGCTGGCCGGCTGCTGCTCCCTGCCGCTCGCCGACGGCGGCACCATGGCCGCCGGCACCTGGGAGCGCGTCCGGAACAAGTACCTGGCGCCCGAGGAGTACCGCGTACAGCCGCTGCTGCCCTGGCGCCCCGAGGTCGAGGCCCCGGCCGGGCACGCCGAGCTGCCCCCGCTGCTGCGCGGCTATCTGCGCCTGGGCGCCTGGGTGTGCGGCGAGCCCGCGCACGACCCGGACTTCGGCGTCGCCGACCTGTACGTCCTGCTGTCGATGCGCCGGGTCAACTCGCGCTACCTGCGGCACTTCCTCTCGCTCGTCCCGGCGTGATGAACACCCGGATCGGTGTGAGGGACATGTCCCGCCCCGGATTGACGCTGCGCCCGCGCCGTGCGGCGCTGCTCGCGAACGCGACGGCGCTCCCCGCCGCCGCGCCGGTCACCGAACGACGGCGCCCCGGCAGCGGCCGCAGGGCCCCTGCCCCGGTGAGCGCCTGGCTGCCGAGCGCACCGTGCTCGCCCATATCCTGCGTGGACGGCACGGCCTCGGCGGCCACCGCACCGCTCGCCGTCCTGCGGCTGGTGAGCGTGCTGACCCTGCTCATCGCCGGGATCGCACTCTTCCCGGCGGCGCGCCTGCTCTCCGCCGCACGGCGCGCGCGGATCATCAGGGCCTGGTGCCGGGCGGTGGTGCGCGCCGCGGGCGTCCGGCTCCGGATCACCGGTGCCGCCCCGCAGGACGGCGGTCTGCTGATGGTCGCCAACCACATCTCCTGGATGGACATCCCGTTGCTGGCCGCCGTCCGTCCGGGCCGGATGCTGGCGAAGACCGAGATCCGGCAGTGGCCGGTGGCCGGTGCGCTCACCGCGAGCAGCGGGGCGCTGTTCATCGATCGTGACCGGCTGCGGGCGCTGCCCGACACGGTCGCCCGCATCGCGAACGGCCTGCGTGCCGGATCGGCGATCGTGGTCTTCCCCGAGGGGAGCACCTGGTGCGGGCGGGCGCAGGGGCACTTCCGCCGGGCCGCCTTCCAGGCGGCGCTGGACGCGGGTGTCCCGGTGCAGCCGGTGCGTCTGCACTACCGGCTCGACGGGGGCTCCGCCACCACGGCGCCCGCGTTCGTGGGCAGTGACTCGTTGCTGACGTCGGTGTGGCGGGTCGTCTCGGCGCGGCGGCTCGTCGCGGAGGTCCGGGTCACTCCGCTGCTGGTGCCGGACGCCGGCACCGACCGACGGGCCCTGGCCTTCGCCGCGGAGCGGGCCCTGGACCTGCCGGCCGGCGGGCACGCGGACCTGCCCGCACATCACTGATGTTCTGACGCCCGTCCCCGGGCCGGGAGGTGTCCCGGCCCGGGCGGACGGACGCATGGAGGTGCGGCGCCCGCGCGCTGACCTCCGACGAGCCGCCCGCCCCTGTCGACGTGCACGGCCCGTTCGAGCCCGTCCGGGTGGGACCTGATCTCGGCCCTTGTCTCGGCCATTGCTACGGTTCACCGGTGTCCGAATCTTCACGCGATACGGCCGAGGGCGCCGGGTGGGGCGCCGAAGAGCGCGGCGAATACCGCGCATTGATGCCACGTCAGGTCGAGAAGGTCTACTGGCTGAACCCCAAGACGCTCTGGGCGGCCCGCAACGGCGTGCTGGCCTCCTGGTTCGGCGACCCCACCGGAGGCACCCGAAGCCGCTGGGTGAAGCAGCAGGAAGCGGCGGGCGCGCCCACCGACAAGGTGATCCGGCGGCACACCGCGGACCGCTTCTCGTTCATGGTCCTCGGAGACACGGGCGAGGGCGACGACCCCCAATACGCCGTGGTGCCCGGCTTCCTGAAGACAGGTCAGGACACGGACTTCGCGGTGATCGCCAGCGATGTCATCTATCCGGTGGGGACCACCGCCGACTACGGCACGAAGTTCTTCCGCCCCTATCAGGGGTATCCGGCGCCCATCTACGCGATACCCGGCAACCATGACTGGTACGAGGACCTGTACGGGTTCATGCGCGTCTTCTGCGAGGCCGCGCCGCCGGCACCGGCCCCCGCGCCGCGCCGGCTGAGCCGGGCCGGGCTGCGCTCCCTGCTGTGGCACAGACCGGCCGAGCCGGACGGGCAACTCGTCCAAGAAGCACAGGCGTTGCGTCCGGACCCGGCCCAGCAGGCCGTTCAGCCCGGCCCCTACTGGGCGATCGACGCCGGGCGCGTCCGCATCATCGGGATCGACACCGGACTGCTGGGCACCATCGACGCCGAACAGGGCCGCTGGCTGCGGGAGGTCTCCAAGGGCCCCCGCCCCAAGATCCTCGTCACCGGCTCCCCCCTGTACGTGGACGGTGAACACCACCCCTGTCCCATCGAGGGCGGCGGTACGGTCGACGACATCGTCCGCGACCCGGACCACCACTACGTCGCGGCGATAGGCGGCGACATCCACAACTACCAGCGCTATCCGGTGGAGGTGGACGGCCGCACGATCCAGTACGTGGTCTCCGGCGGCGGCGGTGCGTTCATGCACGCCACCCACACCATCCCGCGCGTGTCCATCGCGAACGTCACCGAGAAGGACTTCCGTTGCTATCCGCTGCGGGGCGACTCGCTGGCCTTCTACAGCAGGCTCTACGGGCGCCGTCTGCGGCTGCGCCGCTTCTTCACCCTCACCGAGGCGGAGGCGATGGCTGTCATCGCCGAGCGGCTCGGCATTCCGCCCACCCGCACCCCGGGGGGCCCGGTCCGGGTCACACCGCGCGTCCGGCTGGTCGCAGGACTGCTGGGGGCGGGGCGCCGTCCCGAACGGGCCTCCCGCTTCCGGCTGCCCGTGCGCAAGATCTACACCCGGCTCTTCTCCCCGGGCTCGGCCACCTACAGCCCGCCGTTCTTCAAGAACTTCCTGCGCCTTGACGTCACCGCGGAGGCGATCCGGCTGCGTTGCTTCGCGGCGACCGGCAATCTGCGCCAGGAAGTCGACCCACCGGTCGAGGACGAGGTGACGATCCCGCTGGTGTGACGACCGGGCCCGGCCCCACAACCCGGGCCCCGCGCCGGGGAACCGCCTCCCGGCGGCCATTCGGCAGTACCGTTCTTGCGTGAGAACCGTCGTTCTCATACCGTGGCCGTCAGCTGGAGAACGAGCGTTCTCACGACGGAGATGACATGACGAGCGAATCGCGCCCGCCGTTCCCGCCCTTCACCCGGGAGACGGCCGTGCAGAAGGTGCGGCTGGCGGAAGACGCCTGGAACTCCCGTGATCCGGAGAAGGTCGCCCTCGGCTACACGGTCGACTCCCGCTGGCGCAACCGCGCCGAGTTCATCGACGGCCGTGACGAGATCATCGCCTTCCTCACCCGCAAATGGCGGCGGGAACTGGAGTACCGGCTCATCAAGGAACTGTGGGCCTTCGACGGCAACCGTATCGCCGTGCGCTTCGCGTACGAGAGTCACGACGACTCGGGCAACTGGTTCCGCTCCTACGGCAACGAGAACTGGGAGTTCGACGACAACGGACTGATGCTCAAGCGCTATGCGTGCATCAACGACCTTCCCGTCAAGGAGTCGGAGCGCCTCTATCACTGGCCGCAGGGACGCCGGCCCGACGATCACCCGGGACTGAGCGACCTCGGCCTCTGACGCTCGCGGGCCGGGTTCCGGGCCGTCCCTAGCCCGGCCACCCGGGCGAGCCTCCGGTACGAGTCCAGGAGCGCCGGGCGGTCGTATGTGCTCGTGGTGACGAGCACCTCCTGGGCCCCTGTCTCCTCGATCAGACTCTCGAGCTCACCGGCCACCTGCTCCTCGGTGCCGGCGATGTGGCCGACGAGCCCGGCCTCGTAGAAGCCGCGCTCCTTGGCGCTCATCGCGAGGGACTCCACGCGCTCGGCGGGAGGCAGAGGCGGGAAGGAGCCACGGGTCCGCGCGTACGCCATCGACCAGGCCTCGGGGAGCAGGATCCGCCGGGCCTCCTCGAGGGTGCCGGCGACCGCGATCGTGCCGGAGACGACGACGTACGGCTCGCTCGCCCAGGCGGAAGGCCGGAAGGACTCCCGGTAGGTCTCGATCCCGCGCAGCATCTTCTCGCGGTTCCGGAGGTCCCCGATGACCATGGGCAGCCCGGCATGGGCGGCGATCGTCGCGCCCTCGCCCATGGCCAGCACGAAGGGCGGCACGCGCAGGCCCTCCGCGGGGCGCGCGTGCACCCCGGTGGGTGACGCGCCCGTGAACCATCCCAGGAGCTCGGCGAGTTGGCCGGCGAAGTCGTCGGCGTCGTCCCTGTCCCGGCCCAGCGCCCTGCGCACCCCGTCCGTGAAGCCGACGGAACGGCCGAGGCCCATGTCGATCCGCCCCGGGAAGAGGGCCTCCAGCACACCGAACTGCTCGGCCACGACGAGCGGCCGGTGATTGGGCAGCATCACGCCGCCGGTCCCCACCCTGATGGTCCGGGTGGCGGCGGCGACGGCCGCGGCCAGCACGGTGGGCGCGGAGCCGGCGACCCCGGGCACGCCGTGGTGCTCGGATATCCAGAACCGGTGATATCCCAGTTGCTCGGCCTCCCCGGCCAGACGCACGGTGTCGCGCAGGGCATCGGCCCCTTCGTGGCCCTCGCGGATGCGCGAGCGGTCGAGTACCGAGAAGCGGGTTTGTTCGATCACTGAGCTCACAACGGCTTCAACGCCCTGGAGGGTGTGTGATTCCCCGTCCCGGCGGCCTCAGTGATCGGTGACGTTGGCGGTCAGGAGGCGGAGCAGCTGTTTGGCCAGGGCGTCCTGTTCCGGGGTCAGGCCCATGGAGTCGCCGATGGCGAGGGGCACGTCGCGCGCCTTTTCCTGCAGCCGGGCCCCTGTGTCGGTGAGGCGGATGGCGACGGAGCGTTCGTCCTCCGGGCGGCGCTCCCGGTGCAGGAGGCCGCTTGCCTCCAGGCGCTTGAGGAGTGGTGAGAGGGTGCTGGACTCCAGCTGGAGGGCCTGGCCCAGGTCGCGCACGGAGATCGAGTCCTGCTCCCACAGCACGAGCATCACGAGGTACTGCGGATAGGTGAGGCCGAGTGCGTCGAGCAGGGGGCGGTAGCGCGCGGTCACCGCCCGGGATGCCGCGTACAGGGCGAAGCAGAGCTGGTCGTCCAGAAGGAGGGAACCCTCCTCGGCCGGTTCGGCCGTCGGTGCGCTCATGGCATCGCTCCTCGGTCCGGTGGTCCACACAGCGGTCTTCCACCCTAGCTTTCGGCGCCTGTCGCCATTCTATGGAGAGCGAACTAGTTGTGCACGACTTAATCGAGCGCTACTCTTCCGGTGTGCCGCAGCCCCCGGTGACAACGCCGGTGGGGTCTGCCCGCGGCACCGGATCCCAGGAGATCGCCATGACCGACGCCACCGGCCCCCGCCCCGTCCTCGAGCCCGCCGCGCAGGCCTTCGCCGAAGCCACCGCCAACCCGCCCTACCCCTTCGATCTCGGTCCGGCCGAGGGCCGCAAGGCCGTCGACGAGGTGCAGTCCGGTGAGATCGAGAAGCCCGCCGTGGACGAGGAGTGGATCACCGTGCCCGATGGCCCCACCGGCGAGGTCCGCGCCCGTATCGTCCGCCCGGCAGGAGCCACGGGCGTGCTGCCGGTGATCGTCTACATCCACGGCGCCGGCTGGGTCTTCGGCAACGCCCACACCCACGACCGTCTCGTGCGCGAACTCGCGGTCGGCACCGGCGCCGCGGTCGTCTTCCCCGAGTACGACCTCTCGCCCGAGGCCCGCTATCCGGTCGCCATCGAGCAGAATTACGCCGTCGCCCGCTGGATCGTCACCGACGGTGCGGGCCACCGCCTGGACGCGACCCGCATAGCGGTGGCCGGCGACTCCGTCGGCGGTAACATGACCGCGGCGCTGACCCTGATGGCCAAGGAGCGCGGCGACGTCCCGCTGGTGCAGCAGGTCCTCTTCTACCCGGTGACCGACGCTTCCTTCGACACCGGCTCCTACCACCAGTTCGCCACCGGCTACTTCCTGCGCCGCGACGCCATGGAGTGGTTCTGGGACCAGTACACGACCGACGAGAGCGAGCGCGTCCAGATCACCGCGTCCCCGCTGCGCGCGACCACCGAGCAGCTCGCAGGCCTGCCCCCGGCGCTCGTGATCACCGCTGAGGCTGATGTGCTGCGCGACGAGGGCGAGGCCTACGCGGGCAAGCTCCGCGAGGCAGGCGTTCCGGTCACCGCCGTGCGCTACCAGGGCGTCATCCACGACTTCGTGATGCTCAACGCGCTGCGCGAGACCCACGCCGCCGGTGCGGCCATCGGCCAGGCGGTCGCCGTCCTCCGGACGGCGCTCGGAACGGCCTGATCTCGGTCGGCGCCGAGGGTCCCGGCCCCATGGACGGGCCGGGACCCTCGGCGCACGTCTTCGGCCGCGGACCGACGGTCCCGTACCCGCCGGTGTTCTGGAGTGCGCTGCCCCACCCGGGCGTGCGGGTGGACGCGGGCTTGGCCCGGAGCTATGACGCGATATAGCGTTACTCGGAGAGCGTGGCGATGACGGCGGGTGCTCCGGTGTCGTCGCCCGGTGGAGTCTCCGACAGTTGCGGGGTGAGCGGTATGGCGGGAGAGCTCTCGCGGGCCGAGGAGTTCGCGGGCTCCGGAGTGTCAGTCGGGTTGCGGGCCTCGCACGCGGACCGGGACCGGGTCGTCGATGTGCTGCGCATCGCGGCGGGGGACGGCCGGCTGACCTCCGAGGAACTCGACGACAGGCTGGAGGCAGCACTCTCCGCGCGTACCGTCGGCGAGCTGTCCGTCCTCACGGCCGATCTGCCGGCCGTCGCCGGGGAGGCGGGCGAGTCCGCCGCCCCGGCGAAGAACTTCGTCCGCATCGAGCAGCAGGGCAGTTCGGCCCGGCGGGACGGCGGCTGGGTGGTCCCGCGCCGGATGGAGATCCGCTCGTCGTGGGGCGATGTCACGCTCGACTTCACCGAGGCGGTGATCACGCAGAGCGCCCTGCGGATCGACCTGGACATGCTCGGCGGTTCCCTGGTGCTCATGACCCGGCCGGGAATCGTGGTGGACACCGACTCCCTCACGGTGAGCTACGCCAAGGTCAGGACACAGGGGGCCGGTGGCACCGGTGTGCCGGTGTCCCTGCGTATCGAGCTGGCGGGTGACATCCGGTACGGCCGGGTCGTGGTGCGCTCTCCGCGGCGCACTTTTGCCCAGTGGCTGCTGCGCCGGCCCGCGGCGCGGACCTCACCGACCGGCTGCTGACCCCCGGTCGGCGAGGTCCGGCGCGACGTGCCCATGGACTCGGGCGCCGTCCGTGTGTGCGGCGCGTCAGCCGACGTGGACCCTCGGCCGCCGCTTGCGGTTGTGCTCTGCCTCCCGCAGCACCTCCCGGGTGACGGGGGCGACTTCGCCCTGGCCGAAGAGGAAGAAGCGCAGGAAGTTGGTGAAGGGACTGCCCTCGGTCCATTCGAAGTACATGTGCGGGATGCAGCCGGTCATGTCCCGGGCGTGCAGCAGCAGAGCGGCGAGGGCGTTGGGGATGGAGGACGACTCCAGGGTGAGCACGCGGTAGCGGCCGTGCATGACCTCGCCGTGGACGGTCAGACCGGCCTCGAACTCCGACGGGTCGCCGACCGTCACCTCGACGAAGACGAAGTCGTCCTGCGGCGTGATGTCGTTGTCGGCACGTATCTGCTCGATCTTGGCGCGGTACTCGGCGACGTCCCGGTTGTCCGGCTCGTTGGCGATGAACCGGATCTTGCGGCTGGCGATGTCCCGGACGAAGCGCTCCGCCATGTCGTCCAGGGTCACGCTGGTCACCCGCAGCTCGAAGGAGCGGGCGAGGCGGGAGAGCAGCGAGACGAGGATGATGCCGGCGATGAAGCAGGCGCCGATCTTCACACCGTCGGGCCGCTCGATCACGTTGACGACCGTCGTGTAGAGGAAGACGGCCGAGATGATCGCGAACACGATGGTCCAGTTGCGCTGGGCGGCCTTGCGGGCGGCGATGGTCACCGCGATCGCCGCGGAGCTGATCAGGACCAGCACACCGGTGGCGTAGGCGCCGCCCTGGGCGTCCACGTCGGCGTCGAAGATCCAGGTGACCAGGAAGGCGACCAGAGTGAAGACGACGACCATGGGCCGCACGGCACGCGCCCAGTGCGGCGCCATGCCGTAGCGGGGCAGGTAGCGCGGCATCAGGTTGAGCAGCCCGGCCATCGCGGAGGCCCCCGCGAACCACAGGATCGCGATGGTGGAGACGTCGTAGACCGTGCCGAAGGCGTTGCCCAGGTATTCGTGCGCCAGGTAGGCCAGCGCGCGGCCATTGGCCCGGCCGCCCGTCTGGAACTCCTTCTCCGGGATCAGCAGCGTGGTGATGAAGCTGGTGGTGATGAGGAAGCCGCTCATGATGACCGCAGCAGTGGTCAGCAGCTTCTTGGTCTCCCGGATCCGGCCGGTGGGCCGCTCCTCCGTGTCGCTGGGGTCACCCTGCACATGAGGCATGACGGCGACACCGGTCTCGAAGCCCGACAGACCCAGCGCCAGCTTCGGGAAGACGATCAGCGCCACACCGATCATGACGAAGACGTTCCCGTGCTCGGTGGTCAGGGCGCCCGTCCAGTCGGTGACCACATGACCGGCGGTGGCCACATGCCACAGGCCCACGACGACCACCACGGCGTTCAGCGCGAGATAGACGCCGACCAGGGCGAAGGCGACGCCGATCGCCTCCAGGAACCCCTTGAGGAACACCGCGCCCAGCAGGGCGATGAGCAGCAGGGTGATGACCAGCTGGTGGCCGTGGAGGGTGCCGGTCAGATGCGGGTTCTCGATCAGGTGGGTGGAGGCGTCGGCGGCCGAGAGCGTGATGGTGATCAGGAAGTCGGTGGCGGCGAAACCCAGCAGGGTCAGAACGAACAGCTTGCCCTGCCAAAACGACAGCAGCCGTTCCAGCATGGCGATGGAGCCCTCGCCGTGCGGGCTCTCCTGCGCCACCCGCCGGTAGACCGGCAGGGCGCCGGCCAGGGTGACGATCACGAGGACGATGGTGGCGATGGGGGAGAGCAGTCCGGCGGCGAGGGCGGCGATGCCGGGCTGGTAGCCGAGCGTGGAGAAGTAGTCGACGCCGGTCAGGCACATCACCCGCCACCAGGGCTGGCCCTTGTGCGGTGACTCGGGCTGGGCGTGCGGAGCCGCGGAGCCCTTGCCCATGTCGGACAGCCCCTCCAGCATCCACGCCCGCAAGCGGCTCGCAGGTGGGTGTTCGGTGGTGGCCATCGGCGTGCTCTCCTGCTGTACGGCTCGGTGCGGGACTGGGCCATCACACGGACGGCCGCACCAGCGTATGCGGAGAGTGACGCCTGGGCCCACGGATGTGTGGGGCGAGCGCGTCAAGCTTCCGTTAAGAACGAGCGGTCAGACATCAATGATGCGTCGAAGCAATATCAGGAACGCATCAAAACACCAGGCCGCAACTCGTACCGTTATGCGGCACGAGCGGCGGACCGCCCAGCCCGCGGCGAACACGCTGCGTCATGACGCAGGTGGTCTCCCCCGGCTGCGAGGGTGCTTCCCGCCGCGTGATGGACGTACTCGCGCACCAGCCTGAAACCCGCGGTCCAGGCGAGCAGACGGCTGGCCCGGTTGTGGACCGAGCAGTTCCAGCTCGGGATGTGACCGCGTGCGGTGATGTCCGCGCAGAGGGCGGTGACACAGGCGAGGCCGAGACCGTGGCGGCGGTGTTCGGGGCGGGTGAAGACAGCCACGTCCTCGTACCTGGTGCCGCGGAAGTGCGTACAGGCCACCGCCAGCAGCCGGCCCGTTGCGTCCACAGCCGCCCAGCCGTGACCGGAGGAGGCGAGGCTCGCCGGGCCGCCCCAGGGGGAGTGGATCCACTCCGCCTCGGCGTCGAGTGAGGCCAGGGCGTCGGCGTCCCCGCGGCCGAGACGAAGTACGGCCACGCCCCGCGGAGTGGGGGCGGGCTGCGGATCGGCCTGCAGGGTCCAGACCATGCGTTCCCAGGGCGTGAGACGGTCGAAGGCCGCCCGCAGGGTGGGCAGGAAGCGCGCCGGGGCGTCGATGTAGTGGTGTGCCAGGGGTGCCAGGGCCTCGGGGGTGAGCACGTCCGGCGTCCCGCGGAGCACGGTGAATCCCGCGCAGGACACGGCGATCGCACGGGGCTGGACCGGCCGGTCCGCCCACCAGTGGCCGATTCCGGTGCTCAGTACGTGTTCGCCGACGACGGCCGGCCCCGGCGAGCCCGCGGGCAACCAGCGAGTGAGCGACGGCAGTTGGTCGGGTACGAGTTCGATCATCGACGCCTCCACGTGAGGACGGTGAAGACGCTTCGACGGCGAAGGAGCTCGGACGGCGAAGACGCTTCGGCGGTGAAAGTGGACGAATGGAGCGGGGCGAGCGCCCGTGGCCGGACGCTCGCCCCGCCTTGGGCCGGCGCTACCCCTGGCAGGCCTTGTTGCCGTGGTTCGCCTTCTTCTTGCGGCGGGCCTTCTTCTTCCGGGCTCGCTTGGACATGTGGGTCAACTCCTGTTCCGTGATGTGTTGTTCAAGCGCTGCGGCCGACCAGCAGGTCCGCCAGCTTGTTGAGGCGCTTGACCGTCCGCTCCTCCTGCGCGGCCGGTGCCGGGTCCATGCGCTCGTCGCGGTCGTAGTAGGCACCGTTGACGATCTCCACCGCCGGGTCGCACAGCCGGACCACGGAGGCGGCACCCTCGGCCGGGGCGACGCCTTCGAGCCCGTACAGCGACAGGAGCGCCGTGTCGCAGACGCCCGGGTGCACGGAGACGGCGGTGACGCGCAGGTCGGCCGCGAAGACGGTGAGCGCCAGCTGGGACTGGGCGTAGGCGGCGAGCCGCGAGTAGCGGCGGGCCCGGTTCGGGTCGGACCACTGGATCGACGCCGTCCGGTGCAGGGAGGACGACACGTTCACGACCCGGCCGCCCGGCTCGCTGGTGAGGGCCGGCTCCAGCAGGCAGGTCAGCAGGTAGTGCGCGAGGAAGTTGACCTGGAAGGCGATCTCGTTGCCGTCCGCGGTGACGGTGTGGCGTTCCGGCGCCGCCATGCCGGCGTTGTTCACCAGCACATCCAGGTGCGGGTGTTCGCGCACGACGCGGTCGGCCAGCGCCTCGACCTCCTCCAGGCGAGCGAAGTCGGCCACGTAGGCCCGCAGTTGGGCCTCTTCGATCCGGGTCGTGGCGACGAGACGGTCGACGGCCGCCTGTGTCTCCTCGGCGGTACGACCGTGCATCAGCACGGTGGCGCCGCGCTCGGCGAGCTGGCGGGCGGTCTCCAGCCCGATGCCTGAGGTGGCTCCGGTGATCAGAACGGTACGGGGCGAAAGGTCGGACATGGTCCATTCCGGGGATGCGGGCACGCCGGCTCGGCCCGTGCGGGCGGCCGGTGAGGTGCGGGTATGAGAAAGGGGCGCCGGACGTGGGTCACGGCGCCCCGAGGGCTACGGAAAACGCGTCGGCGTCAGTGGACGACGACTGACATGGGCGTTTCCGGGCAGCGAGGCGCACGACGGGTCACGCCGGGACTCGGCGGCCGGTCGAAGAGAAGCCATGCGCTGTTCACGCCGTCCATCGAAGTCGTTGCGCAGGGCCAGGGCAAGCCCGACACGTGATCCCATACGCCGATCTGACGTGCGCATACGCGTTCTTGACGAGGTCGTCCGGCTGGGCGGAGGCGTGGGTCGGTGAAGGCTGCGCTCCCACAAGATCACGATGCCGACCACCTCGATGCCGGCAGACGGCAGGACCGGTCCGCCGGCACCCGCGGCCCGGGCCCGCCGAAGGAGAGCCGGACGGCGCCGGGCGCCTGAACTTGCCTGCTCAGAACGGTATTTGTGGGCGCTCATGCGCGGCTTGCGGACGGGCCGTCAAAGTCCCGTCAATCCGGCTTGATAAAGCGTCAGGGGCGCGTCAACGCAGATCGTCCGTGGCCGGAACCGGTCGCAGACTGAGCGGCAACGGGGGACGGGCGACCGTCCGTGGCCTGACGTGGGAGGGACCGTGACCATCACGGCCGGAACAGCGCATGCCCCGCAAGGGGAAAGCGCGCCACCACGGCAGCCGACGGTCGTCCCGCCCGTGGGGGGGACCGGTTCGCGGCCAAGAGGGGGGCCGCGACCGGGCGGGCGGAGGCCTCGCTTCCGCCGCGAGACCGTGGCCGCGCGGGCCGCTCTGCGCCGCCGCTGCTGGGCCACTCTGCCCGCGCGGCTGCGCTTCCTGCGTGCGGTCACGGTCTCGCTCGCCGCCGCCCTGGCCCTGCTGCTCCTGCTGGCCGGCCTGGCCGCGACCGGCACCTGGGACTCCGTCGCCGGCCGAGACGCGCCCCGCACCACCAGTGCCGCCGACCTGAACCTCGCCCTGAACGACATGGACGCGCAGGCCGCCAACATCCTGCTGTCCAGCGGGGACGCGGGTCATGGGCGCCTTGTGACGCCGTACGAGAAGGCCGTCGGCTTCTACGGGGCCGCGCGCCGCGAGATCGGCCACGACCTGCGCACCCTGGCCGTCGCAGCCCAGGGCGCGCCGGCCGACGAGCGGACCGTCGAGTCGCTGACCGACGACTTCGCCGAGTACCAGGAGCTGATCGGCCGCGCGCTGGAGAACGACGCGCGCAGCGGCGGCAAGACGGCCGCACTGGCCGACTACCGCACGGCGACGGATCTGCTCCAGCGGAGCCTGCTGCCGGACGCGCGGCGGCTGGTGGAGTCCAACAACACGGCGTTCAACGGACAGTACGCCCAGGCCCGCTCGACCCTGTCCGCGCAGCTCACCGGCGTGCTGATCCTCGGCGCGCTGCTCCTCGCCGTGCTGGCCGTACTGCAGTGGTATCTGGCTCGCCGCTTCCACCGGATTCTCAATCCCGGTGTGCTCGCCGCCACCGTCTGCACCCTCGTCGCGGTACTCCTCGGAGGACAGATGCTGTCCGCCTCCCTGGACCACCTGCGGGTTGCCCGCCATGACGCCTTCGACTCCGTCGTCGCCCTTTCCCGCGCCCGCGCCATCGCCTACGACGCCAACGCCGACGAGAGCCGCTACCTCCTCGACCCCGGGCGCCGCGACCAGTACGCGCGTTCGTTCCTCGCCAAGTCCCAGCAGCTGTACGGCATCGAGGGCGCCACCCTCGCGACGTATGACGCCGGGCTCGCCGCAAGCTGGAACGCCTACCGCACCGACCACCACGATCTGCGCTTCACCGGGGAGTTCCGGCGCGAACTCGACAACATCACGTTCCCCGGTGAGCGGGCCGCGGCCGAGCGGACCGTCGGCACCTACGCCGTGTACCAGCGCGACGACCGCAGGGTCCGCGTCCTGCTCGCGGCCGGCAAGGAGCACGAGGCGGCGGAGTTCTGCATGGGCTGGGAGCCCGGCACGTCCAATGCGCACTTCGGGGAGTGGATGGCCGCGCTGGACCAGGTGACGGACATCAACCGCGCCCACTTCGTGTCCTCGGTACGCGAGGGCCGCTCCGCAGTGAGCGGACTGCTGCCGTGGGCGGGCGGCCTGCTGCTCGCGGCCGCCGCCCTCACCGCCCTCGGACTGCGGCCCCGGCTCGCCGAGTTCCGCTGAGCCCTCTCGGGTGTCAGACGTCCGCCAGCCTGGCCTCTTCCAGGTCCAGGGAGCGCTGCAGGCGCCTGCGGGTGGTGTCGCTGATCGCGTGCTCGTCGTACAGGCGCTGCAGTTCCGCCGTCTCGACCTCGATCAGGTCGCGGCGCAGCTGGCGGTAGACCAGGTCGGCGGACTCGGCGGGCACCCCGCCGTTGGTGTCCGTGAGGCGGTCGCGGGCGGCGTCGAGGCGGGCGTTCAGAGCACGGCGGAGCCGGTCGAGGACGACGTCCGGTGCCACCTCCAGCGCGGCCAGCTCGTCCAGGCGGCGGATGCCGGCCCCGGCCAGGCTGCAGCGGGCCGCCGCCTCCTCGCGTTCCGTGTGGTCGGGTTCGAGCGCGATGCCCGAGCGGCGGACGACCGGGGCCAGGGTGAACCCCTGGACGACAAGCGTGACGACCACGACCGACGTCGTCAGGACGAGCACCAGCGGCCGCTGCGACAGAGCGGCGCCGTGAGCCGTGGTCACCGGGATCGACAGCGCCGCGGCCAGGGGGACGACCCCTCGGGTGCCCGCCCAGGTGAGGACCATCGGCACCCGCCAGTTCATGCGCTGGATTCCGCCCCTGCGCTGCACGACCGCGGACAGGGGCGCCACCCACAGCAGACGCACGGCGATGAGCGTTCCGGCGACGGCCAGCGCGTACAGCGGCCAGGTCCGGTCGCCGTCGGACAGCGCCCGCACCTGTGCGGGCAGGGCCAGGCCGATCAGGCTGAAGACGACGCTCTCGAGCAGGAACACCACCGTGCCGTAGACCGCGTGCAGTTGGAGCCTGATGCGGGCGTTGGTGAGCCGGTCGCCCCGCCCGCCGAGGACCACCCCGGCGACCACGACGGACGTGACGCCGGACGTGTGCGCGGCCTCCGCGAGGACGTAGGCGGCGTACGGCGTGACCAGGGCGATCACGGTCTCCAGCACCGGGTCCTCGGTGCGCCGCCGGATCAGCGTCACCACTCCGGCCAGCGCGGCACCGATCACCGTGCCACCGCCGGCGAGCAGCATGAACTCGCCGCCCGCCGCGCCCCAGTTGGCGGCCGCGGACGCCACGGCGACGCTCACCGCGACCCGGAACAGCACCAGCGAGGTCGCGTCGTTGAACAGGCTCTCCGCCTGGACCATGACCTGGACCTTGGGCGGCAGCGCCAGTCGCCGGCCGAGCGCGGTGACCGCCACCGGGTCGGTGCTGGCCAGAACCGCGCCGAGGACGAACGCCATGGGCCAGGGCAGCGGTGTCACGAGCGACGCCACGGCGGCCACCGCGGCCGCCGAGGCAAGGACAAGTCCGACGGCGAGAATGCCGACCGGCTTCCACACGGCGCGCAACTCGCGCCACGACATGTCCTCCGCGCTCGCGTACAGCAACGGCGGCAGCACCACGAGCCCGATGACCTCGGGACTGATCTGGATCTGGGGCGTTCCCGGCAGCAGTGCGACGGCAAGGCCCGCCACCACGAGCAGTGAGGGCGCGGGGATACGCCAACGGCGCGCGAAGGTCGCCACGACGGTAGCCAGTATCACCAGTGAGAGAACTGTCCCTACGCCGCGCATGCCGTCCCCTGGGCTCGAACGGAGCCACCTTGACTCCTCGCCGACCAGACTTCCCGGCACACCGCGTTCACCCTATCGGTCCAGCACTCGTCAAGACAGTGTCAAGGTCCACGTGGGCGGCGCCAAGGAACCGCTAACGGCCGTGCCGACGGGGTCACGGAACGGCTTCCGTGGAAGCAGTGACTGCGAGAAGTGACCTGTTCCCCGCGTGGGAGTTGAGCCAGTGAGCGGAGCGCCTCGGCTGCGATGAGTGACGTACGGCCCGGACGACTGAAGGTGTACCTCGGGGCCGCCCCGGGAGTGGGTAAGACCTACCGCATGCTCGACGAGGGGCGGCGGCGGGCCGCCCGGGGCGCGGACGTGGTGGTCGGGTTCGCGGAGTGCCACGGCCGTCGGCGTACCGAGGAGATGCTGGAGGGGCTGGAGATCGTGCCCCGGGCGCGGTGCGAGTACCGCGAAGGGGTGTTCCCCGAGATGGACCTGGACGCGGTGCTGGAACGCCGGCCCGATGTCGCCCTGGTCGACGAACTGGCCCACACGAACGTTCCCGGCGGCGGGCGCAACCCCAAGCGCTGGCAGGACATCGAACGGCTGCTGGCGGCCGGGGTCGACGTCATCACCGCCGTCAACATCCAGCACCTGGAGTCCCTGAAGGACGTCGTCGAGAAGATCACCGGGGTGCCGCAGCACGAGACGGTGCCCGACGAGGTGGTACGGCGGGCCAACCAGATCGAGCTGGTGGACATGCCTCCCGAAGGGCTGCGCCGCCGTATGGCGCACGGCAACATCTACGCGCCGGAGAAGATCGACGCCGCCCTCGCCCACTACTTCCGGCCCGGGAACCTGACCGCGCTGCGCCAGCTGGCCCTGCTGTGGGTGGCCGACCGGGTGGACGACGCACTGCAGTCGTACCGCGCCGAACACGCCATCGGCCGGGTGTGGGAGACCCGCGAGCGGGTCGTGGTCGCCCTCACCGGTGGCCCCGAGGGCGACACGCTCATCCGGAGAGCCGCCCGCATCGCCGACCGCTCGGCCGGAGGCGATCTGCTCGCCGTGCACGTGGCCCGCAGCGACGGGCTCGCCGCCGGGGTCTCGCTCGCCTCGCTGGCCCGGCAGCGGCGGCTCGTCGAGGACCTCGGCGGCAGCTACCACTCGATCGTCGGCGACGATGTCGCCGCGGCCCTGGTGGAGTTCGCCCGCGCCGAGAACGCCACCCAGCTGGTCCTCGGCGCCAGCCGTCGCGGGCGTCTGGAGCGGTTTTTGACGGGTCTGGGCACGGGGGAGACCGTGACCGCGCTCAGCGGGGACATCGACGTCCACCAGGTCACTCACGAGCGCGCCGGACGAGGCACCCTGCTGCCGTCGCGTCGCCGCACACTGTCGACAGGCCGCCTGATCGCCGGACCGGTGGCCGGCCTGGTGCTGCCGTTGCTGCTCACCGTCGCCCTCGCCCAGGTGCGCGGCGCCCTGAACCTCACCAGCGACGCCCTGCTGTTCCTGCTGGCCGTGGTGGGTGTGGCCTGTATAGGCGGGGTCGCCTCGGCGGTGATCGCCTCAGTGACGGCGTCCCTGCTGCTCAACTACTGGTTCATCCCGCCCATAGGGCAGTTCACCCTCGGCGATCCGAACGCGCTGATCGCACTCGCCGTCTTCGCCGTGGTGGCCGCCGTCGTGGCAGCCGTCGTCGACCGTTCGCTGCGTCTGTCCCGGCGCTCGGCACGCGCCGCTGCCGAGGCGGAGACCATGTCCTCACTGGCGGGCAGCATCGTGCGCGGTGGCCAGACCATTCCGGCCCTGCTGGAACGCACCCGGGAGACCTTCGGGATGGACTCGGCCGAACTGGTGGACGAACCATCGGATGCCGAGGGCGTCACGGCCGTGCCGGCGGGTCCTGGCGCCTTCCTCGCGCTGCGCGGGCGCACCCTGTCGTCGTCCGAGCGGCGTGTGCTCGCCGCCTTCGCCGCCCATGTGGGATCCGCCGTCGAGCGGGCCCGGCTGGCCGAGGCCGCCGCCGAGGTCGAACCGGTCAAGGCCGCCGACCGGATGCGTACGGCCCTGTTGCGGGCCGTCGGTCACGACCTGCGCACCCCGCTCGCGGCGGGCTGGGCCGCCGTTACCTCGCTGCGCAGCCGCGACGTGCAGTTCTCGCCCGAGGACCGGGACGAACTGCTGGCGACCGCCGACGAGTCCATGGCGAAACTCAACCGGCTGGTGGAGAACCTGCTCGACCTCAGCCGTCTCGAGGCAGGGGCCCTCACGCTGAAACTGCGCGTCACCACGCTGGAAGAGGTGCTGCCGATGGCGATGTCGGACTTCTCCGGGGTGGAGGCGGGGAACCTGGAGGACATCCCGCCGGTGCTGGTGGATCCGCCCCTGCTGGAGCGTGTGATCGCGAACCTGGTGAGCAACGCGGCCCGCCACAACCCGGCCGGTGCCACCGTCCTGGTGACCGCCAGCGCCCTCGCAGGCCGTGTGGAGCTGCGCGTCATCGACCGCGGCCCCGGTCTGCCGCCCACCGGCCGCGACCGGCTCTTCGAGCCCTTCCAGCGCCTCGGCGACACCGACAACACCACCGGCCTCGGCCTCGGCCTCGCGCTCTCCAAGGGTCTGGCCGAGGCGATGAACGGAACCCTCACCCCTGAGGACACCCCCGGCGGCGGTCTCACCATGGTGTTGTCGCTGCCCGTCGCCGACACGTCCCAGCAGCCCCATTGGCAGTGTGCGCAGAGCGTGGGTGGCCTGTCATGACCGGCCGGGCGGGCATCCGGGGGCCGCGCGGCACGGGGGTCGGCCGCGGCTCGACGGGATCCTCACCCACCTGCGAGCGCCTCGCTCCGGCGGCGCCTGCCGCTCGCACCCGGCCTTGACGGGATCTCCCGGCGGAGCGCCTCCGTGTGCGCCGACGCGGAACCGTTCGTGCGGGTCGTGGACCGGCCGACGGCGCCCGCAGGATCTGGCGCGCTGTGCGAGCGGGATGGCGCCTTCTGCCAGTGCGGGGTGCACCGGCCGTCCGTAGCGCGAGCGGCGGCTCACCGGATCGCCGTGTACAAACAGCTGATCGGGCCCATGTCCGTCCAGGTCACCGAGACACCGGACGGCATCACCGTTGCCTACCGGTGGCCACCGCCGCTTCAGCCCCCGGCCGTCCTGGCAATGACGGAACTGGCGTTCTGGGTGATCCTCGCCAGGACGGGGACCAGGACACCGGTGCGCCCGCTGCGGATCAGCGCACCCGAGCCGCCCGCGGACCCGCGCCCGTACCTGGACTTCCTCGGGGTCCCCGTCGACCGCGGCCCACGGGAGTCGATCACCTTCTCGGCGGTCGACGCCGACCGGCCGTTCCTCACCGCCGACCAGGGCATGCGGGAGTTCTTCGAACCGGAACTGCGGCGCCGACTGTCAGAGCTGCGATCGGGTGCGACAGCGGCCGAACGGGTGAGGGCGGCCCTGTTGGAGCTGCTGCCGGCCGGCAGTGTGTCGATGGACGCCGTCGCCAGATCGCTGACCGTGAGCACCCGCACCCTGCAACGGCAGCTGAACCTCGAGGGCACCACCTTCCAGACGGTGCTCAACGACACGCGTGAGGCCCTGGCCCGCCACTACCTCGCACATTCCGGGCTGACCGTACGGGAGATCGCCTTCCTGCTCGGATACGAGGACCCCAACTCCTTCTACCGGGCCTTCCACTCCTGGACCGGAAAGACCCCCGCCCAGGCGTACAGCAAGGCGGACTGACCGGAGTGCAGGCCGGCACCCAGGGCGACGGGGAACGGGGCGTGGCGACCAGGCGACGGGAAGCGGGGGCTGCTACTCCAGACCGGACATCGTGAACACGGTCCGGGCGGTCTCGCGCTCGATCCGCTCCTGGACACGGCGCAGTGCCGTCGCCCCGCACAGCAGGGAGCCGAGGTCCTCGGACGTGCGTACGTCCTCGTGGAGGCGGTACCAGAGGTCCGGATTGTTCACCAGCACCTGGGGGTCCAGCTCGACCCGGCTGCCGAGCGCGTCCCGCAGCACGAGCCGCTGGGAGACGCCCTCCAGGGAGCGCAACGACACCAGCATGTCGGTCCGGACCCGCTGGGTGCCCAGCAGCCCGCGCGAGGCCAGCCACCCCTCGCCCGCGGTCACCCGCCGAGGGAAGAGCACGACGAAGAGCAGCCCCGAGAGCGCGAGCCACAGCGCGGCACGCCACCACGTCGCGTTGCCCGAGCCCCAGTCGATCAGGAGCAGCATGGCGAGGAGCATGGCAGCGCACCGGATCGAGCTGTGCAGGTCTGCGGACCAGCGGCGGTCGGACACCGCGTGGTCGCCCTCCTGCGCGTGCGCGCCGACCGTCGCGTTCGGCGCGTCGTTGCTGCTTCCCATAGCGCCGACGATAAGGACCGCGTGAGCCGCCGCAACGCGCCTTGATACGACTCTGACGGGCCGGGGGCCGTTCTTGATGCGGCGCAAGCGGCGGTCGGCAGTTACCCGCGTCACACAGGCGTCAAGGCGTCGTCAAGCTCGGCAGGTTGAGCGCGAAGAACGCGCAAGGACCGGCCGGTGGCGGCGTGCGCGGGACACAACCTTGGTGCGTCCGCGTGCGACCGCCCGCGCGCGGATGTCGATCCGGCACGAAGGAGCAACCGCCGATGTCCGTTCTGACCGCCGACCCCGGCGCCGTACCGGCCGACGAGGAACCGCCCGATACCGGCGAGCGTCACCGGCTCACCGCCACGACGGGCCTGGCGGCGCTGTCCCTGGACGCGATGGCATCGGTGGCGTACGGACCCGAGGCGATCGTCCTCGTGCTGGCCGCCGCGGGCGCGCACGGCCTCGGCTTCACGCTTCCCGTCACGCTGGCCATCGCCGGACTGCTGGCCGTACTCGTCGCCTCCTACCGGCAGGTGATCGCGGCCTTCCCGGACGGCGGCGGCTCGTACGCCGTCGCCAAGAGGCATCTGGGCGCGCGGACGAGCCTTGTGGCGGCCGCCTCCCTGGTGCTGGACTACGTGCTGAACGTCGCCGTCGCGGTCACGGCCGGCGTGGCCGCCCTGACCTCCGCCTTCCCGGCCCTGTACGACGACCGGCTGTGGCTGTGCCTCGCGGTGCTCGCAGTGATCACGGCGGTGAACCTGCGCGGCATCGTGGAGTCGGCGAAGGCGTTCATCGTGCCGACCGTCGTGTTCGTCGGGTCGATCTTCGTGCTGATCCTGGTCGGTCTGTTCCGGTCCACGCCGGCGAGCACCTTCTCCGCGGCCGGGCACGCCTCGGTCCTCGCGGACAACGCGTCCACCGTGGGCGCTCTGCTGCTGCTGAAAGCCTTCGCTTCGGGTTGTGCCGCACTGACCGGCGTCGAGGCCATCGCCAACGCCGTCCCCTCCTTCCGGGTGCCGCGCGTCAAGCGTGCCCAGCGGGCCGAGGTCGCCCTCGGCGCCGTGCTCGGCGTGATGCTCATCGGCCTGTCGGTGCTGATCTCCAGGTTCCACCTCCAGCCGGCCGAGGGCGTCACCGTCCTCGCCCAGCTCGCCGACGCCTCGTTCGGCCACAACTGGGCGTTCTACGTCATCCAGTTCGCCACGATGATCCTGCTGGCCCTGTCCGCCAACACCTCCTTCGGCGGCCTTCCCGTTCTGCTGAAGCTGCTGGCCCGTGACAACTACCTGCCGCACGTCTTCGCCCTGAAAGCCGAGCGGCAGGTGCACCGCCACGGCGTGCTCGCCCTCGCCCTGGTCTCCGCCGGGCTGCTGGTGTTCTCGGGCGGTGACACCAACACCCTGGTGCCCCTCTTCGCCATCGGCGTGTTCATCGGCTTCACCATCGCCCAGGTCGGCATGGTCCGGCACTGGCGAGGGGAGCGGGGGCCGGGATGGCGCGGAAAGGCGCTGCTCAACGGATTCGGCGCCCTGCTGACCGGCGTCGCCGGCGTGGTCGTGACGGCGAGCAAGTTCGCCGACGGCGCCTGGCTGATCGTGATCGCTCTGCCTCTGCTGGTGCTCGCCTTCGAGACGGTGCACCGCGCCTACACCCGGATCGGTGAGCGTCTTGGCCTCGGCCGCATCCCCGAGACCCCGCACCGGGACCGCTCGGTCGTGGTCGTGCCCGTCTCCTCGCTGTCCCGCCTGACCTCCGAGGCCCTGACGACCGCCGCCTCGCTCGGCGACGAGGTGCGCGCCGTCACCGTCTGCTGCCCCGACCCGGAGGACCGTGCGCAGATGCACGCCCTGGAGCGCGCCTGGGCCGAGTGGGACCCCGGTGTGCCGCTGGTCCGGCTGACCTCCCCGCACCGCTCCATCGGGCGCCCCATCGCCGCGTACGTCCGTCAGGTCGGCGTGAGTGAACCGGCCACTCGAGTGACCGTCCTGATCCCGGAGGCGGAGCCGGAGCGGCTGTGGCAGCGCCTGCTGCAGAACCAGCGGGGAGCCCTCGTGGCGCACGCCGTGCGACGGGAGACCGACGCGGTCATCTGCAGGCTGCGCTTCCGGCTGTTCTGACGAATTTCCGAGCGGGACGGCGCCGCCTCCCCGCAGGTCACGGCGGCCGCCGTAAGAGTCCCGTCACAGGTCACGGCGGCCGCCGTAAGAGTCCCGTCACAGGTCACGGCGGCCGCCGTAAGAGTCCCGTCAAAGGCGTGCAGGGGGCCGTAAGGGACCCGTCAACGGAAGTCGAAACCGGCCAGGGGGCTGTTTCTCTTAACCGTCCTTGTCCAACGAACCTCAACCCAGGAGTTCACGATGGCCGATCTGGCCTTCGTCGTCACCACGATCGCGTGCTTCGCGCTGGTGATCTTCGTCGCCAAGGGGGTGACGAAGCTGTGACCGCCGAGAACATCGTCGGCCTGGTCGTGGCCGTCGCCCTGCTGGGCTATCTCGTCCTCGCCCTGATCTTCCCGGAGAGGTTCTGAGAAACGACATGGGTCCCGTACTTGCAGGCGTGCTCCAGCTGCTCGCCCTGATCGCCGCACTGGCGCTCTGCTACGTCCCCCTTGGCAACTACATGGCCAAGGTCTACTCCTCCGACAAGCACTGGCGGGTCGAGAAGTGGATCTACAAGGGCATCGGTGCCAACCCCAACACGGAGATGCGCTGGCCCGCGTACCTGCGCGGTGTGCTCGCCTTCTCCGCGGTCAGCATCCTCTTCCTCTACCTGCTGCAGCGGCTCCAGGGTGTCCTGCCCGGTTCGCTCGGCTTCCAGGCCATCGACCCGGACCAGGCGTTCAACACCGCCGTGTCCTTCGTGACCAACACGAACTGGCAGTCGTACTACGGCGAGCAGGCCATGGGCCACGTCGTGCAGACCGCCGGTCTGGCCGTCCAGAACTTCGTCTCCGCGGCCGTCGGCATCGCCGTCGCCGTCGCGCTGGTGCGTGGCTTCGCGCGCTCGCGCACGGGTGACCTGGGCAACTTCTGGTCCGACCTGGTCCGCGGCACCATCCGCATTCTCGTACCGCTGGCCGTGGTCGGCGCGATCGTCCTCGTCGCCTGCGGTGCCATCCAGAACTTCGCCGGCATCCACGAGGTCGGCCAGTTCACGGGCGGCTCCCAGCAGTGGAACGGCGGCGCGGTCGCCTCCCAGGAGGCCATCAAAGAGCTGGGCACCAACGGCGGTGGTTACTTCAACGCCAACAGCGCCCACCCGTTCGAGAACCCGACGCCCTTCAGCAACCTCTTCGAGATCTTCCTGCTGACGGTGATCCCGTTCGCGCTGACGCGCACGTTCGGCATCATGGTCGGCTCGGTCAAGCAGGGCTACGCGATCCTCGCGGCCATGGGCACCATCTTCGTGGGCTTCGCCGCGCTGATGATGTGGACCGAGTTCGCGCACCACGGCCCGGCCTTCCAGATCGCCGGCGGTGCGATGGAGGGCAAGGAGGTCCGCGTCGGCGTCGGCGGCTCGTCGATCTTCGCCGTGGCGACCACCCTCACCTCGACCGGTGCGGTGGACTCGTTCCACTCCTCGTTCACCGGCCTCGGTGGCGGCATCACCATGCTCAGCATGATGCTGGGCGAGATCGCCCCCGGTGGCACGGGCTCCGGTCTGTACGGCATCTTGATCTTGGCGATCATCGCGGTGTTCATCGCCGGTCTGATGGTCGGCCGTACGCCCGAGTACCTGGGCAAGAAGATCGGCTCCCGCGAGATCAAGCTTGCGGCCATATACATCCTGATCACCCCGGCGCTGGTCCTGGTGTTCACCGCGTTCGCGATGGCCCTGCCGACGCCCGGGAACTCGATGACCAACAGCGGGGCGCACGGATTCTCCGAGATCCTGTACGCCTACACGTCCGCCGCCAACAACAACGGCTCGGCCTTCGCCGGTCTGAACGCGGACACCCAGTGGTTCAACAGCACCCTGGGCCTGGCGATGCTCTTCGGCCGCTTCCTGCCGATGGTGTTCGTCCTGGCGCTGGCCGGCTCGCTCGCCGAGCAGAAGCCGGTCCCGGTCACCGCGGGCACCCTGCGCACCGAGAAGCCGCTGTTCACCGGTCTGCTGGTGGGCGCGATCCTGATCATCACCGGTCTGACGTACTTCCCGGCGCTGGCGCTGGGTCCGCTGGCCGAGGGGCTGGCGTCATGACCACTCGCATAGAGAACCAAGAGGACGCAGTGTCCACAGCCACTCCGACCCGGGCGCCGCACAGCGACGTACCCACCGGGCGCAAGACCGACGAGGGCCGTGTCGGCGCGGGCCTTTTCGACCCGAAGCAGCTCATCAAGTCGCTGCCGGACGCCTTCCGCAAGCTCGACCCGCGGGTGATGATCAAGTCCCCCGTGATGTTCGTGGTGTGGGTCGGCTCCATCCTGACCACGGTGTTCTCCTTCAAGGACCCGGGCGACTGGTTCGGCTGGGCGATCAGCGCCTGGCTGTGGCTGACCGTCATCTTCGCCAACCTGGCGGAGGCTGTCGCCGAGGGCCGCGGCAAGGCGCAGGCCGACACCCTGCGCAAGGCCAAGACCGACACGGTGGCGCGCCGCCTGCTGCAGGACCGCAAGACCGAGGAGCGGGTGCCCGGTACGGACCTCAAGATCGGTGACCTGGTCGTCTGCGAGGCCGGCGACATCATTCCCGGTGACGGCGACGTCATCGAGGGTGTCGCGTCCGTCGACGAGTCGGCGATCACCGGTGAGTCGGCGCCCGTCATCCGTGAGTCCGGCGGTGACCGCTCCGCGGTGACCGGCGGTACGAAGGTGCTGTCCGACCGCATCGTCATCAAGATCACGACGAAGCCCGGCGAGACCTTCATCGACCGGATGATCAGCCTCGTGGAGGGCGCGGCCCGGCAGAAGACGCCGAACGAGATCGCGCTGAACATCCTCCTGGCGTCGCTGACGATCGTCTTCCTGCTGGCGTGTGCCACGCTGCCGCCGTTCGCGAACTACGCCGGTACGCACCTGACGATGGTCGTGCTGGTGGCCCTGCTGGTCTGTCTCATCCCGACCACGATCGGCGCCCTGCTGTCGGCGATCGGTATCGCGGGCATGGACCGCCTGGTCCAGCGCAACGTCCTCGCCATGTCCGGCCGTGCGGTCGAGGCCGCCGGCGACGTGTCCACGCTGCTGCTCGACAAGACGGGCACCATCACGCTCGGCAACCGCCAGGCCGCCGAGTTCCTCCCCGTCAGGGGCACCACCGAGGCCGAGGTCGCGGACGCCGCCCAGCTCTCCTCGCTGGCCGACGAGACCCCCGAGGGCCGCTCCATCGTCGTCCTGGCGAAGGAGAAGTACGGTCTGCGCGAGCGTCACCAGGGCGAGTTGGCGCAGGCCGACTGGATTGCCTTCACCGCCCAGACCCGTATGTCGGGTGTGGACGTCGACGGCAGGAAGATCCGCAAGGGCGCGGCCGGTTCGGTCATCGCCTGGGTGCAGGAGCAGGGCGGCACGGTCGCCGAGGACGCGGACACGATCGCCAACCGCATCTCCGAGTCGGGCGGTACTCCGCTGCTGGTCGCCGTCAAGGACGACCAGGGTGCTCGGGTGCTGGGCGTGATCTACCTCAAGGACGTCGTCAAGGAGGGCATGCGGGAGCGGTTCGACGAGCTGCGCCGCATGGGCATCAAGACCATCATGATCACGGGTGACAACCCGCTGACCGCCAAGGCGATCGCCGAGGAGGCGGGCGTCGACGACTTCCTCGCGGAGGCGACTCCCGAGGACAAGATGGCGCTGATCAAGCGGGAGCAGGCGGGCGGCAAGCTCGTCGCGATGACCGGTGACGGCACCAACGACGCCCCGGCCCTGGCGCAGGCGGACGTCGGCGTGGCGATGAACACGGGTACGTCGGCCGCCAAGGAGGCCGGCAACATGGTCGACCTCGACTCGAACCCGACCAAGCTCATCGAGATCGTGGAGATCGGCAAGCAGCTGCTGATCACCCGTGGTGCGCTGACGACGTTCTCCATCGCCAACGACGTCGCGAAGTACTTCGCGATCATCCCGGCGCTGTTCGCGGCGGTCTACCCGGGCCTGGACAAGCTGAACATCATGCAGCTGTCCTCTCCGGACTCGGCGATCCTGTCCGCGGTCATCTTCAACGCGCTGATCATCATCGCGCTGGTGCCGCTCTCCCTCAGGGGCGTGCAGTACCGGCCGGTGGGTGCCGACAAGATGCTGCGCCGCAATCTCGGGATCTACGGTATCGGCGGCCTGATCGCCCCCTTCATCGGCATCAAGATCATCGACATGATCATCTCCCTCATCCCCGGAATCGGCTGATCGCGATGAACAACTCCGTTTCGAACACCGCCCGGTTGCTCGGGGCGGGCCTGCGCGCCCTCCTCGTGCTGACCCTGGTGACCGGCGTCATCTACCCGCTGGTCGTCACCGGCATCGCCCAGGGGCTGTTCAACAACAAGGCGAACGGCTCCGAGATCAAGGCGGACGGCAAGGTCGTCGGCTCCTCGCTGATCGGTCAGGCCTACAACCTGCCGCTCAAGAAGGGGCAGGAGACTCCCGACCCCGACCTGAAGTGGTTCCAGGGCCGTCCGCAGAACGGCCTCGGCGCCAACAGCGTCAACACCCAGTACAAGCTGATCCTGTCCGGCGCCACCAACCGTTCCGGTGACAACGCCGACCTGATCAAGTGGGTCAAGGACGCCAAGGCCGCGGTCGTCAAGGACAACTCCGTGGGCGGCTACACCGTCAAGCCGTCCGACGTCCCCGCCGACGCGGTGACGTCCTCCGGCTCGGGCCTGGACCCGGAGATCTCCCCGCAGTACGCGGAGATCCAGGTCCACCGGGTCGCCGAGAAGAACGGTCTGCCCGTCGCCCAGGTGGAGAAGCTGGTCAAGGACCACACCGAGGGCCGTACCCTCGGCTTCATCGGCGAGCCCCGGGTGAACGTCCTCGAGCTCAACATCGCGCTCAAGGGTCTCGTGTCCAAGAGCTGATGGCGTTACGGCCCCAGCGGGAGTCGGCGGTCCGGGAGGCATCCCGGCGCCGACTCCCGCAGCCATGACGCCGGTTGTGCACGGCCGGCGCCCATGGCCCCACGCACGACACGAAAGGCACAGCCATGACCCGGGTGCTGGTGGTGGAAGACGACCCGCAACTAGTACGGGCCCTTGTGATCAACATGCAGGCGCGCCGGTACGGGGTGGACGCGGCACCCGACGGCGCGACGGCTCTGCGTCTGGCGGCCGCGCGCCAGCCCGATGTGGTGATACTGGACCTCGGTCTGCCCGACATGGACGGTGTGGACGTGATCAAGGCGCTGCGTGGCTGGACCCGTGTGCCGGTCCTGGTGCTGTCGGCCCGTCAGGCGTCCGACGAGAAGGTCGCCGCGCTGGACGCCGGGGCCGACGACTACGTCACCAAGCCGTTCAGCATGGACGAACTGATGGCCCGGCTGCGGGCCGCCGTCCGCCGGACGGAGGACGTGCCGCTCACGCCCGGGACGACACGGGTGGAGACGGACGACTTCACCATCGACCTCCTCGCCAAGAGGATCGCCAGGGGCGGACGGGACGTACGGCTGACCCCGACCGAGTGGCACCTGCTGGAGATCCTGGTCACCAACCCGGGCCGGCTTGTCACACAGAAGTACCTGCTCCAGGAGGTCTGGGGGGTCTCCCAGAGCAACAAAACCAACTACCTCCGGGTCTACATGGCCCAACTGCGCCGCAAACTGGAATCCGACCCCTCGCACCCCCGCTACCTCATCACCGAACCCGGCATGGGTTACCGCTTCGAAGGATGAACATGGCACGCGGCAAGCTTCGGATCTACCTCGGTGCGGCACCCGGTGTCGGCAAGACCTACTCGATGCTGTCCGAGGCACACCGGCGCGTGGAACGAGGAACCGACTGCGTGGTCGCGTTCGTCGAGCACCACAACCGGCCCCGTACCGAGGTGATGCTGCACGGACTGGAGCAGATACCGCGCAAGGAGCTGGAGTACCGGGGCACCACCTTCACCGAGATGGACATCGACGCCGTCCTGGCGCGCAGGCCTCAGGTGGCGCTGGTCGACGAACTGCCCCACACGAACATCCCGGGGTCGCGCAACGCCAAGCGGTGGCAGGACGTCGAGGAGCTGCTGGCCGCCGGGATCGATGTGGTCTCGACCGTCAACATCCAGCACCTCGAATCCCTCGGCGACGTCGTCGAGTCCATCACCGGCATCCGGCAGCAGGAGACGGTGCCGGACGAAGTGGTGCGGCGGGCGGACCAGATCGAGCTGGTCGACATGTCGCCCCAGGCGCTGCGCCGCCGGATGGCGCACGGCAACATCTACAAGCCGGACAAGGTCGACGCGGCCCTGTCCAACTACTTCCGGCCCGGAAACCTCACCGCACTGCGCGAGTTGGCCCTGCTGTGGGTCGCGGACCGGGTCGACGAGTACCTGAACGAGTACCGCAGCGAGCACCAGGTGTCGGAGATCTGGGGTTCGCGCGAGCGGATCGTGGTCGGGCTCACCGGTGGCCCCGAGGGACGGACCCTGATCCGCCGGGCCGCGCGGCTCGCGGAGAAGGGCGCAGGCGGCGAGGTGCTGTCCGTCTACATCTCCCGCAGCGACGGCCTCACTTCGGCTTCTCCGAAGGAGCTCGCCGTCCAGCGCACCCTGGTCGAGGACCTGGGCGGCACCTTCCACCACGTCGTCGGGGACGATGTCCCGGCGTCGCTGCTGGACTTCGCGCGTGGTGTCAACGCCACCCAGATCGTGCTGGGCGTCTCGCGCCGCAAGGCCTGGCAGTACATCTACGGGCCGGGCGTCGGCGCGACGGTGGCCCGGGAGTCCGGCCCCGACCTCGACGTCCACCTGATCACGCACGCCGAGGTGGGCAAGGGCCGCGGACTGCCGGCACCCCGCGTCGCGCGGCTCGGACGGGTGCGCATCATCTGGGGCTGGCTGGTGGGCGTGCTCGGGCCCGCTCTCCTCACCTTCCTGCTGACCAGCGTCTCGCCCGAAGTCGGCCTCGCCAACGACATGTTGTTGTTCCTGTCACTGACGGTGGCGGCGGCACTGCTCGGCGGGCTGGTGCCCTCCCTCGCCTCCGCGGTGGTGGGCTCGCTGCTGCTGAACTGGTTCTTCACCCCTCCCGTCCACACCTTGACCATCGCCGACCCGAAGAACATCGTGGCCATCGCGATCTTCGTCGGCGTCGCCCTGTCGGTGGCCTCGGTGGTGGACCTGGCGGCCCGGCGCACCCAGCAGGCGGCCCGGTTGCGTGCCGAGTCGGAGATCCTCTCGTTCCTCGCGGGGAACGTGCTGCGGGGTGAGACCAGCCTGGAAGCACTGCTGGAACGGGTGCGCGAGACCTTCGGCATGGAGTCGGTGGCGCTGCTGGAGCGGGCGAGCGATGTGGCGCCATGGACCTGCGCGGGCAGTGTGGGGCCGCGGCCTTCGCCGTGCCCCGAGGAAGCCGATGTGGACATGCCCGTGGGGGACCACATGGCGCTCGCCCTGACGGGCCGTGTGCTGCCCGCCGAGGACCGCCGGGTGCTGGCCGCCTTCGCGGCCCAGGCCGCCGTCGTCCTGGACCGGCAGCGCCTGCGGGAGGAGGCCGGCCAGGCCCGGACCCTCGCCGAGGGCAACCGGATCCGCACCGCTCTGCTGGCGGCGGTCAGTCACGACCTGCGCACCCCGCTGGCGGGCATCAAGGCCTCGGTCACCTCGCTGCGTTCGGATGACGTCGAGTGGTCCGAACAGGACCGCGCGGATCTCCTGGAGGCGATCGAGGAAGGCGCCGACCGCCTCGACCACGTGGTCGGCAACCTCCTCGACATGTCGCGCCTGCAGACCGGCACCGTCACCCCGATCATCCGTGAGGTGGATCTGGACGAGGTCGTTCCGATCGCGCTGGGCGGGGTATCGGACGCGAGCGTCGATATGGACATCCCGGAGACCCTTCCGATGGTCTCGGTGGACAAGGGACTGCTGGAGCGGGTGGTCGCCAACCTCGTGGAGAACGCCGTCAAGTACAGCCCGCAGGGCGAACCCGTGCTGGTGTCCGCGAGCGCCCTCGGCAGCCGTGTGGAACTGCGCGTCGTCGACCGGGGCCCGGGAGTACCGGACGAGGCCAAGGAGCGCATCTTCGAGCCCTTCCAGCGCTACGGCGACGCGCCGCGCGGTGCCGGCGTGGGACTCGGCCTCGCGGTCGCCCGCGGCTTCGCCGAAGCCGTCGGCGGCACGCTCGACGCCGAGGACACCCCGGGCGGCGGTCTGACGATGGTGCTCACCCTGCCGGTGGCGGAACAGCGGGCTCCGCAGCCCTCTGCGCCCGCTACGACAGCCACGACGTAGGCCACCGGGGCGAGTTGTCACCACGGCGGCATCTCATCGGCCGACGACCCGGTCGGCGGGTGGTCGGCCGATGAGATGCCGCCGGTGCGCCCCGGCCTACGCCCCGGGCGCGTTCTCCCCCTTCAGCCGTCCGACGTCCAGGCGCTGCCGCCAGATCCTTCTGCGGCGTGCCGCGGCCAGCACGGCTTCGAGCGCGGACGGCGGTACCGCGAGGACGGGGCAGACGGCGTGGTCGACGCAGTAGCGGCTCACGGAGCGGGAGAAGAGACGACGCAGGTGGCCTCGCCGCCCGGCTCCGACGACCAGGAGGTCGTCCTCCCGGTCGGCGGTCTCGACCAGAACGCGGCCGGCCGGACCCCGGCCGACCGCGAGATGGACGGGCACGCCCGGACCACCGTCGCCGAAGAGCCGGTCGACCACGCCGAGCAACGCCACGAAGGCGCGCCGCTCACGCTGTTCGACCAGGAGAGGCGGGGTGGAGGAGCGCCCTGCCGTGACGTCGCCGCCGGGCACGTCCCAAGCGGCCACCGCCCACAGTTCGGCGTCGGTGCGCTGTGCCTCCCGGGCCGCCCGGCGCAGGGCGGCGATGCTGCCCGGCGAACCGCTCACGCCGACAACCACCCGGGGACGCCCGGAAGCCGGTGGAGTGGCCGAATCGTTCATGGCTCCTGTCGTCTTCTCGCACGGTTCGAAGGACCGGCATCCTCGCGGGTACGTTCCGGCGAACGTGCGGTGGGGCCCGAGGGGCTTCACACCGAGCACGGGCCGCCGGAAGGCTCAGGCGTCCGACAGCCCGGAACGGCCCGGCACCACCCGGGACGCCGCTCGTTCCAGAGCGCCGGTGTCGAGGCCGAGTCCCAGGACGTTGCGGCGGTGCGCCACCATGAGTTCGGCCTCCAGAGGCGAGGGCGGCACCGCGAAGACCGGGCACGTGGCGTGGGCCAGGCAGTAACGGCTCACCGAGCGCGAGCACGCCCGGTGCCAGAGGCTGCGCCGTCCGGCACCGACGACCAGCACGTCGCTCTCGCGATCGGCGATCTCCACCAGCGCCACGCCGGGGGCGCCCCGCGCGACCAGGGCCCGCATCGCGACGCCGGGCCCGGCGTCGCCGAAGACGTCATCGAGGGCACTGAGCAGCCTCTGCCGGGCCAGGTCCTGCCATGCCTCGACCATCACGGTCGCACCGGGGCCGCGACGGGCGGCCATGTCCCCTCCGGGCGGCTCCCAGGCCAGCACCGGCCACAGCTCGGCGCCCCGGCACCGCGCCTCCGCGGCGGCCCGGCGCAGGGCGGTGAGACTGCCCAGCGAGCCGCTCACTCCCACCAGAACCCGGGCAGCGGTCGAGGGGGCGCCGGTATCGGACATGACTCCACCGTTTCTTCGCACGCGCCCGCGGGGTGTTCCGTGGGCAGCCCTTCGAAAGGGGCTGCCTTCATCTCATCCCTGGTAAGGAGCCTGCGAACAGCCAGTGCACCCTTTCTTGGCGCTCCTCTGACGGGCATTCCCAAGTCCGATCGGACCTCGTATCAGCATCGCGTCAGCGTCGCGCCGATCGCCGTCAGCATCGCGTCATGAGACATCCGGACCCCCAGGGGACCGGGCATAGCGTCATCGACACGCCCCGGTCGCCTCCCCGCGTTCGGGGCACACCCCCCATCTCGTGACTCACATCGGATCCTCCAGGAGGCATCCCATGGCAGACATCCTGTGCGGCGACGACCCGGAGCCTTCTGATCGGTTCCCGGCCGGACCACTGTTCGTACCGGTCCGGCCGGGTTCGTCAGGCTGTGCGGCCCGGCTCTTCCGCACTCCTCTCGGCGAGCGTACGGCCGTCGGCTTCACCTCCGAGGAGCGTCTGACCGCGACCCTCGGCACCGACCAGGCCTGGATCAGGCTGGCCGAGCCCGCGCTGCGCGCGCTGGCCGCACCGCTCGGCGTCTCCACCGTCACGGTGGACCCCCAGTTCTCGGCGCCGGCTCCCGCGCCGACCCGCACCGGTGACCTGCCCCGCGTTCCGGAGAAGCCGCCCGTGCGCCGCTCGCGCACAAGTAGTTGGGATCCGCAGGCCGTCGGGGTGCTGCGAGTGACCGGGGCCGCCGCGTTCGTCTCGGCCCTGGCGTTGTGGATAGGCTGAAAGAGGTAGGCAAGATGACCACTGTCCACGAACCCACCGTCACCACCACCGGCGAGCTGTCGGTGTGGCCCGCCTCTACGACCGAGCAGCACCGCGGGGACCTCGCGGTGGGCGGAGTACCCCTGGCCGAGGTGGCGGACCGCTTCGGCACCCCGGTCTACGTCCTTGACGAGGCCGAGGTGCGCGACCGCTGCCGTACCTACCGGCACGCCTTCCCGGACGCCGAAGTCCTGTACGCGGCCAAGGCGTTCATGTGCCGCGCCATGGTCCACTGGATGGACGAGGAGGGCCTCGGCCTCGACGTGTGCTCGGCCGGGGAGCTGGAACTGGCCGTCACCACGGGCTTTCCCCCCGAGCGGATCGTGCTGCACGGCAACGCGAAGTCCCCGCGTGATCTGGAGACCGCGCTGCGCCTCGGCGTCGGGCGCATCGTCATCGACAGCCCGTCGGAGATCGCGCGGCTGGCCGCGGCCGTGGGCCCCGGCGGACGCCAGAAGGTGATGGTCCGCGTGGTGCCCGGCATCAGCGCCGGCGGTCACGACAAGATCCGTACCGGCACGGACGACCAGAAGTTCGGGCTGTCCATCGCCGACGGCTACGCCCAGCACGCCATCGCCCGGATACTCGACCAGCCGCAGCTCGAACTCACCGGTCTGCACTGCCACCTGGGATCGCAGATCACCAGTGTCAAGCCGTATCTGCTCGCGGTGCGCCGCATGGTCGGACTCATGGCCCGGCTGCACGAGCAGCACGGAGTGGTGCTTCCGGAGCTCGATCTGGGCGGCGGGCACGGTATCGCCTACCGCCCCGGTGAGGAGGCCCTGGACCTCACCACGCTGGCCCGCAAGGTCCGCGCGGAACTGACCGAGGCGTGCGCCGCGGCAGGGCTTCCGGTGCCCCGCCTCATCATCGAACCGGGCCGCGCCATCGCGGGTCCGGCTGGCGTCGCCCTGTACCACGTGCTGGCCGTCAAGCGCACCGGCGCCCACACGTTCGTGGCGGTGGACGGCGGCATGAGCGACAACCCGCGGCCCGCGCTGTACGGCGTGCGCTACGCGCCCCGGCTCGTCGGGCGGCACAGCACCGCGCCCACGGCCTCGGTGACCGTGGTGGGCCGCCACTGCGAGGCGGGCGACGTGCTCGCCTCGGACGTCGAACTGCCCGACGACATCCACCCGGGCGACCTGCTGGCCGTCCCGGTCGCGGGCGCCTACCACCTGTCGATGGCCTCCGGCTACAACATGGTCGGCCGGCCGCCGCTGGTCGCCGTCCGCGACGGTCAGGCGCGCCTCCTGGTCCGCCGCGAGTCGCTGGACGACATCCGCAGCCGGGACGTAGGGCTCTAGCCCGCAGTCTCTCTGAACCACCTCCGGGCGAGTCGACGGCCCGGCCCTCGCCCGGAGGTGACCCGATCCCCTTGTCGAGTACTACGTGTGAGGTCTTTGTGACGGCCGAGAACACCGTGGGGCTGATCGTCGCGATCGCCCTGCTGGCCTACCTGGTAGTGGCCCTGATCAAGCCGGAGCGCTTCTGATGACCGCGCCTGCTCCCGTGCGGGAGAAAGCCGCAAACGCCGCACCACCTCGCCCCACTGGTCCGTCGCGCCGGATCGGCGCCGGGCTGCTCGACCCCCAGCAGCTGTGGCGGGCCCTGCCCGCCGCTCTGCGCAAGCTCAACCCGGTGAGCCTGTCCCGCAACCCGGTCATGTTCGTCACCGAGATCGGTGCGGCCCTGACGACGGGCCTCGCCATCGCGCACCCGTCAGGGTTCGGCTGGCTGATCACCGCCTGGCTGTGGCTCACCGTGATCTTCGCGAACCTCGCCGAGGCCGTCGCCGAGAGCCGCGGACGCGCCCAGGCCGACACCCTGCGTGGGATGCGCCGCCAGACCGTCGCCCGGCGGGTGGTGGGCTGGCAGCCCGGCGCCGCCCAGGGCTCGTACATGGAGGAGAGCGTCGCCGCGGGCGAGTTGCGGCGCGGTGATGTCGTGGTCGTCGAGGCCGGGGAGCTCATCCCCGGCGACGGCGACGTCATCGAAGGCGTCGCCAGCATCGACGAGTCGGCCATCACCGGCGAGTCCGCGCCGGTCATCCGCGAGTCGGGCGGCGACCGCTCGGCCGTCACCGGCGGCACGCGTGTGCTCTCGGACCGGATCGTCGTCCGCATCACCCAGGAGCCCGGCGCGTCCTTCCTGGACCGGATGATCTCCCTGGTCGAGGGCGCCAACCGGCAGAAGACGCCGAACGAGCTCGCGCTCAACCTGCTGCTGGTCATGATGACGTTCGTCTTCCTGGTGGCGGTCCTCACGCTCCAGCCGATGGCGATCTTCTCCAAGAACTTCATGGCCGCCGCGCACGACACGCAGGCGATCAACGCCGACGGCGTCACCGGCATCGTCCTGGTCTCGCTGCTCGTCTGCCTGATCCCCACGACCATCGGCGGTCTGCTGTCCGCCATCGGTATCGCGGGCATGGACCGGCTGGTGCAGCGCAATGTGCTCGCCATGTCGGGGCGCGCGGTGGAGGCCGCGGGCGACGTCAACACACTGCTGCTCGACAAGACCGGCACCATCACCTACGGCAACCGCCGCGCGAGCGCGCTGCTCCCGATCGAATCCGTGACGGGTCGTCGGATCGCGGAGGCCGCCGCGTTGTCCAGTCTCGCCGACGAGACACCCGAGGGCCGCTCGATCGTCGAGTACGTGCGCGACAAGTTCGGTCTGGAGCCGTCCGTGCCCGGGGACGCCGAATGGGCGCCCTTCAGCGCCACCACCCGGATGTCCGGGGTGGACCTGCCCGGGGGAGCCTTCAAGCCGGAAGCGCGGCGGCTGCGCAAGGGCGCGGCGTCCGCGGTCGCGGCGTGGGTGCAGGAGAACGGCGGCACCGCGTCCGAGGCCCTGGACGTCTGCGCGAAGCAGGTCTCCGCCTCAGGCGGCACCCCGCTCGCGGTCGCCGAGCAGGCCGGCGACGGCCCGGCCCGGCTGCTCGGTGTCATCCACCTCAAGGACGTGGTCAAGCCCGGCCTGAGGGAACGCTTCGCCGAACTGCGCCGGATGGGCATCCGCACGGTCATGGTCACCGGAGACAACCCGGTCACCGCCAAGGCCATCGCGGACGAGGCGGGCGTCGACGACTTCCTCGCCGAGGCCACGCCCGAGGACAAGCTCGCGCTCATCAAGAAGGAGCAGGCGGGCGGTCACCTGATCGCCATGACCGGTGACGGCACCAACGACGCGCCCGCGCTCGCGCAGGCCGACGTCGGCGTGGCGATGAACACGGGCACGTCGGCCGCCAAGGAGGCCGGCAACATGGTCGACCTCGACTCCGACCCCACGAAGATCATCGACATCGTCGAGATCGGCAAGCAGCTCCTCATCACCCGGGGCGCGTTGACCGCGTTCTCGATCGCCAACGACATCGCCAAGTACTTCGCGATCCTCCCGGCCATGTTCGGCGGGGTCTACCCGGCGCTCGACGCGGTCAACATCATGCGGCTCCACTCGCCGACGTCCGCGATCCTGTCCGCGGTCATCTTCAACGCGGTGATCATCGTCGCGCTGATCCCGCTTGCCCTGCGCGGAGTGCGCTACCGGCCCAGCGGCGCGGACTCCCTGCTCACCCGCAACCTGTGGATCTACGGCATGGGCGGCCTGATCCTGCCCTTCCTCGCGATCAAGTTCATCGACGTCGCCGTCGTCCAGTTCATCCCCGGGATCTGACCATGACCTTCCTCTCCAGGATGCCCGCCTGGGTCGGCCACCACGTGGCGGCGATCCGGGTGGTCATCGTGCTCACCCTGCTCCTGGGGCTCGCCTACCCCCTGGGCATGACCGCGATCGCCCAGATCCCGGGGCTGCGCCAGGCTGCGCAGGGCTCCCCGCTCACCGGTGCCGGCGGAAAGCAGGCCGGCAGCGAACTGATCGGGCAGTCCTTCCTCGACGCGAAGGGCAACCCGATCCCGTACTACTTCCAGCCCCGGCCCTCCAACGCCGGTACCGGATACGACGCCTCGGCCTCGGCGGCCGGCAACCTCGGCCCCGAGTCGACCGTCGACGTCCTGCCGGTGAAGGGACAGCCGGACTCCGGCAAGCAGAGCCTGCTCACCCAGGTCTGTTCCCGCAGCAAGGCGGTCGGCGAGCTGGAGCACGTCGACGGCTCCCGGCCGTACTGCACGGCTGACGGCGTCGGCGCCGTGCTCGGCGTCTTCCGCGACGGCGGCACGACCGGCAAGGCCACCCGTGTGGTCAGCCTCGACCAGGCGTGCCCCGCCAAGCCGTTCGTCGCCACCTACGAGGCCGTGACGGTCGAGTGCGCCAAGCCGGGGGAGGACTACGCCAAGGCCGTGGTCACCCCGATCCGCGGTGACGCGCCCGCGCACCCCGCGGTCCCGGCCGACGCGGTCACCGCGAGCGGCAGTGGACTGGACCCGCAGATCAGCCCCGCCTACGCCCGGCTCCAGACACCGCGCGTCGCCCGCGAACGCGGACTGAGCGAGGCGGCCCTGCGTACGCTGCTCGACCGCTTCACCACTGACCGCGGGTTCGGATTCCTCGGTGAACCGGCCGTGAACGTCGTCCAGTTGAACGCGGCCCTCGACCGCACGCATCCCGTGAAGGGGGCCTGAACATGTACGCCTGGCTCCAGGCCACCCTCATCCTCGCGGTCGTCGTCGCACTGCACGTGCCGCTCGGCGACTACATGGCGAAGGCCCTCGACGGCGGTCCGCACAAACGCGTGGAGCGCGCCCTCTACAAGGTGAGCGGCATCGACCCGGACCGTGAGCAGGACTGGCGGCACTACCTGTTCGCGCTGCTCGCCTTCAGCCTGATGAGCATCGCGGCGCTCTTCGCCCTCTTCACCCTCCAGGGCAAGCTGCCCTGGTCCACCGGCCACGAGGGCATGCCGTGGCGGCTCGCCCTGCACACGGCGGTCAGCTTCACCACCAACACCAGCTGGCAGAACTACGCGGGCGAGTCCACCACCGGCCACCTCGCGGTGATGGCGGGCCTCGGTGTCCAGGCCTTCGCCTCCGCCGCCGTGGGCATCTGCGCCGCGCTCGCCCTCATCCGGGGCCTGGTGCGCCGGGACACCCATCAGCTGGGCAACTTCTGGGTCGACCTGATCCGTACGATCTTCCGGATCATCCTGCCCCTGTCGATCGTCTTCGGAATCATCCTGATCGCCCTGGGTGTTCCGCAGAACCTGGGCAGCGCGCACACCGTCACCACGGTCGCGGGCGGCCGGCAGACCCTGCTCGGCGGTCCCGTCGGCTCCTGGGAGCCGATCAAGCTGATGTCCGGCGACGGCGGCGGCTTCTTCAACGCCAGCAGCGCGCACCCCTTCGAGAACCCGTCGGCGTACACCAACGCCATCGAGATCGTGCTGATGCTGCTGATCCCGACCGCCTTCATCCGCACATATGGCCGGATGATCGGCTCGCTGCGGCAGGGCTGGACGCTGCTCGCGGTCGTCGGCATCCTCTTCGGCCTGCTGCTGGCGGCCGGCAGCCTCGCGCAGAGCGCCCACACCGGCACCGTGACGGCGGCGGTCGGCGGGCAGTACGAGGGGACCGAGACCCGCGTCGGGGTTCCCGGTTCCACGCTCTTCGGTGTGGCGGCCACCGGGTCGGCGGACGGCGCGGGCAACTCCTCGTACGACAGCTTCTCCAGCCTCGGCGGAGGAGTGCTGCTGTCGGCGATGATGCTCGGCGAGATCGCCCCCGGCGGCACCGGCAGCGGTCTGTACGGCCTGATCGTGGCGGTGATGATCGCCGTGTTCATCGGCGGTCTGATGGTCGGTCGGACGCCCGAGTACCTGCGCAAGCGGATCGGGTTCCCGGAGATGCGCTACGTCGTCCTGTACGCGCTGGTCGCCCCCACCGCGATCCTGGGCTTCTCGGCGCTCGCCGTGGCGCTGGGCGACGGCCAGTCGTCCATGGGCAACCCGGGGCCGCACGGTCTGACCGAGCTGGTGTACGCCTACACGTCCAACGTCAACAGCAACGGCAGCGCGATGGCGGGCTTCAACGGCGCCACCGACTTCCACAACCTGCTGATGACCGCGGCCATGCTGATCGGGCGCTATGTGCCGATCGTGTTCCTGCTCGCGCTGGCCGGCCGGCTGGCCCGCCAGCAGCCGGGTGTGGTCACCGTCGGCACCCTCCAGGCCCGCGGCGTCAACTTCGTCGCCCTGGCCACCGGTGCCGCCCTGATCCTGGCGCTGCTCAACTTCCTGCCGGCCCTCTCGCTGGGGTCCCTGGCGGAGGGGCTGCTCTAGGAATCCGTGAACCGTTCCTGGGGACTGAGCGGGAGTGGGTCCTGTTGCCAGGACCCGTGCTCAGCCGCGTGCCCCGAACGGTGTTGGGCACACTGGTCCCCCGCGTTCTCACCGCATCCGGCACGCACGGATCGTGTCCGTGGTCCGGGAATGCGGGGGCGGGTTTCCTCACGCCCAAGGATCTCCGACACGGCCTGGACGGTCCGATGCCCCGCACGATCGCTCTGGTCGTGCGGGGGCGGTGCCGTCCGTCGCCGGATCGAATGTCCTTGGGCGCGCCTTCCGATCGCCACCGCTGCCGCGTCATGGCGAGTGGTCTTGCGGTTCTTGCCGGCAAAGGGCCCTTGCCAGTGCTGGGCGCCCCACTTCGAGGTGTAGGCGGGATCGACCGCGATGATCGTGATGCCCGTGCGGTCGGCCATCGACGTGAGCCGGGCGCGGAGTTTGCCGGTGGGCATGCGGGAAATGAGCTGCCGGAACCACTTTCGGCGTCCGTGCTTCTCGCGGGTCTTCTCCGCGCCGAAGTCCAGGTCCTCGATGGCGATCGCTTTGACGCCGAGGGCGCGTGCCCAGTTCAGCAGCCGGGACAGGGCGTGCCGGACCTGGGCGTCGCGGTGGTCGGCGCTATTGGACAGGTCGTAGGAGAACCTGCGGGGCCTGCCGACGGGGTTGCCGTGGACGTCCAGGCGCCGGGCGGCGAGGTGATCGGCGTTGGTGTCGACAGCGATCACGCCCTCGGCACGTGCCAACTGAAGCGGGATTGTCTTGGTGGGCGGGATCTGCCAGGAGGCGGTCACATACCAGCGCCCGCGCTGCACGTCATAGTGGATGCGGTAGGCCACCGCACGGTTGGCCGCAACACGCTGCGCCCACTCGTGTCCCCGGTGCGCAAAATGAACCCGCGAGGCGAGCACGTACCGGCCATGCGCCGCGTTCGCCGACTCGGCCAGTGGTGCCGGGAGCTTGATCGAGATCTCGCCGTCCGGCGTGACGCGGATCGTCTCGTTCCCATACCGCTTTCCCGACTCCCCCTCGGCGGCCAGGAACCAGCGCTCGGCCTCCCAGCGCTCCCGCCACTCGACCTCGGTGAGCTGGGCGTCGGCGAGGTTGTGGCGGGTTCGTGCCAGACGCTTCCCGCCCCGCACGACGCGTACGATTCCGGCCTCCCGATCCGCCCTCTCGGCGGCAAGCCGGTCCTCCAGCGTGCGCAGGCGGCGGGTCTTCGCGTGCCACTCCTGCTTGCTGCGGTAGCCGCCCGGTGCCCGCCTGCTGCCCTTCTCGCCGATCGGCAGGGACAGGCGGTGCGCGATGGTGCGGATGCCGGTTTCCAGGCTTTGGATGTGGGCGAGCTGACAGCGGCGGGCCAAAGCCCACTGATCATGCGTGGCCTTGGTGATGCTGCCCGCCCAGCGCGACGACGACAGCGCCGTCAACTCTCGCTTCCGCGCCGCCCACGTGCTGGTGGAATGCTCCAGTCCCTGCGCGCAGCGCACCTTGAGATCCTGCGACGCCAGCGAGCCCAGGTGCGCGCCCACCAGCCGCAGCATCTTCTCGTCCTCGCGCGTGAGCTCCTTGAGTCGAGTCCGGATCGCCACACCCGAAGGGCCCAGGGCGACGAACGGCACACCGATAGGACGCAACCCCTGCTGACGCACCGAACACCCCCTCACCGATCCCACGGAGCGTCAACGCCACCAGCGTATCGACCCCCACTGACAAGCCAACCCCACAAGATCGACGCACCCACCCACGCAGCCACCCGCTCACTCAAACGACCTCAAAGACGAGCAGTTGAGTACTCCTGGCGGGCCAATGCTCCTCACCACTGGCCCGCCCGGTCGCATCTGCCGGGACGCGCCCGAAGGCACCGCAGCGGACACTGTTGGGGACCGTCCGACCGGCCGTGGTGAGGTCCCGATGGTGTATGGCCTGGCACGTCGAGAGCTGAGACCGAGAGTCCCCCTGCGTCCGGGCGAGGGCGAGAAGCACCATCTGACAAGCCTGGAAGGCCTGGCCGCGCTCTCCTTGGACGCGCTCAGCTCGGTGGCGTACGGTCCCGAGGCGATCGTGCTCGCCCTGGTCGCCGCCGGGACCGGGGCGCTCACCGCCACGCTGCCCGTCACTCTCGCGATCACCTTCCTGCTCGCGGCACTGGTGGTGTCGTACGGTCAGGTCATCGCGGTGCACCCGGATGGCGGAGGCGCCTACGCCGTCGCGAAGAAGGACCTGGGCAGGACCACCAGCCTGCTGGCGGCGGCCAGTCTGGTCGTCGACTACGTGCTCACCGTCGCCGTCAGTCTCACCGCAGGCGCCGACGCCCTGGCGTCCGCGTTCCCGGTTCTCGCCCACGACAAGCTCGTCATCTGCCTCATCGGGCTCGCCCTGCTCACGGGCGTGAACCTGCGCGGCGTCGCCGAGAGCGCCCGTGTGCTGATGCTGCCCACCGTGCTGTTCATCGTGGCCATCCTCGGCATCGTCCTCCTCGGTCTGCTCCGTGCCCATCCGGTGGCCGTCGTCGGCACCCAGCAGTCCTTCCCCGCGCACGAGTCACTGGGGTTGCTGCTGATCCTCAAGGCGTTCTCCTCCGGCTGTTCGGCCCTCACGGGCGTGGAGGCCATCGCCAACGCCGTACCGACCTTCCGCACCCCCCGGGTCAAACGCGCCCAGCGCACGGAACTCATGCTCGGCGCGCTGCTCGGGCTGATGCTCATCGGCCTCGCCGTGCTCATCCGCCGCGACCACGTCGCCCCGCGCGGGGAGGTCACCGTCCTCGCCCAACTCGCCGCCGGCGCCTACGGCACCGGTTGGGCCTACTACGCCACCAATCTCATCGTCACCCTGGTGCTGCTGCTCGCCGCGAACACCAGTTTCGGCGGACTGCCGGTGCTCATGAGCCTGCTCGCCCGCGACCACCGCCTGCCACACCTGTTCGGGCTGCGGACCGAACGCCCGGTCTACCGCTACGGTGTCGTGGCCCTGGCCCTGCTGGCCGCCGTGCTGCTCATCGCCGTCGACGCCGACACCCACCGGCTGATCCCGCTCTTCGCGATCGGCGTGTTCATCGGGTTCACCCTCAGCCAGGCCGGTCTCGTACGGCACTGGGCGACCGAGCAACCCGAGGGGTGGCTGCGCCGCGCGTTCATCAACGGCACCGGCGCACTGCTCACCACGCTGGCAGGTGTCATCCTCCTCACCACGAAGTTCCTGGAGGGCGCCTGGGTGGTCGTCATCGCGGTACCGCTGATGATGCTGCTGTTCAACCGCATCGAGCGCTACTACACGGCCGTCGGGGAGGAACTGGGGCTCGGCCGCATCCCGGATCCCCCGGACCGGCGGACCGAGAGCCTGGTGATCGTCCCGCTCGGCGAGGTCAGCAAGCTCGCCCGGCACGCCATCGCCGCCGCCCTCGCCCTGGGCGACGAGGTGGTGGCGGTGGCCGTCCAAGGGGACCCGGACAAGACCCGCGCCCTGCAGGAGGCATGGGACCGCTGGGATCCTGGCGTACGCCTCGACGTCATCGACAGCCCGCACCGCTCCCTGGTCCAGCCGATCGTCGACTATGTGCAGCGCGTCGCCCGGGACGGACGGCAGATCGCCGTGCTGATCCCCGAGGTGGAGCCCCGTCATCGCCGTTACGAGATCCTCCAGAACCAGCGTGGCCTGCTGCTCGCGACCGTTCTGCGGGCCCGCACCGATGTGGTGGTGTGCATGCTGCCGTACCGGCTGCGTGTGTGAGCAGTACTCCCGGACGCCGATCGAAGGGGGGTTCGCTTTCGGGCAGTCAACCTCACGTCCGGGTTACGGAACCCTCAACCTCTGGTGTCGAAGCGGTAAGGGGACGACCATGGGTGCATGACTCTGGCCCAGCGCGCCCTGGAGAGACTCGACGCCTGGCCCGACCTCACGCCAGGTCCGGCCAGTTGCGGCGTCGGGCGGGCGCTCCGCTCCCGGTACAGCGAGATCGTCCATTTCCATACCGACCACGAGGCGGACCTGCATCTCACCAGTCGTGCCATCGAGCGCATCTACGGCGACCTCGCCGATTCGACCGCCATCCGCATGGTGCCCGGTTCACGATGGGTGACGGTGCACCTGGACTGCGACGCCGACGTGGATCTGCTGCTGAGCCTGGTCAGTGTGGCGCTGAAGGCGCACCAGACGCCGCCGGCCGGAAACCCGCCCGCGGCCTGCAACTTCCGTCGCGTCACGGTGCTTCCGCGCGGCCGACAGGGCGCCGGTCGCTGAGAGGCGAACGCCTCGAACACGCGGACGCGGGTGCCGTCATGGCGAAGTCGCCGGGCGTCCTGGGCCCGCCACCGCGCAGTTGATCAACTGCGGCTGACGCCCGCCTCGTTCGGGAGGGCCGCGGCCGGGTCGGCGAGGAACGTGACCCGGAAGACGGTGTCCCAGGTGTGCCCGAAGCCGGCCGGAAGAAGGTGAACGCCTCGTCGGAGGCGCCGCGGTCGGCTGTCGTCACTCGGGACCGTGCCCGCCTCGGCTCCCGGCGGCGCGCCGGCGGGACGCGTCGATCTCCGCACAAGCCTGGTCGCGTCCCTCCCAGTGGGACCCCTCGACCGACTTGCCCGGCTCCAGGTCCTCGTAGACCTCGAAGAAGTGGGTGATCTCCATCCGGTCGAAGATCGGGATGTCGTCGATGTCCTGCACGGCCGTGCAGCGCGGGTCGTGCGCGGGACGCAGAGGACCTTCTCGTCGGGGCCCTTCTCGTCCCTCATCACGAACATGCCGACGGCGCGGCACTCGATCACACAGCCGGGAAAGGTGGGGTCACCGACCGGACGAGTGCGTCTGGGGGTCCCCCCGCACGGAGTGTGGGGGAGGGCCACCGTCGCCGCCGAGCGTGTGGTCGATGCAGCCGTGGTCGGCGGGGTACCTGGCGGAGGTGAACAGCGGTCCGGCGGCTGTCATGGAGGCGGGCACCGGATCCACGGGCTCGCCCGTCGCACACGGATGCGGCCGTCCAGTGTGCCCCGCCCCGCCCCGGGCCGACCTGCCGGGGTGCCTGGCCCGGCTCTGCGGGCGACGCCCCGGACAGAGGGTGAGACGGTGTAAAGAGCCGGACGTCGGGTACCCGCGAGCGCCGGACGACACAGAGGACGAGCGGGTACATCGACGGCGCCACCGATCCGGGAGGAGGAACGGGAGTGCCGCGGATGGCAGAGGACGAGGCGCGGCGGCGGTTCGCCGGAGCCCGCGTCGCGCGGCTGGCGACGGTGGACCCCGTGGGGCGCCCCCACCTCGTACCGGTGGTGTTCGCCCACCACGGTGACGACGGGATCGTCATGGCCGTCGACCGGAAACCGAAGAGCTCCCAGCGGCTGCGGCGGCTGAGCAATATCGCCGCCCGCCCGGCCGTGTGCCTGCTGGCGGACGCGTACGACGAGGACTGGGACCGGCTGTGGTGGGTGCGGGCGGACGGGGACGCCCGCATCGTGCGGCCCGAGGCGACGGCCCAGGAGGACCGCGACGAGTACCGGGCCGCCCTGGCACATCTGGTCCGGAAGTACCCGCAGTACCGGGACAACCCGCCCGACGGACCGGTGATCGCGGTCGCAGTCCGCCGCTGGAGCGGCTGGCGCGCCGCTTCCGACCCCCAGGCGGACGGAGGGCAGGGCGGGGCACGTACTCCGACGAGACGATCCGGGAGGTTCCCATGACCAGGCAGATACGTGACGTGATGTCCCGCGGCGCGGTCGCCGTCGAGCCGATGACCTCCGTGGCGCGGGCGGCCCACCTGATGCGGGACCAGGATGTCGGCGACGTCCTCGTGACCTACGACAGCGACCTGTTCGGGGTGCTCACCGACCGGGACATCGTGATCCGGACGATCGCCGAGGACCGCGATCCGCACTCCACGACCGTGGGGGCCGTGTGCACCCGTCCGCCCGTGGTGACCCTGACCCCCGAGGACACCACCGACCATGCGGCCGAGTTGATGAGCAGGTACGCGGTGCGCAGGCTCCCGGTGGTCGAGAGCGGCGGCCGCCCGGTCGGCATCGTCAGCCTGGGCGACCTCGCCGCCACGGAGGACCCCGATTCGGCGCTCGCGGACATCTGCAACGCCGACCCGAACCGCTGAGGCGGGACAGGCCCGTACCGCCTCAGCGGGGCCGTCAGGACCGGGTGCCGCACCCCCGCCCCCACGCACCGGGCCCGTTGACCGGTACGGTCGCGGCCCCGCAGGCCGGTGGTGCGGCGGCTCCCCGTTCACAGCGGTGTGTGGCCGGCCGTCACGAGGTAGGTGCCGTAGATCACGGAGACCATGACGAGGGCGGCACCGGGCAGCACGGCGTTCCTGGGCCGGACTCTCCAGCTCCGGGCGAAGGCGAGCGCCAGAGGGATCAGCAAGGGGAAGGCAGGCAGCAGGAAGCGCGGCTTCGACGCGAACGGGCCGGATCCGCCGACCGTGATCAGCAGGAGCGTGCCCGCGTACACGACCAGCGCCAGGGGGACCCGCTCGACGCACAGCAGACAGAACAGCAGTACGGCCGCGGCGACGACGACCAGCGCCAGCGGGTAGGTGACCCGGCCGCCGTGCAGCAGCAGCGCCTTGACGAAGCGCAGCGAACCGAGGCCGAAGTCGAAGCGGGAGTCCCAGGCCCGCTGCACCGTGAAGTAGCCGCCGAACAGGTCGCCCGTGTGGTCCCCGACCCACAGCACGAAGCCCACCCATCCGAGCGGGGCGATCGCGGCGCCGATCCACAATCCGAGTGGAACCCGGCCGCGCCGCTTGACGATCTCCTGCACCGCCACCACACCCACCGCGGCGGCCACCGCGAACCCGGTGGGCCGGGACAGGCCCGCAAGCGCGGCCAGCGTGCCCGCCCACAGCCACCGGCCCGTCAGCACGGCGTACAAGGACCAGGCGGCCAGCGCGGTGAGCAGGGACTCCGTATAGGCGATCCCGAGGACGACGGAGCACGGCAGTGCCGCCCAGACGCCGACGAGCGCGGTCCCGACCGCTCGTCCGTACAGATGACGGCCGATCGCGTAGATGCCGTACGCGGCTGCTCCGGCGGCACTCCACGCGACCAACAGGGCGGCGGCGCCCGGGGAGAGCAGGAGGACGGTGGACAGGGCCCGGATGAGTCCCGGGTAGAGCGGGAAGAACGCCCAGTCCCGCTGGACTGCACCGGTGGCGGCGAGGACATGGACGTGGGTGCCGTAGCCGTACTCGGCGATGTGCAGGTACCAGCGTGAATCCCACGAATGAGCCAAGCCCTTGAACAGCGGTTGACCGGCGAGGTGGTTCGCCAGGGCGATCGCGCCGATCCCGGCGAGACGGATGGCGGCGAACAGGGCGAGGGCCTGGGCGGCACCGGGCATGAGCCGGTTCGGCAAGGGCAGGCGGACGCGAGGGGCTGCGCCCCCGGCGCGCTCGGTGACAGGGGCGGGCGGGATTGCGCTCACACCTTGACCCTGTGATACCGGCGTGCGGTCCGCAACGTGAGGTTTAGCCATGGATGGGTCATATACCACTGCTGTACGAGAATCAGGCGTGAGTCAGTACTGAACGGGGTGAAACATGCCTGGTCACGAGGGGGGAACGGGGTCACGCAGGGAGAAGTCCGGCGGCCGCGAGGAACAGGCGGTGCACACCGGCGACTCGCCCAGTGGTGGTCTGTGGAGGTGGAGGCCGTGTGCATTGCTGTCGAACAGCGTGAACCCGGGGCGACCGGGGGGCGGCTGGACGGGCGGTTCGTACGGGGGACCTCGCCGATCACCCTAGAGTGGGCCGGGTGACGGACAACAGCAGGCCGGTCGCCGTATTCGATCTCGACAACACCCTCGCCGACACCGCGCACAGGCAGCGCTTCCTGGAGGCACAACCGCGGGACTGGGCGGCGTTCTTCGCGGCCGCGCCGCAGGACCCTCCGCTGGCCGAGGGCGTCGCGCTGGCCCGGGAGACCGCCGAGTCGTGCGAGATCGTCTATCTCACCGGGCGGCCCGCGCGCTACCGGAACGACACCCTTGAGTGGCTCACCACCCACGGCCTGCCCGAGGGGCGCCTGTACATGCGGCCGGACACCGACCGCAGGCCCGCCCGCTTCACCAAGCTGGAGATTCTGCACGAGCTGGCCCGTGGCAGTGAGATCCGCATGCTCGTGGACGACGACGAACTGGTCTGCCACGACGCGGAACGGGCGGGCTTCCCCGTCGTACGCGCGCGCTGGGGAACCCCTTCCGTCGCGCTCAAGGACGCGCAAGAGCGGCAGGGGCGCACCTGACGGGTCCCGCTACTCGCCGCCCTCGATGCGGAAGCCCACCTTCAGGCCGACCTGGTAGTGCTCGATCTCGCCGTTCTCGATACGGCCCCTGACCTGAGTGACCTCGAACCAGTCCAGATTGCGCAGGGTCTGTGAGGCACGGGCGATCGCATTGCGAACGGCCTGGTCGACGCCCTCGGGCGAGCTGCCGACGATCTCGGTGACCCGGTAGGTGTGGTCGGTCATGCGGGTGCTCCTCTCCGCGTGGCGGCTGTGTCACACGTCACTCCACCGTGCCGTATGATGCGGCGGATCGCGAGACATGGGGTCGTGCGGGGGGCCACGGACGGTGCGGACAACCCTTCAAGGCCTCTGTGACGAACGCTGAGGGTGCATCAGCACTCGGTACGGGCCATCCGCACTTGCCAATAGCCTTTCGGGCGACCACGGCCCGTGCATGCGGAATGACGGAATTTCAC
>NZ_JBEYXD010000007.1:0-233469 GCF_040644975.1 Streptomyces sp. NPDC046900 | reverse complement strand
CGTACCCCACCGCGGAGCCAAGCGCGCCACCATCGCGGTCGGCCACTCGATCCTGGTCGCTGCCTGGCACATCCTGCGCGACCTGGTCCCCTACCGGGACCTCGGCCCCGACCACTTCGCCAACCGGCTCGGCAAGGAAAGACACACCCGCCGCCTGATCGCCCAACTCGCCGCCCTCGGCCTCGACGTCACCGTCACCCCGCGAGAGGGAGCCGCTCGACCTGCACCGACGCGCATCAGCTCAGGTCATTTTCAAGAGAGCTCAGGTCATTTTCAAGAGAGCAACAGGAAGAACGGTACCGGCCGACACTGACAGTGTCGGCCACGCGACGTGTGCGCGCTGCAACACCACGAACCAGTACATGCTCCTGCACACTCACACACGCTCCTGCACATCCGAATACGACTAGTTCTCCGCCCCACCGGTCGGCATAGGCACAGTGCTCGGTGTCCGGCGGTGGCAGGGTTTGCTCGGTCCAGATGGTCTTGCCGGTGGGTGTGCAGCGCGTCCCCCAGTGCGCGGTCATCTGGGCGATGATGGACAGGCCTCGGCCTCCTTCGTCGTCGCCCAGCGTGGCGGGGAGGCATGAGGCCGGGGCCGTGGAGGCCAGGCCGGTGATGACCGGGGAGAACATGCCCAGTGCGTCGTTCTTCAGCCCTTTCCGGCCGGATCCGGTGCCGGGAGCGGAGCGGCAGGGGGCCACGGCAGTGCCGAAGTGCCTCACACTTGGTTCCAACGCCGGGCCCCGCCCGCCGCAATGCAAGCCAGGAGCCGGAGGCCGTACCGGGCGCTGTCACGCGGGTGGACCGGAGCGGTGACCGCCTCAGATCGTTGTGACCCACTTTCGGGTGACGACCCGGTTCGCACGGGGGCGATGGATGGCCTTGTGCCGGCGTCGCAGGCGCTGCTTGCAGGTGCGTTGAACCGGACAAGCGGGAGAATCGTTACCTCACACTCATAGGTGCGGTATGCAGGCGAGTGTTACAGAAATATCCGCAATTCGTAACACGCCTGATGTATCGCTCGTATTGCCCGTCTGCGGGATCAAGGTGTGGGTGCGCGGCCGGTTGGCCGTGCACGCCCCAACTCGCACGACCTCGTTGCGCGGCCCGGCTGCCGTGCAAGGGCGTGCCCTCACCCTGCAGGGAGAGCCTGTGTCCGCTTCCTCCGTGACCGCTCGCCGTCTGGCTGCCGCCGCTGTCGCGTCCGCTGCCGCGGTCGGAGCCTTTGTTCCGCCGGCGTCCGCGGCCGACCACGACCTGCGCGGGCGCAACGCGCGGGTCGAGATCAGCGATGTGCAGTCCGACACCTGGGGTCGCCAGGACCGCTCCAACCGCTCTCTGAACAGGGAGTGGGTGGAGATCACCAACAACACCCGGAGGGATGTGAACCTGAGCGGGTGGACGCTGTCGGACCGGGACGGCCACACCTACACCTTCCACCACTACCGCCTGGATGGCCGTTCCACGGTCCGCGTTCACACCGGGTACGGCCGCGACACCCGGACCGACCTCTACCAGGACCGCCGCCGCAGCGTGTTTGAAGGCCGCCACGACACCGCCACGCTGCGAAACGCCTATGGCCGTGTCGTCGACACCTTCTTCCTGGGCGGTGACCGTGACCGCGACGGCGGCTACCGGAACTACGGAGGGCACCACCGGGGCCACTGAGAAGCCATCAGAAAGGATGTGCCGGTGACCGCGGCGCGCGGAAGCGCGGTCCGACCGGCACGACCCGACGGCGCGTCGGCCCTCGCGGGCGGGCGCGCCGTCGTACGCTCTAGTGGCCCGTCGGGGACGCGCTACCGGCCCGGGTGAACGACGCAGCCCGGCCGTCCGACTTGATGCCGCCCCGCCCACGGTCCGTCGCCACCGTGACCTCGACCCCGGCGCACCGCTCGGCACGCGTCAGACGCTGCGCCGCGCCGCCTACCACGGCCTGACCGAGGCGCTGCCGCCTGCGCCATGCCGAGCCCCCACACCCGCCGCCCCTTTCCTGACTGGGAGGCAACGATCACCGCCGTCACCGCTCAGTCCTCGGCCGACCTCCAAGCCGAGCGCGCGGCCCTGACCCCGCGGAAGAGCGGCCGTTGGACCGGCTCGGAGCGCATGGACCAGGCCGGTTCGTGGACGTGTTGCCAGGGGCGATCCAGCGTCGACCGTCCCGGTGTCGCGCAAGCGCGCTGCCATGGCACCGGTGTCGTGGACCTCGCGGGTGGGCGTCTTGATGAAGCGCAGCCGGGCAGGCGGTGCCCCGATGCCGCGCAGTGCGCCGGAGGCTGCGAGCGCTTCACAGGAGAAGCGACTTGTGCGCGTTGCGTGCTGAAGCGCTGCCGATATCTATCGAGTAACGCGCCAACCATGCACAGTCGAGGTCCCGCCATCAGCGGCGGACATCACCTTGCCTGGAGGACAGTTGATGGGAGCGCACAGCCGTCCGGAGCAGCCGGAAGCCGCGCTTGCGACGGACGGCATCGGCCGCCGGAGGTTCCTCGGCTATGTGGTGGCCGCCTCCACGCTCACTGTGGCGGCCCAGCTCGGGGAGGGGGCCCTCGCACCGCAGGAGGCGGCTGCCGCTGTGCCGTCCCTGCCGGGGCCGGCGGAGATCTACGACCTCAACGACATGCTCACGCACGCCGCCCTGCCCACCGCGAACCTGATCACGATCCGCCTCGACGCCGACGGCACGGCCTCCTTCGCCCTGCCCAGGGCCGAGGTCGGGCAGGGCGTCACCACGTCCAGCGCCATGCTCATCGCCGAGGAGCTGGATCTGCCGCTGGACAGGATCCGGGTGACACTCGCCGACGCACGGCCCGAGCTGCTGTTCAACCAGCTCACCGGCGGGTCGAACACCACCATCTCCACCTTCACCCCCATCCGGGTCGCCGCCGCCGTGGCCCGAGGGAGACTCCTCAAGGCCGCCGCTCTGGAACTGGGCGAGGTGATCGACACGCTGACCGCCAAGGCGGGGATCATCACCTCCGCTGCGACCGGCAAGAGCCTGACGTACGGCGAACTGGCGGAGAAGGCCGCATCGGTGACGACCACACAGGTGGAGGTCACCCTCAAGAAGCCGGCCGACTTCGAGGTCATCGGGACTCCGCAGCGGCGGATCGACGCGTTGGCGGCGGTGACCGGACGCAAGAAGTTCGCGATGGACCTGCAGGTGTCCGGCGCCCTGCCGACCATGGTGTGCCGACCGCCGACGATCAATGGCACCGTTCGCTCGGTGGACAACCTCGACGAGGTGCGGGTCATGCCCGGCATCACCGATGTCGTACGGATCTCCACCGGCGTGGCTGTTCGCGGGCGCACCTTCGGGCAGTGCATCGACGCGGTGCGCGCGCTGAAGGTCACCTGGGGACCGGGTACGGCGGAGGGAGCCTCCGACGACACCATCCGTGCCGAACTGCGCAGGGCCGAACTCCCGCTGGCCGCCCTCGGTCTGCTGACCAAGGCTGTCGACACCCGTTTCACCTTCCATTTCGCCAGCAACAGCGCGCTGGAGACCAACTGCGCGATAGCCGACGTACGGCAGGACTCGGCCGAGATATGGGCCGGCCTCAAGTCCCCGATCACCGCGCAGGAGCAGATCGCGGCGAAGCTGGGCCTGCCGGTGACCGCGGTCAAGGTCCACGTCACCGAAGGCGGTGGCTCCTTCGGCCGCAAGCTCTTCCACGACGCCGCCGCGGAGGCCGCCGAGATCTCCAAGGCGATGGGCAAGCCGGTCAAGCTGATGTGGCATCGCACCGACGACTTCCGGCAGGGCCGTACGCACCCCATGTCGACGTCGCGCGTGAGAGCCACCTACGCGCTCGGCCAGGTGCTGACCTACGACCAGCGCCACACCTCCGTGGCCACCGACTTCGGTCACGGCGTCGGGGAGATCATCACGTCCGAGGTGGCGCAACTGCCGGTCGGTGGCCTCACCTTCTCCGAGACGATCTTCACGCTGACCCAGCAGACGCCCTACAACTTCGGCGTCGTCACCCAGCTGCTCAGCGAGACCGACCAGGGCTTCAACACCGGCTCCATGCGCAACATCTACTCGCCCAACGTGCGGTGCGCGCAGGAGCTGGTGGTGGACGAGCTGGCGAAACGGCTGGGCAAGGACCCCTACGGCTTCCGCCGCGAATTCCTCAAGGACGACCGGGCCCGGGCCGTCCTCGACAAGGTCGCCGAGGTCGGCGACTGGGGCCGGAGCATGCCGGCGGGCACGGCCCAGGGCATCGCCGTCCACCCCGAGTACCACGCGTGCGTGGCGGTCCTCGCCGAGATCGACTGCCGCCCCGGGACCACCGGACGCAAGGTGCCCGACGCCTTCACCGGGCCCCGTGTCACCAAGGTCGTGTGTGCCGTCGACGTGGGCCTGGCCGTCAACCCCCGTGGACTGCAGGCCCAGATGATGGGCGGCATCATGGACGGCATCGCGATCACGCTCACCTCCGGACTCCACCTCGACAACGGGCACTTCTTGGAAGGCAGTTGGGACAACTACTTCTACACCCGGCAGTGGAACACGCCGCCGGAGCTGGAGATCGTCGTCATGCCGCCGACCACCGGCTCTCCGGGCGGCGCGGGGGAGCTGGCCGTTGCCGGCGCGATGGCCGCGGTGGCCTGTGCCTACGGCCGCGCCACCGGCACCATGCCGACGACCTTCCCGATCAACCACGGTGGACCGCTCGGCTTCGAACCGCTGCCCACCACACCGCCGATCCCCGCGTCCCCCACCGACGGTCTCAGCCGCGCCTTCTAGGAGTCCCCGTGCCCGAACACACCTTCATCCTCAACGGCAGAGCCGTGACCGTGGACATCGAGGACGACGTACGACTGCTGTGGGTGCTCCGGGACGTTCTGGGCGTGACCGGACCCAAGTACGGCTGCGGACTGGGCGTCTGCCAGGCCTGTACGAGTCACATCAACGGCAAGGCCTTCAACCCCTGCTCGGTTCCCGTGAAGGACCTGCGCCCGACGGACGAGGTGACGACCATCGAGGGGCTGCCCGGCACTGTCGGCAAGGAGCTCCATCCGATGCAGGAGGCGTGGCTGGAGTACGACGTCGCGCAGTGCGGCTACTGTCAGCCCGGCCAGATCATGGCCGCCGTCGCGAAGGTCCGGGCGGCGCGGGAGGAGGGCCGCGAGATCAGCGAGGCGGACCTGGACGAGATACGCAACGTCTGCCGGTGCGGCACGTATCACCGCATCCGTGAGGCCATCGAGGCGGGCGCGAAGATGTTCTGAGCCGAGGTCCGGTTCGTGCCGGCGAGCCGGGCCCGGGGCGGCACGGCGGATCTGGCTCGCCGGCGACCCGGTCCCGGTTCACAGGGCGAACAGACGGGCCGCGTTGTCGTGGCACACCGCCCGAAGCCAGTCGTCCCCCAGGTCGAGACGGGCCAGCCCCTCCAGGGCGTGGGCATAGGAGTAAGGGATGTTGGGGAAGTCGGTGCCGAGCAGGATCCGGTCGCCGAGGTCGGTCAACCGCGAGAGCTCGGCCGGGGGGAACGGCGCGACCTCCTCGCTGAAGTCGGTGAAGGCCATCGTGGTGTCCAGATGGACGTCGGGGTGGCGATCGGCCAGATCGAGGAAGTCCCCGTATTCGGGCATCCCCATGTGGGCGATGATCAGGCGCAGCTTCGGGTGGCGTGCGAGCAGCCGGCCGACGGGTTCGGGGCCGGTGTGCTTGCCCGGCACGGGCCCCGAACCGGAGTGGATGACGACGGGGATCCCGGCCTCCGCGAGCAGGCCCCAGACCGGCTCGAGCAGTTCGTCATTGGGGTCGTACGCCCCCACCTGGACGTGGGACTTGAAGACGCGGGCGCCGTTCTCCACGGCTTCGTGCACGTACCGCGCGGCCTCCGGCTCCGGGAAGAAGGTGGCGGTGTGCAGGCAGTCGGGGGTGCGGGCGGCGAACTGGGCGGCCCATGAGTTCAGCCACGCTGCCATCGCGGGTTTGTGCGGGTAGAGCATCGCGGTGAAGGAACGCGCGCCGAAGCCGCGCAGGGTCGCGATCCGCTCGTCCTCCTCGGCCCGGTAGGCGATGGGCCAGGGCCGGCCGACCAGGGGCCCCACGGAGTCGAAGTAGGCCCACACCTTGTCCATCACCCGGGTCGGCATGAAGTGGGTGTGCACGTCGATCAGGCCCGGCAGGCCGAGCTGTGACCAGAACGCCGTCACGCGCTCGGCATCGGTCATCGCCACATCGCTCCCTCCGCTCTCAGCCGGGACTGTACTCGCCCGGCGACCCGGGGCCCGCCGCGGTCTCCGGTCCGGGGGATCGACACGCCTCGGGTCTGGAGGGAAGCGGCTGTTCACACCAGATGGTCTTGCGGTCCCGGGCATGGCGGGTGCCCCATCGCTGGGTCAACTGCGCGACCAGCAGCAGACCTCGGCCGCCCTCGTCGAAGGTGCGGGCCCGTCGCAGATGGGGCGCGGTGTTGCTACTGTCGGAGACCTCGCAGATCAGGGCGCTGTCACGGACCAGCCGTAGATGGATGGGTGGGGCGCCGTAGCGGATCGCGTTGGTTATGAGTTCGCTGACCACCAGCTCGGTCACGAACGACGACTCCTCGAGCCGCCAGGCCTTGAGCTGCTCGGTCACGAGGGTGCGGGCATGTGCCACGTGCTCCGGCTCGGCAGGGATGACCCAGCTCGCGACCTGGTCGCGGGTGAGAGCCCGGGTCCGGGCGAGCAACAGCACGACGTCGTCCTCGGGAGGGCCGGTCAGCAGCGTGTCCATGACGCGGGAACAGGCGGCTTCCAGCGACTCCGCCGCGGGCGCCAGCGCTTGGCGCAACAGGGCGAGGCCCTCGCTGATGTCCCGCCTGCCGGAGTGCACCACGAGTCCGTCGCTGTACAGAGCAAGGGTGCTGCCCTCCGCCAGTTCGAGCTCGATGTTCTCGAAGGGCAGATCCGCCACCCCGACGGGTGGCCCGCTCTCCCCGGCGACGGGCTCCACCGTGCCGTCCTTGCCGATCAGGAAGGGCAGTGGGTGACCGGCGCTGGCCAGAGTGCAGTGACGGGAGACCGGGTCGTACACGGCGTACAGGCAGGTCGCGCCCCGCTCCCCGCTCGTGTCCCCGTCGCCCAGATGGACGACGAGGTCGTCGAGATGGGTGAGGAGCTCGTCGGGTGGCAGGTCGACGTCGGCGAGGGTGCGTACCGCCGTGCGCAGGCGCCCCATGGTGGCGGACGCCTGGATGCCGTGACCCACGATGTCGCCCACGACCAGCGCCACGCGCGTGCTGGACAAGGGGATGACATCGAACCAGTCCCCGCCCACGCCCGCTCGCGTGCCGGTGGGGAGATAGCGGTAGGCGACGTCCACGGCAGGCTGCTGGGGTGGTTGCTGCGGCAGCAGAGCGCGCTGCAGGGTGAGCGCGCTCTCGCGTTCGTGGGTGTACCGGCGGGCGTTGTCCATGGCGACGGCGGCTTTGACGGCCAGCCCTTCGGCGTCGGAGAGGTCCGGCGGGCCGAAGGGTGTGGAACGCGAACGCCAGAACGTGACCATCCCCAGCAGGGCGCCCTGCGTGACCAGAGGGACGATGATCATCGAATTGATCCCGGATCCGTGGAGCCTGCCCGCTTCCCGCGGCTGGTCGGAGCCGAGCGTGCAGGCGCTGAGATCGCCCACGAGTACCGCCTCCCGCAGGAAGCGGGGGCCTCGTACCGGCGGCTGGGGCCGTTGGAGCACGGTGCCGACAGGATCCAGCGGGACGTCGTCGTGGATGCCGCCGAGGGCCGCGCGTTGCAGGGGCGGTGAGTCGCCGACGGGCGCGGGTTCCGCGCTGCGCAGTACGGACACCACGAGGTCCACGGTGGCGAAGTCGGCGAAGCCCGGTACGGCCACATCGACCAGTTCCTGAGCGGTGCGCATCACGTCCAGGGTGGTACCGACCGCCATGCTCGCCTTGTAGAGCAGCTTGACGCGTCGGTACGCCTGCCGTGCGTGTCCAAGACTGGCCTCCAAGGAGTCGGCCATGGTGTTGAAGGCCGTCTCCAGCCGGCCGATCTCGTGCCTGCCGGTCATCGGCATGCGGGCGCTCAGGTCGCCCGAGGCGAGCCGTGTGGCCACGGTTGCCGCCTTGCGGACGGGCCGGACGACGACCCGGGTGACGTATCCGGAGTAGCCGGCGATGATGAGGATCGAGCATCCGGTACCCGCGGCCGCCACGGCTTTCGCCCGTCCCGCGCTCGCGTCGGCGGCGGCCTCGCGTGCCGTGACGTCGGACTGTTCCACCGCGACGTATCGGCGCAGAAGGTCCCGCAACGCGTCGATCCTGTGCTGGCCTTCGAGGGTTGCCTCCGGGCTGCCGGCCTTCGGGTCCCCGTGCCGCGCCTCGTCGATCAGAGGAGTCGAGTACTGGCCGATGAAGGACTGGCCGGCCCGGCTGATCTGCTGCGCCAGGTTCCGTTCGGCGAGGGTGCCGCTGGCGCGTACGAGGTCTTGGGCTTGCGTGGGGAAGCGGGCCTGCGCGGTCTTCCACATCTCGAGGAACTGGGGCTCTCTGGTGATGATGAAGCCGCGCTGGCTCGAGTCGACGTCGAAGATGAGGGAGGAGACCCGTCGGCTCTGGGCGAGAGCGGCATGGGACTGTCGTTCTGCCAGCCCCGTCTCGCGCAGGTTGTCACCCGACCAGATGAAGAGCGCGAAGATGGCACTGATCAGCACCGCGAGTAGCCCACTTGCGATGGCCGTCACCTTGGCGAGACCTCGTTGTGTTCGCCTGTCGTGCTTGTGCCTGGGCATCACATACGCCTCCTCTTCCCCGCTGCCGTGCCGTCCCTTGACTGGTCAGCGGTTGAGAAAGCTCGGAATGACGTTGTGCTACTGCTTGGTTCTGCGTCCCTTCGCTTCATCGGGCTGCGGGGTAAAGCCGCTGCCGGGTGCATCGTTCTCGCCTGTCTCCTTTGCTGCCTCTGCCGTTTGATGCCTCTGCCGTCCACGGGTCCTTCACGGGCGGGCGGCGGAGCGGTCCGCGGCTCCCGCTCCCCTGCCGAGGGAGGTCGCCGCCCGTCACGGACCTTCGGTCACAACGGCTCGTCTCTGCCCGCCGGGCGACCGGTTGGACGTCATCCATGTGTGCGGGGACTGCTGCGGCAGGGTCGGGGACGGTGAGGGCGTCTCCTGCTCGTGCTCGCCCGCCCTGAGACGGTGCACGACCAGGGCGGAGAGATCGTCGTCGTGGCTGTCGCTGTAGGTGGCCAGGTCGTGGTCGAGGCTCTCCAGGAGCTGGCGCGGCGGTTGTGAGGCCCACTGCCGGATTCGCTGTGTGAACGGGTAGAAGGTCCCGGTGCGGTCCCGGCTCTCGGTGATGCCGTCCGTGTAGAGGAGCAGGCGGTCCCCGACCGTGAAGGGAACGACGTCCACGTGGTAATCGCCGCCGAGGAGGCCCGCCATGTTGATCGGCGGTGACGGGGCACTGGGTTCCAGTTCGTGCATCTCGCCGTCGTGCAGCAGCAGCGGGGCAGGATGGCCGCAGTTGAGCAGTCTGACGACATACTCACTGGCGGGGATCTCCACGAGCAGCGCCGTGATGAAGTGCTCGCCGGCGTCCTGGCCGACGGAGTCCTCGTAGTAGTGGTTCATATGGGATTCCAGCTCTTGCGCCAGCGCGGGCAGATCCGGCGCCTGCCGGGCGTGCGACCGGAAGGACCCGAGGATGGCCGAAGCCGCGTCGACGGCCGGAAGTCCCTTGCCCTGCACGTCTCCGAAGAGCATCCGGACCCCGTGCGGGGTGCGGTACGCCTCGTAGAAGTCTCCGCCGATCCGGGCCTGTGCGGCGCTTGCCCGGTAGAGCCCGTCGATGGTGACCTCCGCCCAGTGCTGGGACATCGGCCCCAGCAGTGCCCGCTGTGCCGTGTCGGCCACAAGGCGGACCTGGGCGAGAGTGCGTTCCTGCTTCTGTCGCTCCCGGCTGGCGTGTACACCAGCCAGGGTGATCACCGCGAGCGCACCGAAGGTGACCATGCCCGGTGTCTCGAAAAGGGCATGGTCGGCGTCTACCAGGGCCACGCCGACGCCCACGGCCAGGATCCCGATCCCAAGGGTTCCGACGGCCGAGAAGGTGGCGGCGGCCAGCGCGGGGGCCGCTCCCAGCAAGCGGTAGACCATGATGTGGTCGTCGAGGGCATTGGCGACGACCACTGCCACTATGACCAAGGGAGGGTTCAGCAACGCCGGCCTGAACCGTCGGGCGGCCGTGTTCGGTGGACTCCTGAAGCGTGCGAGGTCTTGGCCGAGCGGGCGAGTCGCGCGTCTGATGGCCGCGAGGACCGCCTTGGTCTCAGGGACCATCGTTCATCCCCAGTTCGCCGGAGCCCCGTCGAAGGCGCGTCGGATTGGGGCGGGTCGGCGTCATGCATGCCGTCGGATCGCTCATGTCTGCACGTCCAATCCGGTGCGAGGGAGCCGCGCGGCAGCGGTCGCTCCTGGAGACCGGAGCTGAGTCTCACGAGCACTTGAAGACTTGTGTCCCTATTTGCCGTGCTGCTTCCCTGTTACGCTAATTTGGAGTGATTCAAGTGGCTAGAGAAGTTCACTCTATTTTAGGAATCTTTGGTGTTCTCTATGTGTAGTCTCTGGAATGACTCCAGAGCGGACGGACCTGAGAGGAACAGGACCGCAGCGATGCGGTCACCCAAGGTCGCCACCTCGGCGGAGATCATCATGAATCGCACCCCCCGGACCACAGTGGACGCGCCCACCACCACGGTCGACCCCATGGCCGACGCCGCGATCCGGCTGCAGCGGGCCCAGCTCCGGGTCACCGCTCCACGTATGGCCGTGCTGGCCGCCGTGGAGGAACTCGGCGGTCACTCCGATGTGGACTCGATCCGCAACCGAGCACAGGGCGTGCTCGGCCGTCTCTCCCTCCAGGCCACCTACGACGTCCTGCGCGTCCTCACCGAAGCCGCTCTGCTGCGCTGCACCCACATCGCCGGCCATCGCGCGCGCTATGAGGTCGACAGGCACGACAATCACCACCACTTCGTCTGCCGGACCTGCGGCTGCGTCGTCGACGTCGAGTGCGTGATCGGCGCCGCACCCTGTCTGGAGCCGCAGCTTCCCCCCACCTACCTGATCGGCGAGGCCGCGGTGACCTTCTGGGGCACCTGTCCCGACTGTTCCGCCCGGGCGGAAGGGGACGGTCCCGCGAATGACCTGCCTGAGGGCCCGGCCACCGGCTGAGGGGACCGGCGCGGCACCACGATCGAGGGCATCGCCGCCGGACCGCCTCCGGTGGCGATGCCCAGCCGCTGCGACCCCCGGCCGGCTCTGCCCGCTCGGTCGACGCAGCCGCGCGATGGCAGAGCGTGACCGCCCCTCAGATGGGCACGCCCCGACGCGAGAAACCGTGCACAGGGGACGTGCAGTGCTGCCAGGGTTTGGGCACTCGTCACGCTGAGAGGAAGAAAGCGCGGTCGACCACGGTCGTCACCGGTGCGCGAGCAGACGCCGTCGGGCGTCCAGTGGCCGACGGACGGCGACACCGGTGGATCAGGTCTGCTGACCGTGCGTGACGACACGGGGGTGATGACAATGCGGTCCGACCACCCCGACCAGCCCGGCGACCGCCGGCCGTCAGGGGCGGACGAACGACTGCGCATCACTGGGATCCTGCGGACCGCCGCCAGAGGTGTCGATGTACGACGGGTTCCCGCAGCCCTGTGCCACGCCTGTCTGGGGCTGCTGCCGATCAGCGGCGCCTCCGTGTCGATCGCCGGTGGACCAGGTGTGCGGGCCACCTGGTGTGCCAGTGACAGCACGGCCGCCCGGCTGGCCGAGGCCCAGTACACCCTGGGGGACGGCCCGTGCCAGACGGCGCTGGATCGTGCCGCCCCGGTGCTCGCCGCGGACCTGGGCCGGGGGCCGGATGCCCGCCGCTGGCCTTTCTTCGCCGATGAGGCGGTGCAACTGGGTGTGCGTGCGGTGTTCTCGCTGCCGCTCGGCGTCAGCGGCGCGGCGATCGGAACGCTCGACCTCTATCGCGAGACGGCCGGACCGCTGTCGGAACGTGAACTGAGGATCGCCCTGTGTACGCGGGACGCGGTGACGCTCGCGGTGCTGAACCTGCAGCCGGTGCATGAGAGCACCGGGCGGGGAGCCGAGGACGATGTCGCGTCGTGGGTGGATGCTTGTGAGGCCGACCACAGCGAGGTCCATCAGGCGGTCGGGATGGTGATGATGCAGCTCAATGCGGATCCCGGCCAGGCGCTGGACCGTATGCGGGCCCGTGCGTTCGTTCAGGGTCGTACGGTCAGTGAAGTGGCCCGGGACGTCGTCTCCCGCAGGCTCGGCTTCGGGCCGGAGCCGAAGGGCAGTCACGGCCAGGACAGCGGTCGGCGTGGCTGTGGTGGCGACGGACGGGGGCGGTGAACGGTGATCGCCTGAACCCGCCTCACGTGCTCGTCGACGTCACGGCTGTCGCCCTTGCCGTACGGGGCCTGCATCGAACGGCGGCAGAGCCCCTGTCCACAAATTGCGGTGGACAGAGGCCCGCCAGGCGCCAGTTCGTTCGTGAGGAAGGTCAGCTGTTCGCGTTCAGCGCGGGGTAGTAACCGCTCGAGTGGCCGGTCGCGGTCGGGTGGTACGACTCCCAGCTCGGTGAGACCACCAGGGAGTGCAGCCAGCCGTCGCCGGAGCACAGCTCATGCCCGCTGAAGCCGTTGCGTACGTCGCCGAAGACGAAGCCGTGCGCGGCCGCGCGGCTGGCGATGACGTTGTCGAGGACGTCGGCGGCCTCGTCGATCTTGCGGTGTTTGGTGTCGCTGAGACCGACGCAGAAGACGTTGAGGGTGTACATGTGCGGGTAGCCCAGCACGACCACCTTGGCGTTGGGCGCCTTGGCGCGGATGGCGTTGTAGGTGGCGTCCAGACGGGCGGGAAGCGTGTTCTGGGCGTAGCTCTCGGCCTGGCTGACCCGGTTGACGCAGTCGGAGTCGGAGCCGGCCACGCAGGTGGTCATGACATCCGAGAACCCGGCGTCATTGCCCCCGATGGTGAGGGAGACGAGTCCGGTGGAGGAGTTCAGCGGGCCGAGCTGATTGTTCGTCACATCGGTGGTGACTGCGCCCGAGCATGAGGTGTCGGCGAACGAGGACGGGGCGTGGGCGTTCTTCCACAGGTACGGGTAGGCGCTGAAGCTGCGGTGGCAGGAGCCGCTCGAACTGTCGTAGTTACCTGCGCCGTTACCGGCCGAGTACGAGTCTCCCAGGGCGACGTACGCGGGCCCGGCAGCGTAGGCCGGACCACCGATGACCAGGCTGAACATGATCGCGACGCTCAGCGTGGCAAGAGCTGACAGCGACTTGATGCGTCTCACGGAACCTCCCGGAGCGGGAATGCTGGCTCTCATTTGGTACAACCAGCAACGACTCAGCGGAAGTGTTCATGTCAAAGATTCTTTGCGCGTAGACACCCCGTTCATGCCAGATAGGCGTGTGATTCGGCCAACGGGCCTGAAGCGTACGGTTGAGATGTGCCCAGCTCGGAAGTGCAGCTCAACGAGGCCGAGTCGGGGACTGATTTGGCGTCAGTTGCGGAGTCCTTCCAGCGTGTCGCGCCAAGACTGCCGGGGCCGCCCGACGGGCTGCGCCGGGGCGCTCCTACCGCCGGGGCCCCGCGGTTCAGGTCGAACGGCGGCAAGCCGCAGGGCGTTTCAGGACGTGGACCTGGCCCTGCTGACCACGACCGGCGCCGGCATCGTTTCGGCTCGGCGCCTCGCGACGCTCGCACACCCTCAAGCTCCACTTGAGGCAGAGGCTTCACTCAAGAGGAGCAGCAGGGAGCGTGCGGTCGGGGAGCTGAGGCGCCGTCGGCCGCCCGGACGTGCGGAGCACGCCCGGACGTGCGGAGCGGCCATCGCCCGGCCTGGCTCGAGCCGGACCGGCCGGACGTCTCAGTCGGGCGCAGCGCGCGAAGCGTCACGGTCGGGCTTGCTCGGCTCCGACCCGGCGGTCGCCGGTGCCGGAAGCTTCTTGGCCGGACGGCGACTGCGGAGCAGCAGCCGTCTTGCGGGACGCTCCACCGCCTCGTACAGGACCCAGGACAGGCCGAGCGACACGGTGAACGCGACGGCGGTGGCGGCCAGGGCCCCGAGCAGGCCGAAGCGCGGCGAGGTGCCGAGCAGATCGGTGCCCGCCCGCAGAACCAGCAGGTGGACCATGTAGAAGGCGAACGAGAGTTCGCCCAGCCGTACCATCCGCCGATTGCGCCACAGCGAGGGCAGGTCGTGCAGGTCCGCGACCGCGGCTGCCGGGATGAGCAGAGCGAAGCCCACGATGGTGCAGGTCGTGGCCGGATACCCGGCGGTGACCTGCGGGACGAAGAAGTAGCCGATGAGGGCCAGCGCAAGAGAGGCCTCAAGGCCGGGTCCACGCCAGCGGCCGAGCAGCACCAGCCGGGCGAGGGCGGCACCGAGGACGAACTCGGGCAGTCGAGCGGCGGGGAAGGAATTGAGCGGCTGGCCCAGCGTGTCGTGCGCGTCCGCCCAGGCCAGGGCAAGTACCGCCAGCACCGATCCGCCGGCCACGGCCGCCGCTCCCCGGGTGCCGACGCGGCGCAGCAGAAGGACCAGCAGCGGGAAGGCCGCGTAGAAGAAGGCCTCGCAGGTCAGCGACCAGCTGACCGGGTTCAGCGTCTGCCACCACGGGCGCCACCAGGAATGCACCAGAAGCACATTGGCCAGTGCCTGGGTCGGTGTCGGTCTTGCCTGATGGGCCAGCGTGTAGGCCATGAACAGAGCGATCACGACGGTCGCCAGATGGACCGGGTAGATACGGGCGAAGCGCCGCCGCCAGAAGGCGAGGGCACGGTCGTTCGGCCGCACCGACCACATCAGTACGAATCCGGACAGCACGAAGAAGAACGACACACCGTTCGCTCCGGCCCCGAACGCCCACGTCATGATGTGGTCGCCGGTGCCTGAGAAGTAGCCGAAATTGCGCACGTGCAGTCCGAAGACCAGCAGCGCGGCCACCCACCGCAGTCCGGTGAGGGACGGCAACACGGGCACCGGCGGAGGAGCCTTGGCGCGGGTCGCGGTGGCCGACGGGTCGCGCACCGCCTTGGTCGCCGTCGTCATCGAGTCACCTGCCTGGGGGCGTTTGTACATGGCATGGAGGGGCACCTTGCCCGCTCGCCGTTTTTCAATCCGGTCCCGTAGGCAATGTCACACTGGCGTGGACGAGTACCGAAGCTGCACGTCGGCGTTTCTCCAAAGGTCCGAAAAGGGCCGGGCGGCCGGAGCCCGCTGTGGACCCGGTCCGGCCGGACCGCGCACGGGGCGCGTCCGGCACATGACCAGCGGCGGGGGAGTCTCGTGGGATTCCTTGCGGACGGACCGGGCCGCGCCTGTGACGAAACCGGTTCGGCGGAATCCGCTACTCCTCAGTTGGCGGCGGAGGCGAGCATGTCCAGGGAGACCTGCCACAGACGGGCGGCGCTCCGCTCGTCCAGGGCGTAGCCGGCCACGCCGCGGCGAAGACCGGGCTGGTGCGGACCGGCCTCGTTACAGTCCTCGAAGTACCTGCCGGTGACGCCTGCCACCAGTGGGGATGCGGCGAGCAGAACAGACGTGGCGGCGCCCTGCTCGATGTTCTTCACGGACACCCCGGAGTTCTTGCCGGGCTCGAAGGACGCCGGGGCGTTGGTCGGGGTGCCGATGTGCCGGGCGAGGTTGGTCTCGGCGATGCGCCCCGGGTTGAGCGCGTTGACGCTGATGCCGTCGTCGGCCCAGCGCTTCGCCGCCTCCACCGCGAACAGGATGTTCGCCGTCTTGGACTGGCTGTAGGCGGCCCAGGCGTCGTACGGGTCCCGTTCGAAATGGATGTCGTCGAAGCGGACGTCCCCGTTGATGTGCCCCACCGAACTGACGACGACGACGCGTGCGCCGTCGGCCGCCTTGAGTGCGTCGTGCAGACCGGTCGTCAGAGCGAAGTGCCCAAGGTGGTTGGTGGCGAACTGGAGTTCCCACCCCGCGGCGGTACGGGTCTCGGGGGAGGCCATCACTCCCGCGTTGTTCACCAGAATGTGCAGCGGGCCACGCCAGTCCGCGACGAATGCCCTGATCGACGACTGGTCGGCCAGGTCCAGCGGCGAGACCAGGACCCGGTCGTTGCCCGTGCCGGCGCTGATGTCCTCGGCGACCTTCTTACCCGCTTCGAGATCGCGTACGGCGAGGGTCACCTCGGCCCCCGCGGCCGCCAGGGCACGCGCGGTTTCCACGCCGATGCCCGAGGACCCTCCGGTCACGATCGCCCGGAGGCCGGTGAGATCGACACCTTTGACCACCTCGGCGGCGGTGGTCTGGGCGCCGAACGGTGTGGTGATGCGTCCGTCGTCGGTCATGAAGTTCAGCCTTTCCCTGTGTCCCGCCGCCTCGCGGCAGGGCCCGGAATCCTTCCGGGTGACTCCATGGAATCAGCCGAAATCGCTGGTCAGAGGGCCACAAGGGGCACGCTCCGACCGGGGGTCCAGCAGTACCCCTTTCGCCGGCCATCCGGGCGGTCCGGCGGCGTAGCGTGGCACGCATGAGTGCACACGATGCTGCGACCGGCGGCCACATGAGCGAGCTCGGGGAGTTCCTTCGCACCCGCCGGGCGAAGATCTCACCGGTGCAGGCCGGCCTGCCCCCCGCCTCCACGGTCCGTCGTGTGCCGGGGCTGCGTCGCGAGGAGGTCGCCCAGCTCGCCGGTGTCAGCGTCGACTACTACGTACGTCTGGAACGCGGACGCGGAACCAACGTCTCCGATGCCGTCCTCGACGCCGTCGCACGGGCGCTGGGACTGAGCGGCGACGAACGCAGTCATCTGTTCGCTCTGGCGAGGCCGACCCGGCGCCGGCCTCGTCCGCTGCCGCCGCAACGGGTGCGCCCCGCGCTGTACCGGCTCCTGGACAAGCTGACCGACGTACCGGCGCTGGTCATCGGCCGCCGCACCGACGTCCTGGCCACCAATCGCCTGTTCCGGGCCCTGTACACGGACTTCGACGCACTGCCCCGGCGAGAGCGCAACATGGCGCGGTTCATCTTCCTCGACGATGCCGCCCGCAGCCTCTACGACGACTGGGAGGGCATCGCCCGCTCGAGCGTCGCCGCCCTGCACCTCTACGCCGGTCAGCACCCGCACGACCCGCAGCTCGCCGAACTCGTCGGTGAACTGTCGCTGAAAGACACCGACTTCCGGACCTGGTGGGCCGATCACGACATCAAGCGCCGTACGTACGGAACCAAGCACTTCCACCATCCGCTGGTCGGCGACCTGACCCTGGACTACGAAGCGCTGGCCGTCACCGGCGACCCGGACCAGATCCTCGGCCTCTACACCGCTGAACCCGGCAGCGCGTCCGAAGAGGCTCTGGGCCTCCTCGCGAGCTGGACCGGCGAACCACTGGTGGACCCGCACCCGGCCGCCTGACGACCGCGCCCGTCGACGTGCAGAGGCGGCGGGGCCCCGAGCGCCGGTGGCGCCCGGGGCCGGGCGATGGCGCCTCCGGACGCCGAAGCGTCCGACTCGGCCTCGCCGACCGCGGTTCACAACACGCGTTGACGGCGCCCGAGCCAGGTCTGTGCGACGACCACGACCGCCAGGAACGCGCCGCTGACGACCTGTTGGTAGGCGGAGTCCAGGGAGCCGATCTGGTTGATCACGTTCTGGATCACCTTCAACAGGGCCACGCCGACGAGCGAGCCGCTGATGAAACCGAACCCGCCCGTGAGCCACGTGCTGGCCTGCCGTGGTGACAACCGCGCGGTGTACACGCAGATCTCGGACATCGAGGGCGAGCTCAACGGCCTGATGACGTACGACCGCAAGGTGATCAAGCCCGACGTGGGGCGCCTGAAGGCGGCCCACCAGGCGCTGATCGACGACGCGTCACGGGCGGTGCCGGCGGGCTGCGCCTGACGAGCGATGTCGGTGGGGTGCGTCTGACACCCAGGCAGGACCGGCCTGCGCCTCCCCGCTGGGCCCCCTGCCCCCGCCCCCAGGCGTGACGGTCCCGGGCCCGGCCGGCTCGCTGTTTCGACAGCGCGCCGGCCGGGCCCGGACGTTTCTCCGTCTTTCAACGATGTACAGATCGCCTCTCCGCGCCGTGCCCACGAGTGAACGCGCGGTGCAAGGAGGCGGTAGAGCCCTGCATCGTCATCTTGCTTCAAGGAGTGCGCGAGTTGCTCTCGCAGAGACGTGACCCTGCTTCACATCTTGACGCCTCTGGTTCAGACCTTTAGGTTCACAGGTCGCCAGCGACTCAGATATGCGCCTCGCGTTCAGCTGGCTGAACCGAGTTTCGCCGTTCCCCCCACCGTCAGTCGCTCGGGAAAGGCTGGAAACCCCCATGGTCGAACCAGAGCTTCCAGTTGACCGCGCAGTGACCCCGCTCTCCTCCCGACTCCTCGGAAGGCCCCCCACATGACCCGTTCCAAGATCCTCGCAGCGGCGACCGTCGCGTGTGTCGTCGGCGCGCTGGCGGTCTTCGGCGGTGGCAGCGCCGACGCCGCGGACCCGAACGTCGCGCCCGGCGGCAACTTCGACCTGTCGATCTGGCAGTTGCAGGAGCCGGTCGGCTCGCCGGGCTCCCCGACCACCATCCCGTCGTCCCGGCTCCAGGGACCCAACGGCTACCAGGACGCCTACTTCTACACCGACTCGCGCGACGGTGCGATGACCTTCTGGGCCCCGGAGAAGGGCGTCACCACGCCCAACTCCCACTACGCCCGCTCGGAACTCCGGGAGATGAACCGCGACGGCAGCGCCGCGAACTGGTCGCTCAGCGGCACCCACCGGTTGAACGCCACCCTGCGCGTGGTGTCGGTGACGTCCAACGTGTGCGTAGGGCAGATCCACCTCGGCACCGGGGGTTCGTCCACCAAGCCGCTCCTGGAGCTGTACTACCACTCCAACGGCGACATCGTGCTGGGCACCGAGAACTCCCCGTCCGGCGGCCAGACACTGCACACGGTGGGGCACGTGTCCATCGGCAAGACCTGGCGGTACACCATCGGCGTCTCCGGCGGGAACACCATCGACCTGACGGTCAACGGCAGTACCACCCACTACGCCATCCCGTCGTCCTTCAAGCCGTACAAGCAGTACTTCAAGGCCGGCTCCTACAACCAGTCGTCCTCGGACAGCACCACCAAGGGAGCCAGGGTCGCCTTCTACGGACTGACCGTCTCCCACAGCTGAATCGACCGCACGGACGGGGCCGTTCCCCACTGCCTGTGCGGCTCACACGCGGCAGTGGGGAGCGGTCCCGTCCGCCTGCCGCCTCACCGCACCGACGCGGCAGGCGGACGCTCGCGCAGAGCGCCGTAGCCGATGAAGTACGCCGGCACCCGTTTGACCCACGGTGACGTGGTGAGCAGGTCGCCCACCCGCTCCGCCCGCCTGGCGTTTCCGAGGGGCGGCCGTCCCGCGAACACGGGCGCGATGACCCGCGCGTGAGCGATCCGCTGCAGTGCCTGCGTCGCGGCCGTGGTCGCCCACCGGCGCCGCTGAACGCCGCGTACGTCTTTTACGCCGACCGCACCCCTGCGCAGCGGTTCGACCAGATACCGTGCGGCGGCCACCGCGTCCTCCACGGCGAGGTTGATGCCGATGCCGAAGACCGGTGACATCGCGTGGGCCGCGTCGCCGATGCACAGCAGGCCAGGGCGGTGCCAGCGCCGGAGGCGGTCGAGCCGTACGTCGAGCATCTTCACCTCGTCCCACGACCGCAGCGCATCCGTCCGGTCCGCCAGCCAGGGCACGGCTCCCGAGAACTCGGCCATGAACCGGTCGAGTCCGGCGGCGCGACGCTCGGCGTCGGTCCCCTTGGGGATCAGCACGGCACACTGCCAGTACTCCCCACGGTCGATCAGTGCGGTGAGGATCCGGTCACCGGCACCTCCCACCAGGCCCTGCGGGTCGCCTTCCCGTCGTGGCAGCCGGAACCACCAGGCGTCCATGGGACAGGTGAACTCCTGCAACCCCAGTTCGGGCCTGGACCTGGCCAGCGAGCCCCGGCCGTCGCAGGCCACCGTGAGAGTGGCCCGCAGTTCCCCGGTGCGGCCGTCCTGCGTGCGGTACCGCACGCCGGTGACCCGTCCGCGTTCCAGCAGGAAGGACGTCGCCTCGGTGTTCATGCGCAGAGAGAAGGACGGCTCCTTGCGTGCCTCGTCGGCGAGCAGGTCGAGCAGATCCCACTGCGGCACCATCGCCACGTAGTTGTACGGGCCCGGCAGGACGTTGATGTCCGAGACGGTGATCAGTGACCCTTCCGCGCCGAGCGGCAGTTGCACGGTGTCCACCCGACGTTGCGGCAGACGGGAGAAACGCTCGGCCAGACCGAGGTCGTCCAGCAGCGCCAGAGTCGAGGGATGGACGGTGTCACCGCGGAAGTCGCGCAGGAAGTCGCCGTGCTTCTCCAGGACCGTCACGGCGACGCCGGCCCGGGCCAGCAGCAGACCGAGGACCATTCCGGCGGGCCCGCCGCCCACCACACAGCACGTCGTCTGCTCCATCGCAGCCCTTCCCTTCGTTTCCGTTCGCTTCCCATTGCTTCGCTTCGGGGACATCCGCGTCGCACGCCGACACCAGGTGAATCCCCAGTCCGCGACGTGTCGTCACATACGACACTCTCGCGGCCCGGCGGCCCCGGCACTGGCCCATACGAGTGATCCACCGCGCGGCAGGGTGAACGACGTGTCCTTGCGCCCCGCGCCGACGGCGACCAGCCGCTCGCGACCACTAGCGTCCCCCCTGTGTCGCTGAGCTACGCCTTTGTGAATCTGAAGCCCGGAGTGGGAAAGACGACCAGCGCGGTCTGGTTGGCCCACGCACTTCACGAGTCCGGTATCTCACCCCTTCTGGTCGACAGTGACCCCGCCTCCTCGGCGTTGCGCTGGAGCGAGTTGGCGGGTGGCTTCCCGTTTCCTGTGATCGCCCTCCCGGTGGGTGATGTGCACCGGCGCGTGAACGACTTCCTCGGCCACCGGCAGGCCGTGGTGTTCGACGCCCCGCAGATGGAGGACCACGCGCACATCGCCCGCAGCATCATGAGATACGCGAGCGAGTGGATCGTGCCGGTGACCCCGGCCCCCATCGAGCTGGACCGCATGGCACCCATCGACGGTGAGATGGGCGACGTGCAGTCCCTGCGCGCCCGGCCGGCCCGTGCGGCCGTCCTGCTGAACCGCACGAATCGTGCCGACGCCACGCGCACCGGTCCCGATGCCGACGCGCGCGAGGCCCTCACCGAGCGGGGATTCGACGTGCTGTCCACCCATATTCCGCGGCTCGACCTGTACGCCCAGTCATTCGGCGGCCCCGTCGAGGTCAAGGGCTCGGCGTACATGGACCTCGCGGACGAACTCATCAAGCGTCAGGACAAGGCGTGAACCAGCGCAAGGACACCTACCGAGCCGCCCTGCAGCGCGAACCGGACGCTGCCGCACCGCGTCCCGCCAAGGTCACCCGCCTGCACACCCGATACGTGCGGGTGACCATCGAGCTCGACACCGCCCTGTCACGGGACCTGATCCAATGGGTGGGGGCTCCGGTGTCCGCGATCGCCCGCGCAGGTGCCGCGGTACTGCGACCTCTGCGCGGCACCACCTGACGGGGCAGGAACCGGGGCCGCACCCCGCTTGAGCAGGGCGTCATCGGGGCACGGGTCATGGCGCCCCTCCAGGGGGCGAGTCGGACCCGTGCCCGCGCGGCCCGTCCCCGTTCACAGTCACAGGGCCAGCAGGGCCTGTTCCACGACCTCGGTGAGTGCCGGGTGGATGTACAGCACGTCCCGGGCGATGCGGTCCACTGTCAGGTTCAGCGTCATCGCCTGGATCAGGGGCTGGATGAGTGTCGCGGCCTGTGTGCCGATGATGTGTGCGCCGAGGATCATGCGGTCGTGAGGGTTCGCCAGGACCTTCACGAAGCTGGTGGTGTCCTCCAGCGCCCATCCGTACGCGGTCGCCGCGTAGTCGTGGACACTCACCAGGTACTCGATCCCGCGACGGCGTGCCTCCTGCTCGGTCAGTCCGGCACTCGCGATCTGCGGGTCGGTGAAGACGGCATGCGGGGTGATCTTGTAGGGGAGCGTGTGGAGGTCCTGCGGATGGAGGACGTTGTGCCGCACGACACGCGACTCGGCATTCGCCATGTGCTTGAGCTGGAAGTGATTGGCCACGTCGCCGAGTGCCCAGACCCCCGGCACCGAGGTGCGGTAGGCGCTGTCGGTCGTGATGTGGCCCTGTTCGTCGAGTTCCAGGCCTCCGGCGGCCGCGTCCAGGCGGTCGGTGTTGGGCCGGCGGCCGACGCTGACCAGTAGCGCCGCGGCCCTGACGACATGCTCGCCGTCCGGACACGACACGGTGAGTGTCACGCCCTCCGGGCTCGGTTCGACGGAGGTGACCGCGGCGTCGAGAAGCACGCGGTGGCGCCGCGACGCGAGTTCGGTGAACCGCGCCGAGATCTGCTCGTCCTCCCCGGTCAGCAGGCGCGGCCCCCGCTGCACGATCGTGACATCGCTGCCGAACGCGCCGAAGACATGGCTGAACTCGGCCGCGATGAAACCGCCGCCGATGACGGCCAGGGATGCGGGCACCTCGTCGATCCGCATGATGGTGTCCGAGGTGTGGTAGGCCACGGAGTCGAGGCCGGGGATGTCCGGCACCACAGGTCGTGACCCGACGGAGATGACGAACGTGTCGGCGGTGATCCGCTCGTTTCCGACCTCGAGCACCTTCGGCGCGACAAAGCGTCCTTCCTCGGTGTAGACATCGATGCCGTTGTTCCTGCGATACGTCAGCGCGCTGTCATGCAGCGGATCGATGCGGTGGAAGATCCGGTCGCGGATGGCGGTCCAGTCCACGTGGTCGACGCTCGCGTGGACACCGAGCCGTGCTGACGCCCGCGCGCCCCTGGCCGCGTCGGCCGCGAGGACGAACATCTTGCTCGGAATGCAGCCTCTGTTGAGGCAGGTGCCGCCGAAACGGTCGGGTTCCACGACGGCGGTGCGCAGACGGGCGAGTTCATCGCCGAGCAGCATGTTGCCGGTGCCCGCCCCCACGACCACGAGATCGTAATGCCGCACGCCCGTCCACCTTCCGTCGGTGAGATGTGTGGCCTTGCAGCGCATGGCTGTCTGGCGGGACCGTGCATCATCTCGACCCGGGTTCCGGCCTCACCACAGCTTCCGAACACATACGTTTTGAGTATTTATCACGGAAAACGGTGCGTCTGTCGGCAATGCCGCGCGAAACATGGCCCGACCCCCGTGCTGGTGGCTGTGTCCGGCACACGGACGAGTCCCGGGCGTGGAGGAGATGCCGGCCGCCCAGGGCAGGCCGCGTTCCTCCGGGCCCGGACGCAAGCCGATGGCGTGACCGGAATCCGGCTTCAGGGCAGGGCGATGCCGTCCAGCTTTCCGGCCTTGGCGTCGTCGACGAGCGACGAGAACTGGTCGGCGCTCATCTGGACGCGCTGGCCGAAGTCATCGGTGAGCACGATCCGGCGGTCGGACGGTGCGTTCGGGTCGACGAACAACTGTGGACAGCCGCAGTTGCAGTTGCCGCAGAACGTGGCGACGGGCTCCAGCCCGCTGATGTCGGTCATGCTTGCTACCTCCGTGGGCGTGCCGTTGCGGCGCGCCGGTGTCCGGGACCGGCGGTCGCGGGGACTGCCCGAGGGATACCCGGAGTGACGTGGGAAGACGCGCGTGTCACCCGTGTGCCGGGGCGCCGCAGGAAGGGGGCGGCGTGCGCTCGCGCCCCCGGCCCTCGCACTGGCCCGCATCACGCCAGGTGGATTGAGTGCGACGCCGGGCGAGAAGTCGTACCCACGCATGACGACGGTCCGTTCCCGAGTGGCCCGCGCCCGGGCGACCCTGATGGATCTGCTGCACGAGGCGGACGAATTCGCCGCACCGGCGCGACCTGAGCCGGCTCGCGCGCGGCGTCGGAGCCGGACGGCCGGCACCGACACCCCGGGAGCGCCACTCCCGGAGCGACTGACGGGTGGCCTACTTGGCCGGAGCGAACACCCGCTGGGCCGCGACCGCGGCGCCGCCTCTGGCCCACTCCTCGAACGGCAGTGGCCGGACCACGAGGTCGCAGTCCGCGGCGGCGCCGAACGCATGGGCGGCGAAGGTCTGCCGGATCTGGTCGGCGAACAGGTCGTAGGAGGCCACGCCCTCACCGGAGATGATGATCCGTTCCGGGCCGATGAGGTTGGCGACCGAGGCCAGCGCCAGGCCCATGGCATGTCCGGCGCGGGCGAAGACCGCCCCGACGGCCGGGTCGCCGGCGTGCGCGCGTCGTACCGCCTCGTCCATGGTCAGTGCGGGGTCGACGGCGGCCTGGCGGGCCTGTTCGATGATCGCGTGTGTCGAGGCGACCGCCTCGACACAGCCGGTGTTGCCGCAGGTGCAGATGCGGTCGCTGCCGCCCACCGGGAGGTGGCCGACCTCGCCCGCCACTCCGTGCGCGCCCGACACCACCCGGCCGCCGATCGAGAGCCCGGCGCCGATGCCGGCGCCGACGGTGACCAGGGCGAAGGACGACAGGCCGGCGCCCGCGCCGAACCACTGTTCGGCCACGGTCAGGGCCCGTACGTCGTTCTCGATGACCGTCGCGATCCCGGTGGCCGATTCCACCAGCTGGGCCAGTGGCACCCGGCGCCAGTTCAGGAAGGGGGAGTACTGCACGGTGCCGGTCTGTCCGTCCACGTCGCCCGAGATGGTCACGCCGATGCTGTGGATCGCGTCGGCCTCCTCCAGGCCCGCCGCGGCCCGCAGTTGATCCACCAGCCCGGCGATCGCCAGCACCACGGTGCCCACGTCACGCGAACTCAGGGCGGTGCGCCGGGAGGTGAGCGGCTGGGCGGTCAGATCGGCCAGTACGCCGATGAGTTCGTCCCCGGTGACCTTCACCCCGGCGAAGCGGGCACGTTCCGCCCGTACGGCGATCGGCGTCGCCGGACGGCCGTTGGCCCGCTCCACGGGGCGGCCGGCCTCGGTGATCCAGCCGTCGGCGATCAGCGGAGTGGCCGCCTTGGTGACGGCTCCCGCCGACAACCCGGTCCGCCGTCCGATCTCGGCACGGCTGAGGGGGCCGTGCTGCAGCAGCGTCTGGAAGACCAGGACGGCGGCGGGCGGCTGGTCGGCAAGGGTCATGCCGTGACCATACATTTCTTGAGGAAACTAAGACAAGGGGCCAGTCATCCCATCTATACGCCATCGCGGTAGGGAAAATGCCTCGCTGTACAGACTTTCCGAAGAAGACATCGGATTTATTGGTGCCGACTATGTTGACGCTGGAAGGAAAGCCTGGCTACATTCGCCGCACTCCTCGCCGGAGCGGGCTGGACGGTGTCGCGCCGGGGAGGAGCGAGGCCACTCGTCCCTGACGGTCTCAGCTCTCCCTCGGTGGTGCTCCGGGACGACCACCGCCGAGGGGTTCCCGGCACCCCCGATCCCTCAGGCGGGAAGTCCGCCTGCAGTCGCGCCCAGACGGAGTACATCCATGGCTCGTCAAGCTCGACCCGCACGTCTCACGCTCGCCTGTGCCACCGCACTCGCGGTGGCTTTCGCCGTGCCCGCCGCCGCGCGGGCCGCCGATCCCGAAGTGTCTTCCGGCCCCCAGGCCTCCGCCGCCGCGCCCGTCGTGGCCGCCAAGCCGTACATGGGCTACAGCACTTGGAGCCTCGAATCGACCAACTTCCCCGGTTACGGCGGGGAGAACTGGCTCACCGAAGCCCATGTGCTGCAGCAGGCCGACGTCCTGGCATCGAAGCTGAAGTCCCACGGCTACGACCACGTGAACGTGGACGCCGGCTGGAACGTCGACAACGGCAAGAACGTCGGCGACGGCTACGCCCGTCCCACCGCGGATCTCAAGAAGTTCCCCCACGGCATGAAGTACGTCGGGGACTACCTGCACAAGAAGGGCCTGAAGTTCGGCCTCTACCTGGCGGTCGGCCTCTACCAGGACTACTACAACAACGGCAACACGCCGATCTACAACGCTCCCGGCTGCACCACCAAGGACATCGTCTACCCGGACCTGCGCAAGACCAGCGGCTGGGACAACGTCTCCTACCAGCTGAACTTCGCCAGCCCCTGCACCACCAAGTACATCCAGTCCGAAGCCGACGAACTGGCCAGCTGGGGCGTGGACTTCCTCAAGATCGACGGAGTCGGACCCGGCTCCAACCAGGGTGACGAGGCGCACAACAACGTCCCCGACATCAAGGCGTGGCACACCGCGCTGCAGAACACCGGCCGTCCCATCGAGTTCATCCTGTCCTGGTCGCTCAGCCACAACCAGGCGGACGTCTGGAAGGCGAACTCCAACGGGTGGCGGGTCGACACGGACGTCGAGTGCTACTGCGACACGCTGGTGACCTGGAACAACTCGGTGAAGCAGCGCTGGAACGACGTCGTGCAGTGGATACCCGACGCCGGTCCCGGGCACTGGAACAACCTCGACTCCCTCGACGTCGGCGCCGGTCCCCTCGACGGCATCAACGAGACCGAGCGGCAGAGCTACATGACGCTCTGGGCCATCGAGTCCGCCCCGCTGTACATCGGTGACGACCTCACCAAGCTCGACTCATACGGCCTCAAGCTGCTCACCAACGACGAGGTCATCGCGGTCGACCAGGCGGGCAACCCGGCCAAGCCGGTCAGCCAGGACACCCCGCAGCAGGTCTGGTACGCCCGTAACGCGGACGGCAGTTACACCGTGGCGCTGTTCAACCTCGGCGGCGGCTACTCGGACGTGACCGCCGACTGGAGCGACCTGGGCATCAGTGGCAAGGCCGCGGTCCGCGATCTGTGGAGCCACAAGAACCTGGGTTCGGTCGGCGGTTCCTTCACCGACAACCTGCCCCCGCACGGCTCGCGTCTGCTGCGGATCACGCCGCCCAGCACCGGCAAGAACCCCGCGGTCCCGCTCGCCGTGCACGGCACCGCCTCCACCGCGACCAGCGTCTCGCTCGCCTGGGACGCGGTGAACTCGGGCACCGCCAACACCGGTTACGACGTCTACGCCAACGGGTCGAAGGCCGCCACCGTCACCGGCACCTCCGCCACCCTCAGTGGCCTCAGCGCCGGCACCGGCTACTCCTTCACCGTGGTCGCCCACGATGCCAAGGGGCACGAGTCCTCGCCCAGCAAGGCCGTGGCGATCACCACGCCCGCGGCAGGCGGACCGGTCTCGTACGAGGCCGAGGCGCCCGGCAACACCCTCAGCGGCAACGCCTCCCTCTCGGACTGCTCCGAGTGCTCCGGCGGCAAGAAGGTCGGCAACCTCGGCTACACCGGATCGGTGGCCATCGGCAACGTGACCGCGCCCAAGGACGGCACGTACCTGATGAAGCTCGACTACACCGACGGCTCCTCCGGCCGCACCGTCGTCGTCACCGCCAACGGCAAGTCCTTCCAACTGCCGCTGCCCGGGAGCAACGACAACAACTGGGGCCGCCCGCAGTCGATCACCGTGCCCGTGCAGCTGAAGGCGGGCGCCAACACGATCACCTTCGGCAACCCCTCGGACTACGTGTCCGACGTGGACCGGATCACCCTCTGATCAGCCGTCCGGCTCCGACCCGTCTTCCATCCGTCTGACACCGAGGAGAGTGTGCCGTGGTGGTCACATCACAGGGCAACCCCACGACGCCGGCCACACCGTCGTCCGCCGCCGTGACCACCACGGCCGCCGCCTCGACGAAGCCCCGCAAGATCCGAATGACCCGTCAGGTCCGCAAGCCGCATTCCCCCACCACGACCCGGTCGGCGGCGGCCCGCCGCCGGGACCTGCCGGTCGCACTGCTGCTCATCCTCCCCGCCGTCGCCGGATTCGCGGTCTTCTTCGCCTATCCGACGCTGCGCGGCATCTACCTCAGCTTCACCGACTTCCACGTCCTCAGCCCGCCGCAGTGGGTGGGACTGGCCAACTTCCGCGAGATGTTCGGTGACGACGTCTTCTGGCACTCGCTGTTGGTCACCGTCTACTTCGTCGTGCTGTCCGTCGGCTTCGGCACCCTGGTCTCGCTGGCGACGGCGGTGGTGCTGCATCGGGTGACCCGGTCGTCAGCGCTGCGCGGCGTGATCCTGCTGCCGTTCCTGATCTCCAACGTCATCGCCGCCCTCGTGTGGCAGTGGATGCTCGACCCGACCCTCGGCATCATCAGCATTGTCATCAAGCATCTGACCGGCCACTCCATCCTCTTCTTCGGCAGCGGGGGATGGGCGATCCCCTCGCTCGCCGCGATCAGCGTCTGGAAGTGGATGGGCTACTACGCCCTGCTGATCTTCGCCGGTCTGCAGACGATCCCGCCGACCATCTACGAGGCCGGCCGGGTCGACGGAGCGAGCGAAGTGCAGATGTTCCGTCGGCTGACGGTCCCTCTGCTGCGGCCGATCCTGGTCATGGTGGTCGTCCTGACCGTGATCAACTCCTTCCAGGTGTTCGACATCGTCCAGGTCACCACCAAGGGTGGCCCGGCCAATGCCTCGAACGTGCTGCAGATGTACATCTACGACAAGGCCTTCCGGCAGTTCGACTTCGGTTACGCCGCCACCATGTCGCTGGCCCTGTTCGCGCTTCTCATCGCGGTCACCTTCACCCAGCTGCGGCTCGCCCGCGCCGACGAATCCGACCTGAACTGAAGGAGGCCGACATGGCTGTCAGCATCACTCCCGGCCAGGCGGCCGTCCTGCGCCGCCGGCCCCGGCAGGACACCCGCAGGCTCTCACCCGGCAGGATCGCTGCCTGGATCTACCTGGCCGTCGTCGTGGTGGTCACCCTTTTCCCGTTCTACTGGATTCTGCGCACCGCGCTGTCGAACAACTACCAGTTGGCGACCGACCCGTCCTCACCACTGCCCGTGGGCTTCACCTGGGGGGCGTTCGAACGGGCCCTGGGCATCGCCTCCACCGCGCAGGCCCAGGCCCAGGGTGGCTCCGGCGCCTCCCTCGACATCGCGCTCTACCTGCGCAACTCGTTGATCTACGCGTCCGTTCAGACGGCGCTGATCGTGCTGCTCTCCGCGGCAGCCGCCTATGCCTTCTCCCGCTTGCACTGGCGTGGCCGCAACCTGGTGTTCAACATTCTGATCAGCGCCCTGATGGTGCCCGGCGTGTTCACGCTGCTGCCCAACTTCGTCTTCGTGAAGGATCTCGGGCTGACCAACACCTTCGCCGGACTGATCCTGCCCGGCGGCCTCTTCCAGGCGTTCACGCTCTTCTTCCTGCGGCAGTTCATGCTGGGCCTGAGCAGCGAAGTCGAAGAGGCCGCGATCATCGACGGCGCCGGACCGCTGCGGATCTTCTTCCGGATCATCCTGCCGATGTCGTCCGCGCCCATAGCGACCGTGTCCCTGCTGATGTTCGTCAACGCCTGGAACGACTACTTCTGGCCGCTGCTCATCACCAACGGCCCGGACGTGCAGCCGCTCACCCTCGCGCTCGGTGTCTTCAAGCAGTCCTCGCCACAGGCGGCGCCGGACTGGGCGGGCCTGATGGCCGCCGCCCTCATCGCGGCCCTGCCGATGCTGCTGCTCTTCGTCGCCTTCGGCAAGCGCATCGTCAACTCCATCGGCTTCTCCGGCCTCAAGTAATCCACGGCAGCACACCTCGATAGGACGGCACAGCCATGCACCCCACCGACCTGGTGCTGAAGTGGCCCGCGCCCGCGGGCCGGTGGACCGAGGCCGCCCCCGTCGGCAACGGCCGGCTCGGCGCGATGGTCTTCGGCGGCGCCCACCGGGCCCGGATCCAGCTCAACGACTCCACCGTGTGGTCCGGCACCCCCGGCGGCCCGGCCGCCGCCCTCGCCGAGGTGCGCGCGGCCGGTGCCGGTCCCCAGCGGCTCGAAGAGGTCCGCGCCGCGATCCGCTCCGGCGACCAGGAGCGGGCCGAGGCGCTGCTGATGGCCTTCGAAGGGCCGTACAGCCAGGAGTACCTGCCCTACGCCGACCTCTGGCTGACGGTGGAGGGCGGCGAAGAGGCCGACTACCACGGCCGGACCCTCGACCTCGACTCCGCGGTCGCCGAGGACGGATTCGGCCTGGACGGCACGACCGTCCGCCGCCGGGTCTGGGCCGATGCCGTCGCCGGGACCCTGTGCACGGCGGTGGACGCGGACGGCGGCACCGTGGACCTGCGGGTGGAACTGTCCACGCCGCTGCGTGAGGTCCACCGTTCGTCCACCGTCCGTAGCCTGACCCTGGGCGTGGAGATACCGGTCGACGGAGCGCCCGCGCATGAACCCGGTGTCGCCGAACCACTGCGGTACGCGGACGGACCCGTCGACGGCTACGACCCCTTCGGTGCCCTCGCACTGGCTCTGACCACTGACGGCGAGGTGACCGCGGCAGACGGCAGCCTCCTCGTCCTCGGCGCCTCCCACCTCCTGATCACCCTCGCCAGCTCCACCAACGCCGCCCTCCACTGGAAGGGACAGGCCACCGTGGACCGCGCCACCCACCTGGCCACCGCGACCGCGGCGGCCGAGCGGGCCGCCGCCCAGGGCGCCGGCAGCCTGCTGAAGGCACACGAGGACGAAGTGCGCGCCCTGCTCGGCGGCACCGCCCTGCGCATCGGCTCGCGTCGCGCCGGCACCTACGACGTGGCACGCGACATCCTCAGCGGGGACGACGAACTCCTCACCGCCACCGTTCTGTTCCAGCTCGGCCGCTATCTGCTGGCCTGCGCCTCCCGCCCGCACGCCGGGCCTCCGGCCAACCTCCAGGGCATCTGGAACGCCGACCTGCGGCCGGCCTGGTCCTCCAACTACACCATCAACATCAACACCCAGATGAACTACTGGGGCGCGGAAGCGGCCGGTCTCGCCTCCTGCCACGAGCCGCTGTTCGATCTGCTCGACCGGCTCGCCGCGGGTGGCACCGAGGTCGCGCGAGAGGTCTACGGCACCCGTGGCTGGGTGGCACACCACAACACCGACATGTGGGGCTGGGCGCTGCCGGTCGGCATGGGCCACGGCAACCCCTCGTGGGCGATCTGGATGATGGGCGGCACCTGGCTGTCCCAGCACCTGTGGGACCACTACGAGTTCACACGCGACCTCGACTTCCTGCGGAACCGGGCCTGGCCGCTGCTCAGTGGCTGCGCCGAGTTCCTGCTGGACTGGCTCGTCGACGAGGGCACCGGTTTTCTGGACACTATCCCGTCCACCTCACCGGAGAACCTCTTCCTGGACGCCGACGGCACCCCCAGGTCCCTGACCCGCTCCTCGGCCATGGACATCGCGCTGATCCAGGCCACCTTCGACCGCACCCTGCAGGCAGCCGAGATCCTGGCCCTGGACAGCCCGCTGACAGCCGAGATCCGCGCCGCCCTGCCCCGCTTGCGGCCACCGCGGATCTCGGCCGGCGGCTGGCTGCAGGAGTGGGCCGACGACCTGCCCGAGGCCGACCCCCACCACCGTCACCTCTCCCAGCTGATCGCTCTGCACCCCCTCGGTCTCATCGATCCGGAGAGGACGCCCGAACTGGCCCGGGCCGCGCTGAAGCTGCTGGACCGGCGGGGCCCCGGCGCCATGGGCTGGTCCTGGGGGTGGAAGATCGCCCTGCGGGCTTGGCTGCGCGATGCCGCGACGGCCCGCTCCCTCCTGCTGGAGGCGAGTCGCCCGCTCGACGGCGATCCCGGCACCGATGCCCCGGTCGACGGCTCCCGCTGGGGCGGGCTGCTGCCCAACCTCTTCTCCACCCACCCGCCCTTCCAGATCGACGGCAACTTCGGCTTCATGGCCGCCCTCACCGAGATGGTGCTGCAGAGCCACACCGGCACCGTCCATCTGCTGCCCGCCCTGCCCGCGCAGTGGCCGGACGGCCAGGCCACGGACCTGCGCTGCCGCGGCGGTCTCGCCGTCGGCTTCACCTGGAGCGACGGCGCCCCGAACTCGGCCACCGTGCGCCGGATCGCCGGCGACGGCGCCGAGCCGGTCCGGATCCGCCACGGGGAGCGCGTCGCCGAGGTCCGTATCCCGCTCGGCACCCAGGTCACGCTCGACGCGGACCTGCGCCAGCGGGGGGAGCCGGTGCCGTGCTGACGGAGCAGGATGTGCCCGAGCTGTTCTCCTACCGCAGCACCTACCGCGAGCCGGCGGACTTCGACGTCTTCTGGAAAGCCACCCTCGCCGAGGCACGCGCCGATCAGGCAGCCGTGCTGGAGCTGACGTCCGTGGCGACCGGTCTGGAGACCGTGGACGTCTACGACGCGGTCTTTCCCGGCTTCGCCGGCCATCCGGTCCGCGGCTGGCTGCGCATGCCCCGGCAGCGGACCGGGCCACTCCCCGCCGTCGTGCAGTTCCACGGCTACGGCAGCGGACGCGGCGCACCGATTGACGATCTCCTGTGGGCCTCCGCCGGGTACGCCCACCTGCTGGTCGACACCCGGGGACAGGGAGGCGCATGGGCGGGCGGCGGCGCCACCCCCGACCCGGTCGGCAGCGGCCCCGCGTATCCCGGCTTCCTCACCCGCGGTATCGAGGACAAGGACACCTACGTCTATCGGCGGGTGTTCACCGATGCCGTCCGCGCCGTCGAGGCCCTGCGCAGCCGCTCCGACCTCGTCGACGCGGCCAGGGTCGCCGTCGTCGGCCCGAGCCAGGGCGGCGGCATCGCGCTCGCGGTCGCCGGACTCGTACCCGACCTGTCGGCCGCCCACTTCCAGGCGCCCTTCCTCTGCGACATCCGGCAGGCCACCCGGCTCACCGACGCGGATCCGTACGCCGAGCTCATCGGCTATCTGGGGGCCCGCCGCGACCGGGTCGAGCAGACGTTCCGCACGCTGAGCTACTTCGACGGACTGGGCTTCGCCCGCCGGGCCACCGCTCCGGCCTGGTTCTCCGCGGGGCTGCGCGACGAGGTGTGCCCGCCGGTCACCGCGATCGCCGCCTACCAGGCCTACTCCGGGCCCAAGCAGCTGCGTCTGTGGGAGTTCAACGGCCATGACGCCGGCGGCCCCGAAGACCTGGTCATGGCCCTGAGCGCGTTCGGCGCGCTCCTCAAATCGTCGTCCCGTCCGCAAGCGTCGCCGTCCCACGCACCCCCCGTGCCACCCCGAAAGAAGGAACGATGAAAAGAATCAAGGGCATACGAAAGGCCGTCGCCCTGGGCGCCACGCTCACTCTGGCGGCAGTGGTCTCCGGTTGTTCCTCCGGCTCCTCCAGCGCCGGCGGCTCCAAGACCGTCAACTGGTGGACCTGGGACGACAAGCAGGCCGCGGCCTACCAGGTGTGCGCCACGGACTTCGAGAAGGCCAATCCCGGTGTCACGGTGAAGATCTCCCAGTACAACGTGAACGACTACTTCACCAAGCTGACCGCCGGGTTCGTGGCCGGCAACGCACCCGACGCGTTCCAGAACAGCGTCCAGTTCTTCCAGGCCTACGCCTCCCAGCACCAGTTGATGCCGCTGGACAGCTTCATCTCCAAGGACAAGTTCGACCTGTCCCGTTTCTCGGTGGGCGTGGACGCCTGGAAGTTCACCGACAGCAAGCAGTACGCGCTCCCGCTGGACTGGGCGGCGACCGGCATCTACTACAACGCGGACGCGCTGACCAAGGCCGGGTACACCAAGCAGGACGTCGACTCGCTGAACTGGAACCCCGACAACGGCGGCACGCTCGGCAAGATGATCGCCCACATGACCATCGACTCCAAGGGCCGGCGCGGCGACCAGCCGGGCTTCGACAAGTCCCACATCAAGACCTACGGCTACGGACAGGTCGCGGCCAAGGACTTCATCGGCCAGACCACATGGAGCCCTCTGGTCGACACCACGGGCTGGCGCCTGGGTGACAAGCCCACCTGGCCGACGGTGTTCGACTACAGCGACCCGCGGTTCGTGAAGACCATGGACTGGATCCGCTCCCTGACGCAGAAGGGCTACGCGCCCAAGATCGGCGACTTCGCCAACAGCGTCAGCGACGTCGACCTCCTGGCGTCCGGTAAGGTCGCCATGGAAAGTGCCGGCTCGTGGGAGGCCGCGACCTTCGTGAAGCTCCCGGGCCTCAAGGTCGGCATCGCGCCCACCCCGTACGGCCCCGACGGCAAGACCCGGGCCGTACTGAGCAACTCCAACGGCAACAACATCTGGGCCGGGACGAAGAACCCGGACCTGGCCTGGAAGTGGATCTCCTTCATGGGCTCCGAGTCCTGCCAGTCGAAGGCGTCGCAGACCGGCACCTTCTTCCCCTCGATCCCGGCCGCCATGGACGCGTCGGCCAAGGCCCTGGCCGCCCACGGCGTGGATCTGTCCGTGTTCACGGACATGATGAAGAACAATGTCCTCTACCCGTCCCCGGTCTACGGCAACGGCGCCGCCATCCAGGACGCGTTGGAGCCGCTGTTCGAGGCGTACTTCGCCGGCCAGAAGAACGACTCCGTCTTCAACGACATGCAGGACAAGAGCAAGACGCTGCTCGCGCAGCACTGAACGTCCGACAGCAACTGGTGACCGGACGCCGGACGCGGCCCACGACCAGGGAGCGTCCGGCGGACCGGACAAAGGGAAAGGGCTCTGTATGTCCGACACCACCCCGGGGATCCTCGCCCTGCGCGCGGCCGGCACCTCACTCGTCGTGGAGCTCACCGAGCCGGTGCCAAGAGTTCTGCACTGGGGGGCCGACCTGGGCGAGCTGTCCGAGGAGGGACTGGCTGCCCTCGCGCTGACCGACGAGCCCGCCGTGCTCAACAACTCCATCGACATCCCGCGACGCTTCACCGTCTGGCCCACGGAGGCGGACGGCTGGTCCGGCACCCCGGCCCACGAGGGCCACCTGGCCGGCACCTCGGCCGCGCCCCGGCTGAGCCTCGCCGAAACCTCCTACCGACCCGAGGCCGAAGGCGGCGAGCTGTCCCTGCGGCTCACCGACCCCGGAGCCGGACTTGACGCCACCGTCACCTATCGGCTGGAGCCCTCCGGAGTGCTGGGCGTGCAGACCCGGATCACCCGGCGGCAGGACGCCGACCCGGCGCCCTACGACCTCGCGCAGGTCACCACCCTGCTTCCGCTGCCCCGCCGGGCCGGGGAGATCCTGGACTTCACCGGCAAGTGGAGCCGGGAGCGCTCCCCCCAGCGCCGCCCGCTGGCCTACGGCACCTACGCCCGGCAGGTGCGGCGGGGCAAGCCCGGCCTTGACTCGCCGTACCTCGTGGCGGTGGGCGTGCCCGGGTTCGGTTTCCGCGAGGGCGAGGTGTGGGGTGTGCACATCGCCTGGAGCGGCGACCAGCGGTATCTGGTCGAGCAACTGCCGGAGGGCGCCGGCGCCCACGCCGCGGTGCTCGGCGGGGGAGAGCTGCTGCGGGCCGGGGAGATCCGGCTCGCCCCGGGGGAGTCCTACACCACGCCGGTATGCCACTTCGCCTGGTCCGGCCAGGGGCTCGACGGACTCGCCGGCCGCTTCCACGCCCTGCTGCGCGCCCGGCCCGCCCACCCGCGCACCCCCCGCCCGGTGATCCTCAACAGCTGGGAGGCGGTCTACTTCGACCACGACCTGGACCGCCTGCTGCGGCTGGCCGACAAGGCCGCCGAGGTCGGTGTCGAGCGCTTCGTGCTGGACGACGGCTGGTTCCGCGGGCGCCGCTCGGACCACTCCGGGCTGGGCGACTGGACCGTGGACCCCGTGGTGTGGCCCGAGGGGCTGACCCCGCTGGTGGACCATGTGCGTTCGCTCGGCATGGAGTTCGGGCTGTGGGTCGAGCCGGAGATGGTCAACCTCAATTCGGACCTGGCCCGGGAACACCCCGAATGGGTGCTCGGTCCGGCCCGCGGAGTCGGCCCGTCCTCCCGTCATCAGCACGTCCTGGACCTCTCCAACCCCGCCGTGTGGGACTACCTGCTGGGTGCGCTGGACGCACTGGTGGAGAAGTACGGCATCGCCTACCTGAAGTGGGACCACAACCGGGAGCTGCACGAGGCCGTGCACGGTGACGCCGACCGCCCGGTCGCGCACGCCCAGGTGCTCGGGCTCTACCGGCTGCTCGACGCCCTCAAGGAGCGCCACCCCGGGCTGGAGATCGAGAGCTGCGCCAGCGGCGGCGGCCGGATCGACCTGGGGATCCTCGCCCGTACCGACCGGGTGTGGGCCTCGGACTGCAACGACCCGGTGGAGCGCCAGGCCATTCAGCGCTGGACCACCCAGCTTCTGCCGCCCGAGCTGATCGGCGCCCACGTCGGCGCGGCCACCAGCCACACCACCGCCCGGATCAGCTACGACAGCTTCCGGCTGGCCACAGCCCTGTTCGGGCACACGGGCATCGAGCAGGACATCACCCGGTGCACCCCCGAGGAACTCGCCAGGCTCACCGCCTGGACCGCGCTCTACCGGGAACTGCGGCCCCTGCTGCACGGAGGCCGCACCGTCCGCGCCGACCTCGCCGGCGACGCGACACTGCTGCACGGGGTGGTGGCGCACGACCAGTCCGCCGCGCTGTACTGCTGGGCGCGGGTGGCCACGTCCCCCGAAGGCCAGTCCGGCCGCGTACGCCTGCCCGGACTGGCCGCCGATGCGACCTACCACGTCAGGGTCCGTACGGAACTGGGTCTGCCGTCCCTGCATCAGACCTCGGGCCCGGCCTGGCTGCCCCAGGCACTCGAGGGCGGGCTGACCCTGCCCGGCGCGGTCCTCGCGGTCGCAGGACTGCCCATGCCGAATCTCAACCCCGACCAGGCGATGCTGCTGGAGGTCAGGCGGATCGGCGAGCCCGCCCAGGGCTGACGCCCACGGGCAGGGGACGGGAGCGGGGCAGGGCCTCTGCCGAGAGGCCTGCCTCGCGTACATCGGGCACAGTGATGAGCGGGCGATGTCTGTGTCGCGGCGATACCCGGCGGCGTGCCCGACGTCGTGCGGACGCCCACACCGGCCACCGTTTCGACGACTGCGGCCGCGGCGAGCCGGGGACCGCGGACAGCGGCAACCGGGAAGTCATGAGCCAGAACCGAAGCGGTCCCCCCGCCGGTCAGCCCGGCGACGGCCCTGACAGACGGCAGGGACGGCGGCGATCGGTCGCCCGGGTGACGCGGGTGCTCTCTCCCCGCGGTGCGCTGGCCCTGAAAGAGGTCGACGGAGCCTTCCTCTTCGCGCTGCGCGCGGCCCTGGCCATGGCCATGGTGGCGCTGCCGATCGTGCTGGCCGGGCGGCCGGATCTCGCTGTCTACGCCATGCTGGGCTCGTTCACCACCACGTTCGGGCGCAATCTGCCCTACCCTCGCCGGGCTCGCGTTATCGCGCTGGTCGGGGTGGCCATGACGGCATGCGTGGGCTGCGGTTCGGCGCTCGCCGCATCGCTCGATCCACGCGCGGGAGGAACCGGCGAGGTCGTGGTGGTGGCGGCTACGGCCCTGGTCGCCGGGCTGGCCAAGTTCGTCTGTGATGCGACGCGGTTGGGCGGCCTGGGCGCGGTTCTGCTGCTCTTCTCCTTCGCGGTGGCAGCCAACAGCTCGACCGCTCCGGCCGCCGTCCTCCCGCAGACCGGGCTGGCCGTGGCGGCATCGGCGGTGGCCTGGGCGCTGGCGATGGCAGGCCGGTTCGTCCATCCGGACCGCCCTCAACGACTCGCGGTCGCCGCGGCCCTGCGCGCCCTCGCGGAGCTGCTGGAAGCAGCCGACCGCGGGCTCGCGACCGGCCGCACGCGCCATCGAGCGACGGCGGCCGTTCTGCGGGCATACGACTCCCTCGGTCTCACGCCGCCGACGCACGCGCAGCAACCCGGCGGGACCGGGACCGTGATGACCCTGACCGACGTGTCCTGGTCGCTGCTGATCAGCTCCGCGCGCCGGTCCGCCGACGACTCCAGCGCCACGGCGCAGGCCCTGCGCCGGCAGGCCCGTCTCCTCGCGGACCGCCGCCGCCGATTCCCCCCGGTGCTGCCCGAGCTGGTGCGCCCGGCTCCAAAGGCACCGGACGACGCGGTCGCCCGCACGGCCGGGACAGCCGCGGCACGGTCCGATCCCGCCGCACGACGTGCCTCCGAACTGATGATGGGGCGCCCCCTCGGCGGCCCCGGCCGTGTCCCGGTCCGGATCGTTCCCGCGCTGCGGATGGTCCTCGGCACGGGGGTGGCAGGTGGGCTGGCCGCTCTGCTGGGGCTACGACACGGCTACTGGGCGGCGATCTCGGCGGCCGCCGTGCTGCACTCGGTCAACATCCGCACGACGGCACAGCGTGCGGCCCAGCGGACTCTGGGCACGGTCGTCGGACTGCTGCTCACCCTCGGTGTGCTGGCCGCACACCCCGGCCCCGTGGTCCTCGCCCTGGTGATCGTGCTCATGGAGTTCCTGCTGGAATACGTCGTGGTCCGCAACTACGGCCTCGGCGTCGTGTTCCTCACGCCGCTGGCCCTGCTGCTCAGCGACCTGGCCGCCCCGGTGTCCGCCGGCGAACTCGTCCGTGACCGGGGGCTGGCCAGCCTCCTGGGGATCGTCGTGGGACTGGTCTGCGCACTGGTGGTGGTCCACGACCATGCCGCGGTGCGGGTGGAGCGTGCGCACGCCGCGTGCGAGGGCGCGGCCGAACGCGCGGAGCGGGCGCTGGCCGCCCCTTCCGGGCCACCGCACCCGAACGTCTCGATGGATCTGGCGGCGGCGGTGGTGGAGTTGCGCGAGGCCGACGACGCCGCCGCCGGTGAGCTGTGGTCCGCGGGAATCGATCCCCCCGAGCTCGCCGCAGCGGAGCAACGGGCCTATCTGCTGCTCGACCAGCTCCTGCACCGTCGGTGGAACTGATCCCGGACCACCGGATCGTCCCCCGATCGTCGGCGACCGCCGGTCGTCATGGACCGCACAGCCTGACGCCGGCCGGAGCCGCAGGAGGCGGCCCCGACCGGCGGGTGAGCATGTCAGGCGACGTCAGCGCAGGCCGAAGGCCCGGGTGATCGTCTGCGAGACACTGTTGTCCGCACTGTCGCGCGCAGTGACCCGCAGGCTGACGAAGCCGGCGGACTTCGGCGCGCGCAGGGCCGTGGCCCAGCCGTCACCGTGGCCGGCCAGGTCGGCCCGCTGCCAGGTCGCCCCGTCGTCGTACGAGACCTCGAGGGACGGCTTCCCGATGCCGGCAGTCGTGCCGGGCAGGTGGGAAGCGGTGACCGTCAGCTGGGTGTGCCGGTCCGCCCGGCCCGCCTTGTCGGTGTCCACGCCGTAGTCGAGCTGGATCAGCGGCAGTGGCACGGTCGAATCGCTTCCGGTGACCTCGGAGGTGAAGTTCCACTCGGTCAGCGTGTGCGTCGAGTACGGGTTGGCCCAGGCCCCCCGGTCGTTGTCGACCACCAGCCGGTAGGGCAGCCGTTCCGCGGCGAGCGCGGGAACCTGCAGCCACTCGGCGTTGCCCCAGTCGAGCAGCTGGTCGCCCTGGTAGAGCCCGACCCAGTCCTTGACGTCGAAGTTGGCACCGGCTTCGCCCACGTGGCCGGCGCCGGAGTCACCCCAGCCGGGCGCGGTGATGTACATGGTGTCGAGGTACCGCACCGGCTGATAGCCCATCGGGCCCATCCGGGGCCGCTGGATCGGCCCGAACCAGGAGACCTTGCCGGTCGTCCGCGCCGGGTAGCGCAGAACGTCCAAGGAGTGCTGCCCTGTCTCGCCCTGGATGAAGGCGTCGTCCAGCCAGCCGGCGTCGGAGGTGACCCAGTCGGTCCGCTCGCCCTGGGCGGGAACGGTCAGCTGGTTGCCGACGGCCCAGCCGCGCCAGACGTCGGGGCGGAACTCCATCGCCTTGCCCTGGCGGTAGTTGCGGAAGGAGACGTCCACCCTGCCCAGGTCCTTGGACTCCTCCCGCCAGGTCGGGTCCGCCGGGACCGCGCCGGACCAGTGGTGCACCACGTCGTAGACGTAGTCGGTGGTCGGGTGCGAGGTGACCTTCAGCTTGACCGCTCCGTGCTGCAGCGCGTCGATCAGGTCGGCGCCCTGGTCCGCGTTGAGGGTCGCCACGGTGAGCGGGGCCGGGCTCTCCGGGCTCCAGGGAGTCTCGTCCCAGGGCTGCAGCCGGCCGATGCCGTCGTTGACGACCACGAGCACCTGCGCGCCCGCGGTCGCGGCGGCCTCCGCCTGCTCCTTGATCGCGGCCGGGTCGCTGCCCCGGACCACCACGGCCTTGCCGCGCACGTCCTGCCGCGCGAGCTCCTGGGCCGTGCCCTCGCCGGCGTAGACCGCCGTGAGCGTCCGGGTGCCGGCAGGCAGTGGCTTGGCCGCGCGCTTGACCAGCGGGTCGGCGTAGGTCGTACGCGAAGTGCCCAGCGTCAGCGCCGGCTGCTCGAGGCGGAAGCGGGCACCGAACTCGAACTCGCCGGTGGTGACCTTCTTGCCGGTCGGAAGTGCCCAGATGCTGTCGTAGGACGGGTCCGGCAGCATGGACGTCTCGACCAGGCTGTCGGTGAACGACCGGTGGACGTCCAGGCGCGGTGCGACAGCGGTGGTCTGCTGCGGCACACGGGCCAGGATCCGACGGGCCTTCCGGCCGTCCAGGGTGACGGTGCGGTCCTGGTCCAACTGCACGTCGTTGAAGGCGAGCAGGGCCATGCCCCGCGAGTGCGGCCCGTCGGCCCCCTGCACGTCGGCCGTGAGCCATCCGCTGTAGTTGCCGACGGGCAGCCGCAGCGTGCCGGTGCCGGACGCGTCGAGGTCCATCACCGTGAAGAGGTGCTCGGCGCTGAGGACGACCCTGCCCGCCAGCGGCTTGCCCGACCGGTCTTTTGCGACGACCGTCAGGTTCTGACGCTGACCCTCGCGGGCGCCGCCGATCAGGGTCCGGGCCCGCACGGTTCCGCTGCCGTCCGTACCGGTGATCATGGCGCTGATCGGCTGGTCGGCCGTCAACCGGTCCAGTTGAGTGGTCAGGTCGACCGAGGTGGTGCCGTGCGCGGGAACGGTGATCCGGTCGTCGGAGAGGGAGAACAACCCGGCCGGGACAGTGCCGTCGACCGCCAGGTCGAGGCTGACCGGAGCGTCGCCGACGTTGGTGTACGTCACCTTCTGCGCGTCGGTCTCTCCCGGCTTCGGCGGCCAGGTGTGGAACCCGGAGTAGGCGCTGGCGGTCGCGAAGACCGAGGCGTGCACCGCGGCCAGCGCGTCGAGCCGGCCGGCGCCCGCCTGGTACGGCGTGTACGACGGGGTCGCCTTCACGCTGCTGACCAGTGCTTCCTTCAGCTGCGAGCCGGTCCAGTCGGGGTGCTCCGAGGCCAGCAGCGCGGCTGCGCCGGCGACGTGCGGCGTCGCCATCGACGTACCGCTCATCGTGGTGTAGTAACCGGCACCCCGCTTGTAGTGCGAGCGGGCGGCGAGAATGTCGACGCCGGGTGCGGTGATCTCGGGCTTCAGTCCGGCGTCGCCGTCACGCGGGCCCTGGCTGGAGAAGTCGGCGAGATGGTCCGCGGAGTCGACGGCGCCGACGGTCAGCGCGGCGTCCGCGGCGCCGGGGCTGCTGATGGCGTGCGGGCCGCCGTTGCCCGCCGCGATGACGAACAACGCGCCGGTCTCGCGGCTGAGTTGATCGACCGTCTGGCTCATCGGGTCGGTGGCGTCACCGCCGCCGCCCAGGCTCATGCTGATGATCTTGGCGTGCTGGTCCCGGGCGGCCCACTCCATGCCCGCGATGATCCAGGACTCCTGTCCTCGGCCCTCGGAGTCCAGCACCTTGCCGACGGCCAGCTTGGCGCCGGGGGCGACGCCCCGCTCCTTGCCGTCGGAGGCGCTGCCGGTGCCGGCGATGGTCGAGGCGACGTGGGTGCCGTGACCGTTGAAGTCGGCGACGTCCTCCTCATAGGGGACGAAGCTGGCGCTGGTGTCGACCTGTCCGGTCAGGTCGGGGTGTTCGGTGTCCACACCGCTGTCGAGCACCGCGACCTTCACGCCCGTGCCGGTGTCGCCCTCCGCCCAGACCTGCTGCGCGCCGATCTGGGCGGTGGAGTCGGCCAGGTCGGCCTTCACCTTGCCGTCGAGCCAGACCTTGGCGATGCCGCCCGCGAACGCCGGGCTCGCCGAACGGGCCGCCGCACCGGAAGCGCCGGTGAGCGCGGACCAGAAGGCCGAGGCCTGCTTGCGGTTCTGTGCGACGGCCGCGCCCTGGATGCTGTCGAGGCGCCGGACGACGGTCGAGCCGGCCACCTTCGGCGTGGTCCGGGACTTGGCGGCGGCATCGGAGTAACGGACGATGAGCGGCAACCGGGCGGCGTGCGCGTCGTCGTACCCGTCCGCGATCAGCTGGGTCACGTTGAACAGCTGCTTGTCCAACTTCCCCGCGCTGACATAGGGAAGGACCTCGTCGGGGTAGACATACGTCGAGCCGTCGATGACGGCGCGGTGGAAGCCGGCGGTGCGCCCGTCCGGGCTTTCGAAGGAGCGGACGGTGCTGCCGTCGGCGGCGGTGCCGATCGTGACCTTGTCACCGGTGATCAGGGTGACGCTGTGCTGCTGGACCGCGTCGACGGCCGGTACCGGACCGGCCGCATCCCCCGAAAGCGCGGCGGTGGCCGGTATGCCGCCCGCCGCCAGGGCGGCTACGACGGCAAGCGCGAGCGGCCCTGTTCTGAGTCTGGGAACGATAGGCAAGGAGCACCCCTCAAGGAAGCGAAGATCGGAAGACCAACTGGAGGATCGGGTCGCTTCCTGCGCGGGGCAATGGTCGGGGGATGGCGCATCTGGCCATTACGCAACTGCGACACGGCCGGATCACCCGAGGAGCGGCTCCCCAACTGCCGCCCGTCACAGCACATTTCGTTCCGGCCGCACCTGCTGAGTGACACAGACCGTTGCTGACACCGCAACGGTGTTCGCCGTGACCGCCGTCCAGCCCGGCCCCTGCCACAGTCCGCGCCGTTCCGGCGGGGCCGGGGTGCGGGCCGATGCTTCCGTGGCGCGTGTAGGGGGCCGGTGGGTGCGGCTCAGCCGAGGTAGAAGTCCTTGCGCGCGGCCACGAACGCCTCGATCGTCTGGGCGGGTGCCCCCGTCACACGTTCGACGTCGTCGGACGCGCGGTCGTAGCGGTTCTCCCGGTGCAGCCGGGCCATGGTGGCGATGTGCTGTTCGGTGTGCGGTGGCAGGCCCACCTTCGAGAGCACCTGGGTGCGCCACTGGTCCAGGGGCACGTCCACATAGGACACCGGGCGACCCAGCGCCCGTGAGAACTCCTCGGCCAGTTCGCTCATGTCGACCGTGTGGGGCCCGGTGAGCTCGTAGACGTTGCCGACGTGCGGGGCCGGGTCGCGCAGCACGGTGGCGACCACCCGCGCGACGTCGTCCATGGCGACGGGCGAGGTGCGCCCGGTACCGAAGGGCAGCGCGATCGTGCCGTTCTCCCGGATCGACCGTGCCGCCAGTGTGGTGAACAGCGCGTTGTCCAGGAACGACGTGGGCCGGATGTGCACCACCGGCAGGCCCGACCAGTTCAGTACCTGCTCCGCCAGCCAGTGCAGCCGCTGCTGCTGCGACTCCGCGGTGCTGGTGGCGGTCATCTGCGACACGGTCATCTGGGACATGTCGACCAGAGCGTCGAGCCCCCCGTACTCGCGGGCCACGCTGGCCACCACGGTTGTCGCCAGCAGATGGTCCGGCGACACAGGCATCGCGAAGTACATCCGCCCGGCGCCCTCCAGCGCGGCCGCGACGCTCTCGGGCCGGGTCAGATCGCCGGTGACGACCTCCGCGCCGAGGGCACGCATCTCGGCCGCACGGTCGTCGTCGTGGCGGACCATCACCCGAACGGGCACGTCCTCTGCGCGAAGCCGGTCGAGGACCCTGCGGCCCACGCCACCTGCGTTGGAGATGAGGACAAGACTGCTGGCGACCATCGGTCGATCTCCTTGTGAGTGGGTGGGCAGGCCAGTAGCCGGCGGGACGACCAGAGGGAGAACGGATGGCCACGCCGCACCGACACGTCGGCTTCGTCACCTTGGACCCGCGGTTCGGCTGCCGTCCTGCCGAACGTGGACCCGACGGTCGTCGGCTCAGGCGTCGATCGGCTACGAGTTCTCGGTGTCGTCCGGTGGCGGAGGTCTCTGGTGGAAGTAGACCTTGATCTCCTCGAAACTCTTGTACTGCTCCGTGGTCGCGTAGGACTCGTAGGCCCGCCGGTCCGCCCAGGTGAGCTGTACATCGTCGGTGAAGGGAGTCATCAGGCTGCGGGGCCACAGCCGGTGCAGGCGCACCGCGCTCACTTCGGCTGCCACGACGAACACCAGAGCCGTGAGATAAATCCAGGCGACCAGACCCAGCACGATGCCGAACATGCCGTAGGTGGCGCTGGCACCCCGCAGCACATTGCTGACGTAGTACGTCCCGGCCCACTGCAGGCCCTGCCACGCGCAGGCCGCGCCGATCGAGGCTCCCAGAAGGCGCCGTGCCGGGATTTCGCGATGGGTGAGCATGCGGTAGGTCAGCAGCAGGACCAGCGCATTGAGCGCGATCGCCGCAACGGTGACAGCGAACCGCACCTCGACCCCGAGGTGGCTGCCGAAGACGCGACTGGCCGATGCCGCGACGGACAGACCGGTCGTGGCGGCCAGGCCTGCTGCCACAACGCCCAGGAACAGCATGCCCTTCAGCCGTGATCGCAGCGGATCGGAGCGCCGGTAGCGCGGGACGGCCCAGATCTTGTTCAGGGTGAGCTGTGCGGCCTGAGCGACGCCGAGCGCACCGTAGAGGCTGACCACCACGCCCACTCCCAGCGCGAAGCCGTTGCTGCGGAAGGAATGGATGTTGTGGCCCAGCTGCTCCCCGATCACCGGGAACTTGCTCAGCACCGAGTGCAGGACGCGTTCCTGCAGCTGCGGGTTGTCCTGGAGCAGCGCCCCGAGCGCCGAGACAAGGAGCAGAAGCAGAGGGAACAGCGACAGAAAGGCGTAGTAGGTCAGCAGAGCGACAAGGTACGTGCCCTGGTCGTCGAAGAACTTGTAGGCCACGGCAAGGGCAATACCCGCCGTCTTGTGACGCCGCTGGAAGGCGTCCATCCGCGCAGACAGTCCCATACAGGGCTCTCCCAGCAGCCTGCCGGTCTTTTCTTCACGATAGGGGAGACACGGACCGTTCGCAGGGAACGACAAGTCGTATCGAGGTCCTCTGGTGACGCCGAGGGCCGGCGGTTCAGGGCTGGTGGCGGCGAGGCGTGTCGATCGGTACGGCGGTTTCGATGGGGTCCGCCGCCCGCGACTGGACCACGAGCATGTCGTCGGGTGACATTTCCCTGCCGTCCTCGGCGGTGAGCGTCAGCGGCCGTGGCGGTTGTCCCGTGCGCGCGTCGATGACGCGGTTCATCGGCTCGTCGTCCTCGAACAGGTGCTTCTGCCCCCACTGGCGCAGAGCCGCGAGGACGGTGTGGAAATCCCGCCCCTTCTCGGTGAGGACGTACTCGTGGGAGTTGCCGAGTGCCGACTCGCGGATCTCGAGGATCCCGACCGCCACGAGCTTCTGCAGCCGGGCGGACAGGACGTTGGTGGCAAGGCCGATGTGCTTGTTGAAGTCCGTGAACCGTGTCACGCCGTGCAGGGCGTCGCGGAGGATCTGAAGCGTCCAGGTGTCGCCGACCTCCGACAGGGAGCGGTCGATCGGGCAGGGCGAATTGACCAGCTCTCGACGTTTCATCGGTGCCCCCAATCACAGGTTCCTTGCAATTGTAGAGCAAGGTGGTGATGCCCGGATTCCGGACCGGAGGCTGGGTGTCCGCAAGCCGGGGCATCGGGGCGCCGGGGCCGGCCTCTCTCAGGGCAGCCCGCCGCCCCGCGGGGGTGCACCCCGTCGCGTCACTTGGTCAGATGCGAGCCGAAGAAGCGCACGGCTGCACCCGTGCTCGCGTCGAGGCCGTCGAGGTACGGATCGAAGTGGCCGCCCGGCAGGAGGACGAGTTCCTTGGGCTCCAGCGCCCGCTCGTAGGCGCTCAGGGCCAGGTCGGTCGGGGCGACGTTGTCATGGGTGCCGACCAGCATCATGAGCGGGGTCGGGGAGATCTGGTCGATCCAGTTGCCGGGGTCGTAGGACCTGGCACGCCGGTTGGACTGGACCGTGACGCGGTTCTCCCAGACGCCCTCGGGAATGTCGTGGCCCAGGTAGAAGTTGATCGCGTCCTCGTTCCGGTAGGACGCGGTGACCGCCGGGTCGGCGTTCACGAACTCCTGCACGGCCGGGGCCTCGCCTCGGGCCTGTGCCAGCTCGTCCGCGGCGAAGGACTCCTCCAGCCCGCGGGTCAGGTGCGGCGGCACGCGTCGCTGCCCGCTTCGGGAGCCGCTGATGGTGGGCACCTGCGAGTAGACGGCCTTGATCCGCCGGTCGGTCGCTCCGAGGACGAGGGCGTGTCCGCCGGCGTAGCTCGTGCCCCACACGCCGATCCGGTCGGCGTCGATCACGTCGAGGGTCTGCAGGTGGGAGATGACCCGCCGCCAGTCCTCGATCTGCTGGTAGGGGTCAATGTCCTGGCGTGGCTCGCCGCCGCTCTCGCCGAAGCCGCGGTGGTCGTGGAGCGAGACGGCGAAGCCGGCCTCTGCGAGTCGGCGTGCGACCGGTTCGATGCCGTGGTACTTCGTGCCCCCGAAACCGTGCGCCATCGTGACGGCCGGGTGGGGTCCGGTGCCCTCCGGCAGGAACAGCCATGCGCTGAGCACGGTGCCGTCGGGCAGGTGAATGGACTCTTCTGTGCGCTCGACCATGCCGAGTCTCCTTGCGTGATGTCCGCACCGCGGTGCCGTTGGCGTTGACCTGCGGTCCTTTCGGACGCTTGCAAATCGCAAGCGACTCGGCCAAGGTAGTCATGCCACTTGCAAATCGCAAGCGACCACTGATGACGGAAAACAGCGAAGGAGTCGGAGCCGATGCCCTGGAACTACTCCACGATTCGGGCGGAACTGCGCAACGGGGTCCTGTGGGCCGCGATCGACAACCCTCCGATCAACCTGATCGACGAGCGGTTCGTGGCGGACCTGATCGCGTTGCTCGACGACACCGAGGCCGACGGCAGCGCTCGTGTCGTCGTCTTCCGCAGCGCGGATCAGGACTTCTTCATCCCGCACGTGGACGTGCAGCGGATCGCCCAGTACACGGCGACGGCGGCGACGTCCGGCGGACCGGACGACGTCAGCCTCGGCGCGCTGTACCGGCGGCTCAGTGAGGCGCGGCCCGTCACGATCGCCCTCCTCGAAGGCCGTGCGCGCGCCGCCGGCGGGGAGTTCCTGTACGCGTGCGACATGCGGTTCGCGTCGCTGGAGCGCGCGGTGATCGCCCAGCCCGAGGTGGGCCTGGGCACCTATCCCGGAGCGGGCGCGGTCCAGCACCTCGTGCGTCTCGTCGGCCGTGGCCGGGCCATGCAGATCATCCTCGCTGGTGAGGACCTCGACGCACGGGAGGCCGAGCGCATCGGCGTGGTCAACAAGGCCCTGCCGGACGAGGAGTTGGTCCCCTACGTCGAGCGTCTCGCCGAGCGCATCGCCGGCTTCCCGGAGGCCGCCGTGCGACTCGCCAAGCGCCGGATCAACGCGGCCGGCCTCGCGCCCAAGGAGGACGTCCAGGTCGACTCGGGCTTCTTCCAGATCCTGGCGCGCGACCCGTCGAGCACCGCCCGGCTCGGCGCCCTCATGCAGCGCGGATTGCAGGAGCGCTCCCGCACCGAACTCGAGTTGGGCGCAGCCATCGGGGAACTGTGAGCGCGATGGATCTTCGGGAACATCCGTCGAAGTGAGACGCATTCCGGGGCCGATGGGCTTCCGGCTGCCGGGCGACGCGCCTCTGCCGCGCTCGGCCGCAGCCGGTCGCCCGCGCCTGCCGTCCGGGTGCCGTTCAGTCGGCGAAGGCGTGGTCGGCAGGGCACTGGAGCTCCAGACAGGCAAGAGGGCCGGACCGCGAAGAGCGCAGATGCGTGTTCGACCGCGAGCGCATGGATCACAGGGCTAGAGGTCCAGGACGATTTCAGTGGCGGGTTCGCTGCAGCAGACCAGGACGGTGCCGGTCTCGGGGAGCTCCAGGGGCTGCAGGGTGTAGGTGATGTCGCCCGAGACGAGGTGGGTGACGCAGGTGTGGCACACGCCGGTGCGGCAGGACCAGCGGGTGGGAATGTCGCAGGCCTCGGCGAGCTCCAGGAGTGAAGCGTGGGCCGGCGACCAGGGGGTGGTGATGCCGCTGCGGGCGAAGGTGATGAGCGGGCCCGTGCCCCTCGGGCCGGGCGGCTGATGAGGTCTGACCGCGGCGGTGGGCGTGATGCCGGGGTTGATGGCGGGCAGGGCGCTGAACTGTTCCGTATGGATCCGCTCGGGGCGCAGACCGTGATCGCGCAGGTAGCCGCCGATGTCGTTCATGAAGGCAGAGGGCCCGCAGAGGTACGCGTCCGCGTCGGAGGGAAAGCCCATGGCCGCCAGCGAAGCTGCGGTCGGGCGGCCCTGGGTGACGTGGGGCTCGTCGGGGCCCGGGGCTTCGGCGGTGTAGTAGATGTGCTCGTGGGCGTCGGGGAGCTGGGCCAGGAGGGCGTGGGCCTCGGCCGCGAAGGCGTGGTGGGCACGGTCGTGGGCGGTGTGGATCCACCAGACGGGCCGCGGGTCTCGTGCGGCCGCGAGTTGCTGGAGCATGGCCAGCACGGGGGTGACGCCGATGCCCGCCGAGATGAGGACGACGGGGCCGGCTCCACCGCCGAGGACGAAGCTTCCACGGGGACTGGCGATCTCCACGAGGTCCCCGGGGTGGAGGCTCGTGTGGAGGTAGTGGCTCACCAGACCGTGAGGCTCGTGCTTGACGCTGATGCGGTACGTGCCGGCCTCGGGCGCGGAGGACAGGGAGTAGCTGCGCACTGCGGGGGAGCCTTCGCCGGTGGCGAGACGGATGGAGAGGTACTGGCCCGCTCGGGCCTCGGGCAGTGGGGTGTCGTCGGCGCTGTCGAGGTAGATCGAGGAGATGGTGGGGGTCTCACGGGCGATGCGGGCGACGCGCAGGCGCTTGAAGCCCGGCCACACCGGTTGTTGTCTCGGTTGCTGCGCGGCGGCGCGTTCGCCCGGCCATCCCGGTTCCTGGCAGGGCTGCTGAGCGGCAGCCAGTTCACGGAAGGACTGCTGCCATCCCGGGCTCAGGGCGGGGATGTTCAGGGCTCTGCACAGCTTCGCCGGATCGCGGTCGGGGAGGTAGAGCAGCGCGTCGATGTCGGCGACGCTGAGTTCCTCCGGGCCCTTGCGGGTGAGAGTGATCTCGTCGCCGGCCTGTACGCGTCCTTCGGTGATGACCCGCAGGTAGAAGCCGGGGCGGTGGTGGGCGACCAGGAGAGAGGCGAGGGACGGTTCACCGAAGCGCATGCCGACTCGGTAGCAGGTGACGCGCGGCTGGGTGACTTCGAACTCGGCCTCGCCGATGCGGTACCGGTCGCCGATGCACACCTCGTCGTCGGGCAGGCCGTCGACGGTGAAGTTCTCACCGAAGATCCCGAACGTCAGGTCGTCTCGGCCGAGCTGCTTCTGCCAGTACTGGTAGGACTGCACCTGGTAGACCAGCACCGCGCGCATCTCGCCGCCGTGCCCGGCCAGGTCTCCCTGTCCGTCTCCGTCGATGTTCAGCCGCCGCACCATCCGGGAGCCCTCTACGGGGGCCTTCCACGCTCCGGTGTGGACCGTCCTTCCCTGCCAGGAGACGTCTTTCGGCGTCCCGACGTTGACGGACAGCAGCGTCGCCATTGCGGTTCTCCCGTGTGGATGGCCGGCGGGGTGCGGCTCCTCTGACGGTCGGATCTGTGCGATATGACCGATCTTAGTGAGGTTCGGTGGGCAAGACCGCGCGTGCAGGGACGGGTCGATCGTCGAGTGGCGTGACCATGCCGGGAACCGGGGTGCGGGACGCACCGGGCCCCACTCCGAAAAGGGGCCCCATTGAGTCCGCCATGAAGCCTGTCGCGGGGTTGCTGCGAGGCTCCCGGGTCGGCCTCCGCTGCCAGGGCTCCCCTGATCGGCTGAGTCGGCTCATGACCGTCCACGGGCTGAGACTGGAACCAGGCCGCGGGTCCGATCCCGTCTTTCTCGGCCTCCGGTGACCGATCAGTGCGCTCCGTCCGGGCGCGGCGGCGCCCATCTCGGGACTCTCGATATAACCGCTAAAAGTGGATTGACAGGTTAGCGGGACCGTGGTCGACTGATTGAGTAACCACTCAAGCTCAATAGAAGGGTTAGGTCTATGGCTCCCACAGTCCACCACCGCACTGCCACCATCGACGGCCTCGAGGTCTTCTACCGGGAGGCCGGCGATCCGGAGGCACCCGCCGTGGTACTGCTCCACGGCTTCCCGACCAGCTCGCACATGTTCCGCCACCTGATCCCGGCGCTCGCCGACCGGTACCACGTCATCGCCCCCGACCACATCGGGTTCGGCCAGTCCGCGATGCCGTCGCCGCAGGATTTCCGCTACACCTTCGAGGCCCTCACCGAGGTCACCTCAGGGCTGCTCCAGCACCTCGGCGTCGACCGGTTCGCGATGTACGTACAGGACTACGGAGCCCCCATCGGCTGGCGGCTCGCACTCCAGGCCCCGGACCGCATCACCGCGATCGTCACCCAGAACGGCAACGCCTACGAGGAAGGCTTCGTCAAGCCCTTCTGGGACGGTGTGTTCGCCTACGCCAAGGACCCGCGACCGGACACCGAAGCCCCCATGCGCGGCGCCCTGACCGCCGAGGTCACCCGCTGGCAGTACCTCAACGGAGTCGCCGACCCCAGCCTCGTCAGCCCCGACAACTGGGTCCACGACCAGGCACTGCTGGACCGGCCCGGCAACCACGAGATCCAGCTCAAGCTCTTCCGCGACTATCCCACCAACGTGGACCTCTACCCGCAGGTCCACCAGTACTTCCGCGACTCCCAGGTCCCGCTGCTGGCGGTCTGGGGAGCAGGCGACGAGATCTTCGGCCCCGCAGGAGCGAAGGCGTTCGGCCAGGACCTGCCGAACGCCGAGATCCACCTGCTCGAGTCCGGGCACTTCGCCCTGGAGAGCCACCTCGAGACCATCACCGGGCACATCCGTGACTTCCTCGGCCGCGTCCTGGCCTGACGCACCCAGGGTCGAGGCGGCTGCGGTGGCCCTGACCGGGCACGACGCCCACCCGCACCCCGAGGTGCAGCCACCACGCCGCACCCCGCACCAGGAAGGAAAAGACCATGGGACTGTCCTGGCAGCAAGGCCCCCTCTCCCCGGGCGCGAACGGACACTTCCTCACCCCCGGACCCCCGCCGGAACGCATGCTGTTCGCCGAGCGGCTGCGTCGCCGCATGCGTGTGCGGTTCAACGACGCCTGGATCGCCGACAGCGAGAACGTGATCGTGCTGCACGAGCCGAGCCGGTACCCGGTGGCCTACTTCCCCCGCGAGGACGTGGATGAGCGGGCCCTGGTCGCGGGCGGCAAGGTGACCCAGCACAAGGACCTCGGTGACACCGCCTGGTACGCCGTCCACGTCGGCGACCGCACCACCGAACGTGCCGCATGGGAGTTCACCGCGCTGTCCAAACACGCCGCCGTACTCGAGGGCCATATCGCGTTCGCCTGGCGCGCGATGGACGCCTTCTACGAAGAGGACGAACGCATCCTGGGACACGCCGCGGACCAGTACCACCGTATCGACATCCGTGACACGTCCCGCACCCTGGAAGTCCGCCACGGCGACACCGTGGTGGCCCGCTCCGAACACCCCGTCGTGCTCTACGAGTCGGGATTCGCCCCGCGCTGGTACGTCCCGCGCGCCGATATCGACGAAACCCTGCTGCGCCCGGTGGAAGGCAAGACGTTCTGCCCCTACAAGGGCCTGTGCGACTACTACGACATCGGCGACGCCCGCCGTGCCGCCTGGTCGTACCCCGACGCCTACCGGGAGGTCGACCGGATCAACGACATGGTGTCGTTCGAGCCGGAACAGGTCGAGGTCTACCTCGACGGCGAGCGTCTCCATCTGGAGCCCGGCCAGACGGTCGTCCCCCATGGTGTCGACCGGGGGCTGGAGGCCGACGAGGGCAGGGCCGCCTGACGGCAACGGGAGGACCGACCGGAAACGGATCCCGACGACCGGAAACCCGGGCACCGCCCGCTCAGGGTGTCCGGTCGCCGCCGGTCAGGATCGTGGGCGGCGCGGGTCGGCGCCCATACCCGGCGGGGACGTGGCCGCCATCGGGGGGCGGCTGGGCGACCGCCTTGTCCTCGACCGGCACTGGCTCCACGGGACGCGTCGCGTCGCCCTGATCCAGATCCGAGCGTCTCTGACTGGCTTAGCAAGGCTGAGCGTTGCTCAGCCTTGGGAGCCAATCGCCTTCGTGCCCTGGTACTGAACGGCTGGAGCCGCCAGTCCGCGTGGCACGTCCCTGCGGACGCTGGTCGACCGGGCCGCAAGCCCCGACCGAGGAGGGTGCGGGCGTCGCCCGGGCGCCGGGCGTGCGCGCAGCACCCTGCCACAGGTTCGCTACGCTTCGCTAATCCAACTGGTGAGCCCGTTTCCACTCAATGCCACTCGACCGTGACCGTCTGTGATGGGGGACGGTCTTCCGCGGTAGCCCGGAAGGTGGCGTGACGCCGGTCCGACCTGGGGCGCCCCCGCGGCAGGCGGCAGCGCGTCTGATTGAGCGGTTCCATGGGGTCAGCGCTGTCTGCCGTTGGCGGTGGCCCGCCTGCGGAACCCACCATGGGGAGATGGGCGCGTTGCGTCGACCGGTGGCTGTTCGCGGCCCGGTGGCCCTGCCGCCCGGTGTGAGTGGGAGCGGAGGTGTGTGTTCCGTGTCCAGTAGTGACGTGCTCATGCGAATCGATGGCGCCGGCCGGGTGATCGAGTGGTCGCCCCTGGCGGCGGAGGCGTTCGGGTGGGCCGCGGAGGAGGTCATCGGCCGGACCGTGGGCGAACTGGTGCGTGAGGCCGGGATCGATGACGAATGGCTGCGGACTACATGCACGGCTATGCACGCTCTGGTGGTGATGCCGGTACTGACCGGATCTTCGGTGGTGTGGGAGCTGCGGGCCACCGCAGGTGCCTTTTCGCTGCGGGACCTGGCACTCCTGCGGGTCGTGTTCACCCAGTCGCCGGTGGGCGTGCACGTCCTTGACGACCAGCTGCGCATCGTCCGCGTGAACACGGCGGTGAGTGGTCTGCGTGGTTTCCCGGTCGACTCTCTGCAGGGCCAGGTGTTCAGCGAGGCCTACCGGATCACGGCGCCCGAGGAGGAGACGGCGGCGGCGCGCGGGGTGCTGGAGAGCGGCAAGCCGGCGCTGGACCGTCTGGTGCGATCCACGGTGGGCTCCACCGGCGGCAAGCCGAGGATCTACTCCGTCTCCTACGCACGTCTCGAGAGCGCGTGCGGTGACGTTGTGGGCCTCGCCGTCTCCACGCTGGACGTCACCGAACGGGAACGGGCACTGCAGCGTTTGAAGGTGCTGGAACAGGTCCGCAAACGGGTGGGGCAGCGGCTGGACGTCATGGGCGTGTGTGAGGAACTGGCCGACGCGGTCGTGCCCGCGGTCTCGGGCATCGTGGTGATCGAGGTGATCGAGGACGTGGTGCGCGGTGAGCAGCCACCGCTGGCCCCGGTCGATCCGGCCGTACCACTGCGCCGGGCCGCATTTCGGGGGCAGGCATCGGCGCATCCCGTGGGCGAGGTGCGGAAGCTGCCGGAGGGCACCCCCTTCTCGCGGGTACTGACCGATCTGCGGCCACGGCTCGTACAGGTGCAGGAGGACAGCGTCTGGCTTGCCGCCGACCCGGCTCGAGCAGAGGCCATCCGACGCTCCCACGCCCACTCCCTGATCGTCGCGCCGCTGTCCGTGCGGGGTGAGGCCCCGGGCGTGGTGAGCTTCTATCGCCACGGGCGGGAGGATCCGTTCGACGAAGAGGACATCGCGCTGACGTCCGACGTCTGCGCCCATACCGCGTTGTGCATCGACAATGCTCGCCGCTTCACCCAGGAGCGGACCATAGCCGCGACCGTGAAGCGCAAACTGCTTCCGCAGCGGCCGGCGAAGCCGTCCACCGTGGAGATCTCCCACCTGCACATTCCCGGACCCGGAGGCGGGGGTGCGTGGTACGACGTGATCGAGTTGGCGGGTGCGCGAACAGCGCTCATCGTCGGAGATGTCGCCGGACGGGGGATGGCCACGGCCACCACAATGGGGCAACTGCGGACGGCCCTGCACTCCCTGGCCGCCCTGGACCTGGAGCCGGACGAGTTGATGGCACGCCTGAGTGACACCGCCGCCCGTCTGGCCGCCGAACGAGCCGCGCTGCCGGCCGGCGACCCGCTGCACCGTGAGCCGCTCACGGCCGGCTGCCTGATCGTGGTCTACGACTCGGTGGAGCAGGAGTGCGCCATCGTCCGAGCCGGACTGCCGGAGCCTTTCGCCGTCGCCCCCGGCAGCAGCACGGTCAGAGTGCCCGTGGCGGCAGGCCCGCTGCTCGCCGGCACGGGCAGCGCTCCGTTCCCGGCCACCAAGATCACCGTCCCCGAGGGAAGCGTCCTGGCAGTGGTCAACGAGGAAATCCGCATGCCGTCCGCGTCGTTGGACTCTCTCCTGGAAAAGGGCGCGGCAAGGCCCATGGACGACCTGTGCGACACCATCGCCTACGCGCTCAGGGAGTGCGACGAGAGCGAGAAGCTCGTGCTGGTGGCCCGCACCAAAGCGCTGCCCCCGGATCGAGTCCTCACCTGCCCCTTGCCTTCCGACCCCGAGGCGGCGCCCCTCGCGCGTGCGGCGGTCCGCCGCCAGCTCAAGACCTGGCAGATCGACGAAGAGAGCGCCTTCACGACCGAGCTCATCGCCAGCGAACTCGTCGGCAACGCGGTCCGCTACGGCACCCCGCGCATCCGGCTGCGCCTCATCCTCGATCGGCTGCTGACATGCGAGGTCAGTGACTCCGCGACCAGCGCCCCGCACGTCAGACACGCCCGCACCGTCGACGAGACCGGACGGGGACTGTTCATCATCGCCAATGTCGCCGACAACTGGGGCACCCGCTTCAACTCACAGGGGAAGACCGTGTGGGCGCAGCAGCCCATCGGAGCGAGCCAGACCAGACCGCCCACGTACCAGCCGAGCTGACGCGCTGTTCCGCCGGAGCTCGCGGCACGCATGGTCTGATGGAGAAGGCGATGGTCGCCGGGAGGCGTTCCGCACGGCCGTGACGCCTCCTGTGGCACTTGCGCCGACGGCGCCCCAGGAGACGGGGCCGACGCGTGGGATCAACGGGTCATGTCGACTCCGGGGCGCACCACCCGTCGGCCTCACGGGCGTGCGGGCCCGGCCGTCCGAAGTCCCGCGGCGCGCACAGGCTCCGCCATGACGGAGAGCGGGACATCGGTCAGGCTTTGCGCCCCGGCCACAGGCTCCTTGCGCGGCTGGGCCGGCGGGACCGCCCGGGCCGGACGGACCGCAGCGTCTTCGCGTAACCGGACCAGCGGGAGTCGTGTCTTCTTCCTCGGCGCGGCAGGGCATGGGACACGCGCGCGGCCAGGTTCGAGAGGGTGGTCGGGTTGGACTTGGAACGCGAGATGGTCATGACCCGCCTCCGGGGCGTGTGGTGGAAGGGGTGCGCACCAGAAGAGGGTGCGTGTGCTGCCAGCGTCCCCCAGAAAGTCATACGGCGCATCTCTCCCGTGTGCGCTGCCGCCGCGGGGTGCCGGCGGCTCTGCTCGCCCAGGCGGAACCCGTGGTCGGCTCCTATGGTGGTGGAAAGGACCTTCATCGGGGCGGTCGCATCGAAGGAGGCCAGGATGGAAGAGAAGTACGTCTGGATCACCACGCGCCGCATCAAGCCGGGCAGCCTGGAGGAGTTCGAGCGGGCATGGCGTCCGCACTCGCACCCCGGCGGCATGAGCCGTGCCTTCGCCTACTGGTCCGACGACGGGCAGGAGATCATGGGCGTGTCCTTCTGGGAATCCCAGAAGTCGTGTGACGCATGGCGGTCCTCCGACGAAGAGGCACGCCGACGGGACGCCATGGCACCGTACGTCCTTCAGGAGGAAAACTCCTTCTACCGAGGCCGCGAACTGGCCGTCCCTCAGGGCTAGAACGGCAGTTCCGCCGCCTACGTCTCCGGTGGGGTGAGCGGCCCGTGGATGTCGTGTCCGGTAGGCCCGAGGATCTCGTGCGGGCCCTCAGAGCTGTCGGGGTCAGGGACGAGCGGCTGCTCGAGGCGGTGCGGATGACGCCCCGGGCGGAATTCGTGCCGGCCGCTCTGGCGGCCTCCGCCTACCAGGACAAGCCCCTGCCCATTGGACAAGGGCAGGTCACCACGCAGCCGTCGCTGTCCGCCATGATGATCGAGAGCCTTGACCTCGACGGGAGCGAGCACGTCCTCGAAGTCGGTACCGGTCTCGGCTACCAGACCGCCCTGCTCGCCCGGCTGGCCGCCGACGTGGTCACCATCGAGACCCGGCCCGGCATCGCACGGCAGGCCGACGAGAATCTCGCGCGACAGGGTGTACGGAACGTGGAGTTGAGGGTCGGAGACGGCACCGAAGGCGTTGCGGACCGCGCCCCGTTCGACGCGGTGGTCGTGTCGGCCGCGTTCCCGGAGGTACCCGCACCGCTGGTGGCGCAGATACGGCCGTCCGGCCGCCTCGTCCAGCCGATGGGCCCGGGCGGGGACGAGCAGGTGGTGTGCTTCGTGCGCACCGCTTCGGGACTGGAGCAGCGGCGTGTCCTGACCGCGGCGTGCTTCGTCCGGCTCCAAGGACGGTACGGCTTTCCACCGGACAATACGGAAGCCCCTGGGGAATAGCCGGACCCGCAAGCTGCCGGGGCTCCCAAGCAGGCAGTGTCGTCCGACGTTGCCCCACGGGGCTGTTGACCTGGAGGCGCTCCCGGCCGAGAGGCAAGCTGAGTCCTGCCTCGGCGTGGTCGTGGCCGGAGCGAGCGTGGCTTGGCGCGTGGGCCGTCATGCCATCGCGGTTGGTGGAGCGTCGTCGACGAATCCCAGTCGTCGGTTCATTCCGATGGCCGGCGCGTTGCCGGGGTGATGGAGCGTCCGCAGCCAGCGCACGCCGGCAGAGCGTGCGTAATCGATGGCCAGGAGCTTCATGGCCAGCGAGAGTCCCCTGCCGCGATGGCCGGCCAGGACTCCGGTCATCTCGCTGAAAGCGTGTCCTTCCGGGCGGATCGACGTCGCCGCCATGCCGACCCACGACCCACCGTTCACGGCGAGGACGACACCTCGGGGGTCATATGTGGGAGTCTCGATGCGCTGAGCGAGGTACTCGTCGAACGTGTAGAACTCGCCCCGCCCCGGGATGTCGGCGGAGCACGTCCTGTTCAGGTCATAGAGTGCGCGCCGATTCCTGGCCGCGTCGCCGACGGCCGCCATGGTCGTGAACTCGACGCCGGCCTGTCGGCAGCGACGAAGGTACGGCTCGAACCGAGCACCGTCGAACGCGTCCAGATCAAGCTTGAGCCGAACCCATTCAACGCCCACGAGTACCTCCAGTCCCGGGAACGCCCCGAGCCTACCTGGGGGAGCACGTATCGGGGCGCACGCTGGTTGATGCGCTTCACAGCCAGCCGCGGCGTGCCGCGGCGAGGCTCGCCTGGAAGCGTGTCGACGCCCCGAGGCGTTCCATCAGCCGCTGGATACGCCGCTGAGTCGTCCGCTCGCTCCAACCCTGGGCGCGGGCGATGGCGGAGTCGGTGAGACCCGAGGCGAGCAGGTTCAGCAGGGACTGGGTCTCCGGGTCGGGCTTCGACGTCTCGGAGGACAGGGAGTCTGCTTCGGGCCCAGCGGTGCCGGTCCCGTCGGTGTCCCGCAGCGGGACGGCCCGTTCCCACTCCGCCTCGAACAAGGCCTCCAAGGCCGCGAGAAGGGGGGAACGGTGGATGAGGTAGGCGGCCGACTGTCCCTGCGACGCGAGGCTGAAGGGGACGACGGCCACCTCACTGTCGCTGATCACGAGCTTCAGGGGCAGTTCGGGGCGTATCCGTGCCTTCTCGCCCGTTCTGATGCTGGAAAGTATGTCGCCCTGCATCCGCCCCGGCCAGGCGGCTGCTTCCCGGTCGTAGACGACCCGATGGGCGATTCCGGCCCGCTGGCGCTGCGTCTGCACGTCCAGGTTGGTGCCGGGCCGGTTGACGTACGGTGGCCGGTCGAACCCACGGACCTGCTCGCGGGCGTCGAGGATAAGCCTGCGGGCCACTCTGCTGAGCTCGTCCCGGTCGGTGAGGAGTTCGACGCCGAGATCCGGATGGGCGACCCGCGTGGCCTCGCGGTGCATGTCCATCAAGCGGTGCACCGCGGAGCGGGCCTCGTTGAGCTGCTCCTCCCGTTCCTGGATGAGTGTGGTCACGGCGACATCGGGGGCAGTGGCCGAATAGCGCGGCGGACGTACGGCCGCCTTGGTCGCCAATCTGTCGGCCACGAGCTTCGACAGCAGTCGCCCCACCTTGGCCGAAGGCAGCCCACAGGCCGCACCGAGCTCCGACGCGGTGCAGCGCGGATGTGCCACCAGAGCCACGTAGACGCGCTCTGTTTCCTCCGCAAGCCCCAGGACGTCAAGTCCCATTGATCCTCCGCCGTGCTCATGGCGGCCTTCGCCACATGGTGAACTTCGGCCGTCCACAGTCCCTTGTGCCAGCTGCGCTGCGCTGACATCTTCCACCACGGGGCTCCGCCGCCGTCAGGCGGTGGCAGCAGTTCGGACCGGCCGTGGACGGCGCCATCACCTCGCACGACGAGGCGCGCGTGAGTGGGACGGGCAGCGACGAGGCCGCCCGCCCCACCGTGATCAACGGTTCTTCCTACGGTGGCCCGTCAACCGTCAGCGGCTGCGCTCAGGCATTCGGGTCGAAGGGGATGCCGGACGGCATGGAGTGGGCGAGGTGGTAGTTGAAGTCGCTGTCCCTGATCTTGATGGTGGCCGCGCCGAAGTCGGCGCTCATGAGCTTGTCACGGAAGCCGCTCGGGTAGCCGTTCCAGCCCACGAGGCGGGGATAGAACCAACCGCCTGTGGCGTTCTCGGGCGGTTCGTCATTGTTGTTGGCGAAACGGAAGCAGTGCGTCGAAACGCCGTCCTTGTGATAGACGACCTTCGGATGGGTTCCGTCGAAGCGCACGGAGGAGCGCGGTTCCACCTGGTAGCCGCTGTGCTGGGAGACCGACACGTACTGCACTTCGTTGTTGTTGATCCAGACCACGACGTGCTCCCAGTCGTGGGTGTGGCCGATGGCGGCAGGACCGAGCGTGGCCTGGTCCTTTTCGAAGTAGCTGGCGTACATCACGGCGCACCAGCCGTTGTTGCACTTCTCGCGCGAGTAGGTGTTGGCGTTGGCGAGTTGGGCGTAGTCGTGGCAGTGCCCGTTGACGTCGCCGCCGAGCTTCAGGCCCGGGTTGATGGTGCCGTCGGCGCCGATGGCGGCTGTGGCGTAGCAGCCGTCCTTGTCGTAGTCGTAGGCGGGGGAGAAACTCTGCTCCAGGCCGTCGGCGTTCTGCGGCAGCAGAGTCAGGACGTTGGCGTTGGCGACAGTCGGAGTCGCAATGATCAGTGCTGCCGCGCCGAGGGCGCTCGCGAGCGCGGACCACCGCAGCCGCAGAGAGCGCAGTGCTCCGGACGACCTTCGTACCGGCCGTCTTCCAGAAGACTTCTGACGGTGCATCAGTGCTGAGAACATCGATCCTCGCTGGGATTCGTCCCCACTCGCCTCGGACTGTCTTGCTGTGCCGGACATCGCATAGACGGCACCGGCAGGTGCAACCGCATCTGCCCTGTGGTGCCGTTCGACGTCAAGTGGTCCAGTAGCGGCCGAAGTTGTTGCGGCGACTGCCGAGGCAGGAGTGCGGATGGATGGGAGGTGATCCTCCCCAGGAGGAGCGCGCGATACCCAAAGGGCGGCTGAACATTACTGCGAGCGCGACTGAACGTGGGGGAGCGGCCCATACCAGCAGGCTCGCGAGAGACTCTGGGTCTGCATTGGCGCTGACACGAGTTCGAGCCGGGTACCGGCTTGAGCCGGCCCCGGCTTACTGGTCGATGGTGCAGCGACGCTTACAACTCGGCTGCGGCGGACTCGATTTCACGGCGTGTGTGGTCCATGAGCTCACTCAGTTCGTCCATCTTGGAGTCGAGTTCCGCGGCGCGCGGCGCCACCTGCTGGAGCCACGCCACCGTGGCCAGAGCCAGCTCGACGGCCTTGTGTACCTGGCCGTCGCCGAGCAACTCCTCGATCTTGAAGGCGATGCCGCCGAGCGTCTCGTCGTCCGTCTCCGGTACCAGATAACCCTGGAGTCCCGGTGGGTAGGGTGTCCGTTCCCTGGATTCGCGCAGGGCGGTGACGACCGCCGACTCTTCGCTGAATTGGTCCAGGAGCCCGATGAAGACGTACAGCCGTGCCACCAGTCGCGGCCGGCCCGGGTACCGGTCCAGCCACGTCACCAGACCCTGATGACCCTCCAGGTAGTCGATGACCTGCGTCATCGCCCCGGCCAGTGTGTTGGGCAGGGACCAGTGGAACGGCAGCAGCCGTGCCACTTGGTCCGCGAGCGCCGCCTCACGCGGGGCATCCAGCGTGCCCGCGACGAAGTCACCGATCAGCGCGGTGTCCAAGCCGTAGCCGGTGGGCGTCGACCGGTCCTGCGAGCTGCGGGACGCGTCATGGCGCAGACGCAGGAGCTCGTCCGCGATCTTGCTCAGCAGTTTCTCGTGCATGAACCCTTCGAGCAGGTCATACGCTGCTCTTCCCTTCGCGTGGAAGTTCGTCCTGGCCGCAAGCTGCGCGGTGCGCGTTCGAGGCAAGCAGGTGCCCGGAGCCCGTACCTCTACGGTTCCACCCGATGCGGGGGAGTGCGTGCTGGCTGGTCCAAGCAGGTTACGAAGGATGCCCGTCCGCCGATGGCTGGCGCCTCCGTCGAGGCTCGGTTACCCCTGTCGAGGCTTCGCCGCGTGGTAGGTCGAGCGTCCCCACACCAGCAGTGCGGATGCCACGGCCCAGGCGGCGAGAGTCGCCAGGGGAGCGATGGCGTGGGCTCCGTCGAAGTAGCTCAGGTCGGTGATCGCGCGCACGGCCGCTCCTGGAGGCAGAACGGCTGAGACCGCGTGCGCGACGCTGGGGAGCAGATCCGCTCCGATGGTCGCCCCGCTCGTCGCGTTGCCGACCGTGAGCAGCAGAAGCGTGGCCACGGGGATACCCACCGGGCCGAGATAGGTCCCGAGGAGTTTGGTGGTGAAGGCCGCGGCAGCAGACAGCAGTGCCAGGGTCATCGCCAGCAGTGGGAAGGGAGCAGGTACAGCGCCCAGGACCGGCCCGGCCAGTGTGGCGGCGACGATGCCGGCGGCCACCGCGAAGCATGCCATCAGGGTGAAACGGTGCCGGAGATGCAGGAGCTGGGACAGCCCGAGGACACTTTGCGCCAGGGCGAAGCCGGAGAGGGTGACGCCGAAGGCGACGTAGAAACCTGCCAGGCCCCGGCTGTCGTAGCGGGCCAGCGGCACGGCATCGGTCATCTTCACGGTCTTGCCCGCACCGTGGGCATAGGCGGACACCAGACTCTCCACGGCGCTGGTGGTGGACAACCCGTTGGCTCCGGCGACCCTGAGGGACAGACCGCCTCCTCCCCGCTTGGTCACCACCGCGACGACGTCCCGGTGCTTCAGCGCATGGTCCGCCGCAGCGGTGTCCGGCTCCGGACGGATGTCGATGCTGTCGCCGAGGGCGTGCTGGATCTGCGTGGACAGGTGGCTGCCGACCACGGCGACCGGGAGGTGATGTGGCTTTGGAGCGCGCGCCAGCCCCACGTAGCAGCTGATGAAGGCCGAGACCACGATCAGCCCGATCAGAGACGGCTGCAACCAAGCCCGGACGGGTGTCCGCTTGGTCGGCGGCTCCTGGGGCGGGTGGACGGCCGTGCTGTCGTGCAGTTCAGCGGTGGAACCGGGCTGCATGGGGATTCCCTTGAGTCTCGAGGCTGGACCGGTGGTAGCGGGACACTCGACAGCTCACCTTTGAGCCCTGAGCAACATGACCATGCGACGTTAGCTTATGTCTGGCCGGTGCTCTGAACATGAGCCAGCAGAGTGATCGGCCGCAGCTCGGCGCGCGGAGTATGCAGAGGGGGCTGACCGAGTACACAGGCCATTTATGAGGCGAGCTGGAGACGAACGCGTCGCGCTCGGCCTTCTAAGCCAACATTGGCAATGTCTTAACGCTTATTTCGCCCATTCATCCGGACGAGGGACAGTCCGCCGACCCCGGACTGTTAGTGACGATCCGGGGCTCGGCGCCGATGTCGCAGTCGGCGGTGAGGGAGAGCGGCCTGGATCAATGGTCGTGGTGGTGGCCGTGGCCGTGATCGTCCCGGTGGTCATGGCCCGCGGGGCGTTCTGACAGGGCTTGGGTGCGTGCGGTGATCTCGTCCGTGGACACCGCGCACAGGCCGACGAGCACGTCCTCGAGGGCAGCCAGCCACAGCTGGTAGTAGTTGTAGGGCTCGTCCTGCGCCGCCGCGGTCTCCCATGCTCTGATCCGGGCGATCAGTGCGGCCTGGAAGTCCGGCCAGGTGAACGCTCCCGCCTCGTACAGGCTGACGGCCATGCCGAAGGCGCGGCTCTCCCAGGGTTCGGCGAACACCAGCTCGCCGTTGGCGCGGGGCGGTGCGGCGGGGCCCTCGATGTCCAGTGGCGCGCTCATGATGCTGTCACCTTGGCCACGCCGACCATCGCGTCCCGGGTCACCAGCGGCACGAGTTCTTCCTCGGTCAGGTGCTCGGTGCCGGCCGGACGCTCGGGCAGGACCAGCCAGCGCACCTCGCTGGTGGAGTCGTGGACGGTGATCCGTACGTCGTCGTCGAGTTCGAGTCCCATCTCGGACAAGACCGTGCGGGGTTCCCTGACCACGCGCGAGCGGTAGGCGGGGTCCTTGTACCAGCTCGGCGGCAGGCCGAGCACCGGCCACGGATAGCACGAGCACAGCGTGCAGACCACGACGTTGTGAGTGGTGGGGGTGTTCTCCACGACGACGATGTGCTCGCCCTGCGCACCGGAGAAGCCCAGTTCCTTGATGGCGGCGGTGCCGTCCTGGAGCAGCCGTCGCCGGTAGTCCGGGTCGGTCCAGGCCCTGGCGACGACCTTGGCGCCGTTGAGCGGGCCCACGTTGGTCTCGTACTCGGTGATGATCCCGTTCATCACCTTGGGGTCGATCAGGCCCCGCTCGGTGAGCAGTTGCTCGAGCGCCTCGGTGCGCAGTGCGACCGGAAGGCGCTCGCCGGATCCGGGGGTGGTGGTCATGAGGTGGTCTCCAGGTAGCTTTCGTACATTTCCGCGGTGATCGAGAAGGGTTCGACGTCGGCGCCCCACAGTTCGCGTGAGTCGAATCGCACCGAGTAGACGTGCTGCGGGTTCTCGCCCTGGAAGTGGGCGTTGGTGTCCGGCAGTACGGCGGCGGGCTGGACGGCGTCGACGACACCGATGTGTCCGCGCGCATAGCCGGGCAGCCGGGTGTGCCCGGGCGGCGACATGTCCTTGGCCCGTACACGCTCGCCGACGGCGAAGACCGGGGCGGTGTCCACGGTGCGCAGTGAGCCCTCGGCGGTCGGGGCGTAGTCGGGCCTGGCGGGCTCCGGGATCGGTGGCTCCTCGACGTGTTCGCCGCGCAGATTGCGGGCGCGGGCGTCGATCGCTCCCGGTGCCAGGATGGAGCGTTCGGTGAGCATCAGCTCCGCGCCGTTGAGCCAGCGCCCGTAATAGCCGTCCTCGAGGTAGGCAGCCCGGTCCAGGCGCTCGTGCGCGTGTCTGAAGGCGTCCGTGTTGACGCCGCCGCACGCAACGCGGCTGGAGAGGATCCCCAGCGCGAAGGCTCGGCGCTGCCACGGTTCCTCGAAGACCGGTTCATCAGGCCTCGGCGGGTGAACGGGGCCCCATCCCGGGGTTCCTCCCATGTCGGCAATACCATCCACGGCACAACCTCGCATATGAGATCAATACGGAATTGCTACTCGAATCGTATTCAGTCAGACGCATCCGTCTCCACGGCGGCGATCGTCCGCAAGCCCGCCGAACGGAGTGCCCTGCATCCAGGGATCCGCCGGTCCGCCGCCCTTGTGCCGGCGCCCGGAGGGGGACGTCAAGGCAGGGCGGACGCCTACGAGCATATGCGCGTATTGATGGGACGGCAAGGCCGGATCATTGAGGCGGCCACGCATTCGTCTCGGCCTCGCGCGGGGTGCTCGTGTCCGCAAGGGGTGATATCGCAGGTCCCGCCCATCGGCGGCATGCCGGCCGCCCCTTCAATTTGCGAGCACGTACTCCTATCATGGGTGCGAGAGCCCTGGAGGAGACCATGCCCACTACGCCGACGGACCTCGCCGACACCTGCAACAACCTGGCACTGCGCAAAGCGTCCCGATATCTCGGCGCGACCTATGACAAGGCCCTGGCGCCGGTCGGTCTTCGTGCGACGCAGTTCAGCATCCTGCAGAAGCTCAGTGCGGCGGGCGAAATGACGATCACCAGCCTCGCCGAGGGGATCGCCATGGACCGCACCACGATGGCCTCCAACCTCAAGCCGCTCGCGCGCGAGGGTCTGGTGACCGTCGAACCGTCGGCAGCCGACCGCCGCGCGCGGATCGTCACGATCACTCCGGACGGCGTCTCCCGCATGAAAGCGGCGCTGCCGCTGTGGCGCGCCGTCCAAGCCCGGTTCGAGGAGAGCTTCGGAGCCGGCGACGCAGCCCAGCTGCGCGCCTCTCTGGAAGCCGTCCTCGGCACCGGCTTCCAGCCCTGGGCCGAGTGACGACACGCTCGCTCCGAGCGGTACGGGGAGCAAGCCGGGGCCGTCCGGACGTCGCCGGGGCCCGAACACGTCCGATCGGCCGACAGTAGGCCCGACCGTCATGCGCCGACCGAGACCATCGGCCGCCCGGAGCGACGGTCTGGGCACAACGCGTGCCGGCGGGCACGGACGGGACGCGTCACGGCTCGTCCAGCGGGATGCGCATATCCAGTGACACCGTCTTGCCCCGCCCGTTGGGGGAGCTGTTCCACGGTCCGGCCAGGGCCTCGACGATGAGGAGACCGCGGCCGTGCTCGGCTGCCGCGTTCTCCCCTTCGGTCAGCGCCAGGTGCGAGGGTATGGGCGGGTTGCTGTCGGAGTCCCTCACCTCCAGCCGGACATGATCCGCGAAGGCCCGCAGCCGGACATCGACGTCGCTGTCCGCGTGGATGAGCGCGTTGGTGACGACCTCGGACGCGATGAGCTGAAGGTCGTCCGAGATGTCCGACAGCCCCCAGGAGGACAGCCGGTCGGCCACGAAGCCGCGGGCCGTCTTGACTCCCTGCAGGTCGCGGCGGGGGATCTGCAGATTCCCCGTTCGGGGCGCACCCTCGCCGACGGCACCTTCATAGCGGGCCAGGAGCAGCACCGCGTCGTCCCGGCGGTGCTGGGGGCCGGGATCCTCGGCGATGAGGTGGTCGGCCAGTTGTTCCAGATCGGCCCCAGCTGCGTGGCTGCCCGAGCGGAGCAGTGCTCGCGCACCGGATCCCGGGTCGCTCGCGTGCCAGTCGACCAGACCGTCGGAGTAGAGCATCACGACGGATCCGGGCTCAAGGACGTGCTCACGCCCCCAGTAGGCATCCGGCATCCTGACGCCCAGGGGCACGTTCGCGGGGGCCTCCAGGGTGCGGACACTCCCGTCGGGGCCGCGCACCAGCGGTTCGGGATGGCCGGCCAGGGCCACCTCGGCCATGCCGTCGGTCGTGTCCAGGGCGACGACGCAGCAGGTCACAAGCAGGTCCGTACCCAGTTCGGTGAGCAACCTGCCGGTACGGTCGATCACCGCCGCGGGGCGATGTCCTTCGGTCGCATAGGCGGCGACCGCGGTGCGCACCTGCCCCATCACGGCGGCGCTCTCCATGGCGTGGCCTTCCACGTCGCCGACGACCAGCACCATCCGTTCACCCGGCAGTTTGATCACGTCGTACCAGTCACCACCCACCATGGACGTGGCCGTGGCAGGTCGGTAACGCGCTGTGGTGGTCAGTCCGGGCAGCTCGGAGAGCGTGGAGGGGAGAAGCGTCCTTTGGAGGTATTCGGCGACTTCATGCTGCCTCTCACTCAGATCGACGCGTTCCAAGGCCGCGCCCAGCATTTCCGCCATTATGCTCAGGACCGCCCTTTCCTCGGGCGGAAAGCCGCGGGGTCCTTGGAACGTCAGACAGAAGGCGCCGACGACGTTCCTGCACCCGACGAGAGGGAGGTCGGTGGCCTTCCGGCATCCGATGAGAGGCAGGTACGCCTCGGATTGGACGTCGCTGTCGGACCTCCCGGAGTCGGCCGGCCGCGCACAGATGAACAGCGGGCGCCCTCGGACCGCCTCCGCTGCCGGGATACTGGAGTCCAACCGGGCGCCATGGAGGCTCTTGACCAGGCCGCACGAGGCCCCGCTGTGTCCGAGGACCCAGAGGCGGCCCTCGGACGCCGAGGTCAGGACCAAGGCCTGGGCGTCGAACGGGTCCATGACGCAGTACTGGGCTGCCGCGACGATGTCGTCCATGGTCGTGATCTGGTTCAGCAGGTCGGCGAGTCGCCGCACCGGATACATGAGGCTCATGCCCCCGGAGCCGGGGACGTCGGCCACTCCCCAGCCCGGTGTGCAGACGTTCGTGTCCGCATCCGTCCCGGCCGGTACGAGCACCGGCATGGGACCGGGCTTGATCTCCGCCCCGCTCGCGGCGAGCTTGGCGAGGGCCGTCGCAAGCTCGCTCCCTATCTGCTGCAAGCGCGATCGGTCATGCTCCTGGTAGTCGCCCTGTTCCTCCGTCCGAAGGACGGTGAGGGCACCGAAGCGCTGGTCGGCGGCGATGACGGGGGCCGCGAGGGCGACGTACGGATAGGGCGGCACATGCTGCTCATGGCCCGCTTCGGTCTGGTACGGATCGGCCAGGATCTCCACACGTCCCGAGGCCAGCGCGCGTGCCGAGGCGTAGGACGCGTCCAGCTCCATCCGTCCCGGAAGTGTGAACAAGGAGGGGAGACCGCCGACGATCAGCGCGACTCGGATCTCGGTGGCGTCCTCGTCGAGGAGGTACACGCCTGCCGCCACCGCGTTCAGTCGGCAGAGAGCCTCGCGGACGGCGCAGTGCAAGACCGCCGTGAGATCCGGGCTCAGAGTGGACCGGCATCTACGGCGGTGTTGTCCGACGGCACTGTTCGTCACAGAACGGCTCCCTCAAGCGCGAGTATAGGTTGAGCGGTGATCTGTCGCTTCCGCGCGCTGGGGCACTGTGCGGCGCAACCCGCGCGTGCTCTCAGCCCGTGCCGGCCCGGCCGGCCGCATGCTTCCAGCGGTGCTCGACCTTCGCGATGCGCCAGTAACCCACCGCGCATGTCCACACGAGCACGAAGACTCCGACGATCACGAAGCCGACATTGTTGAGATCGACCGCGGAGATCTCGCCGGTGATCGGGTCGGTCAAGCCGAGCTGGTCGTGCAGGGAGCCGATCAGCTCGATCGTGCCGATCAGAAACGCGACGGCGATGGACAGGCCGGTGATGGTGAGGTTGTAGTAGACCTTGCGGACCGGGTTCGAGAAAGCCCAGTGGTACGCGAAGTTCATGAACGTCCCGTCCAGGGTGTCGAACAAGCTCATCCCGGCGGCGAACAGCAGCGGCAGGCAGACGATCGCGTACCACGGCAGCCCGGCTGCGGCGCCGGAGCCGGCCATCACCATCAGCGTGACCTCGGTGGCGGTGTCGAACCCGATTCCGAAGAGCAGCCCTACCGGGTACATCTGACCAGGGTGGGAGACGGACCGGGTGAGCCGGCCCAGGACGCGGTTCATGAAGCCGCGGCTGTCCAGGTGCTTGGTCAGCTCGTGCTCGTCGAATTGGCCTGCGCGCATCGCCTTGAACACCCGCCAGATCCCGGCGAGGGCGAGCACATTGAGCGCGGCGATCAGGTACAGGAAGCCGCCCGAGGCCAGCGTGCCGACCACCCCCAGATGGCGGCGAGTGCTCGAGTCGTCGTTGGTCAGCGTCGTCGTCAGCCGTGCACCCGCGGCGATCCCGGCGGCCAGCAGTGCCACGACGGTGGAGTGGCCCAGCGCGAACCAGAAGCCGACGGAGACGGGGCGCTTGCCGTCGGCCATGAGCTTGCGGGTGGTGTTGTCGATCGCGGCGATGTGGTCGGCATCGAACGCATGCCGTACGCCGAGCGTGTAGGCGGTCACGCCGAGCCCGAGGCCGAAGACCTCACCGCCGACCTTGTAATGGTGTGGGGCCACGAGCGCGGCCAGGATGCCGAACGCCACCAGGTGCAGCACTGCGATCACTGCCAGCAGCCCGCCGGTGCGCAACCAGTCCCGGCGCTCCCAGCGAGGGATCGGCACGGCTGACATCGCGCGGGGAAGGACAGCGGTCGGGTAAGGGTTTTCGGGCAGAGTCATCTAGGGCCGGCCTCTCCAGCGCCTCATGGATGGATTTCGTGCGGTGCCGTGGCCGGTCTCCTGGCTGACGGGGAAGTCCTCTGCGCTGCCGGCCCGGCTCTCGGGGCCGCCCTGCCCCATTCCGCACTTAGGAGCATACGCTCCTAAGTGTCGACGAGCACAGACCGCGGTCCCCGGAGCTGAGTCACAGTGTCGAGTCCCGCGCCTTTCCTCCCGCGGGAAGGGAAGTCAGCGCTCGTCCAACTCCGGACCCTGGATGAGTCCGAGCTGCCCGAGGACGTACAGCCGTACTCCTCTGTGTGCGCGGCATGGCCACCGGCTGAGGCGCTCTCGGTGACTGCGCCGCCGTCACAGCGACGGCCGGCCCTGTCGTGCTGGGGAAGTCGCGTCTACGACGCGTTCTCGGCCCGCTGCCGTGCCCTGTAGGCCCGCGGATTTGCCGCGTCGCCGCAGACCTTGACGTCGTGCCGGACCCCGCTGTTGTTCCTCGACCGGTCGAAGAACGCGGTGCCGCACCGGTCGTTGCGGCACATCCTCAACCGCGGCCAGGTCCCGGCCTGTTGGGCCTCGGAGATCTCGATCAGGGCCAGGGCTGCGAGCCGCCGCCACCCGGTGCCACGCGGTTCCAGGTGGGCCTCTCCGTTCCCGCCGAGCTGCATGGCGATGGCCGCCGTGTGCAGCGGGGGAAGTGCGGCGTCGCGGCTCTGGCCGGTGGCCCGGCGCAGAGCGTCCCGGGAAGGCTCGCAGCTCCTCCTGGTCCTGAGGGGCGAGTTCTATGCCGGCCAGGGGATTGCCGGTGACCCGGCTCCACTCGGGCAGCGCCTGGTCGAGCCAGGCCTGAGCCGCGGCGGGATCCGCCAGCAGGCCGGCCGTGCGGGGCTTGCCGGCGGAGATCGTGGGCGAGGGCCCTTCGCCTGCGGTGACCGGACCGGTCAGAAATGGAGAAGCCAAGGTCACCCGGCCACGTCTAGCCTGACCGCCATGAGCATCACCGTTCACTGGACCTTCCTGCCGCATGACGACCCCGACGCATCCGCGGCCTTCCAGCGAGGGTGAAGGCGAAGTCCGCGAGATCGACGCGCTACCGGCAGGCGTTGGGGGGGAGGTCCGTGGCGCAATCCGTTGCGATGTGCGTGAGCCGGCCACGTGCCGCTGGTTCCGTCCGCATCTTCCCGCGCCGCATCCAGGCTGGGATGCCCGTCCGTCGGCTGAAACACGATGGCAGCCGGCCGGTCGGACGTCTGGCCGGCGCGCTCCGCACGGCCGCGGTCCAGAGGCTCGACGGGCCGAAGCCTCGATGCCGCCTGGGCGCCTTCGCCGGGCGCGACCCAGGACGACGTCAGCCGGTCGGAAGCCGCACCACGCCGGTCGACACCGCCGATAAGGTAGACAGCCGAAAGATGGAGACACGATGAGCATGGCCATGAGGACCGACACGCAATCGTCTGCGCCGTACGTTGCCGACAGTCACGATCTGATCCGCGTGCACGGCGCGCGCGAGAACAACCTCAAGGACGTCAGCATCGAGATCCCGAAGCGACGGCTGACGGTCTTCACCGGCGTCTCCGGTTCGGGCAAGAGCTCATTGGTGTTCGACACCATCGCCGCGGAGTCGCAGCGGCTGATCAACGAGACGTACAGCGCCTTTGTGCAGGGCTTCATGCCGACGCTGTCGCGACCCGAGGTGGACGTCCTCGACGGGCTGACGACCGCGATCATCGTCGACCAGCAGCGGATGGGGGCGGACCCGCGATCCACGGTCGGTACCGCCACCGACGCCAATGCCATGCTGCGCATCCTCTTCAGCCGGCTCGGACAGCCTCACATCGGCCCGCCCAGCGCCTACGCCTTCAACGTCCCCTCGGTCCGGGCCAGCGGTGCGATCACGGTCGAGCGTGGTGACAAGAAGGCGGTGAAGGCGACCTTCACCCGCACCGGCGGCATGTGTCCCCGTTGCGAGGGCCGGGGTTCGGTCACCGATCTCGACCTCACCCAGCTCTTCGACGACTCCAAGTCGCTCAACGAGGGCGCGATCACCGTCCCCGGCTACAAGTCGGGCGGCTGGAACTACCGGCTCTACAGCGAGTCGGGCCTCTACGACGCGGACAAGCCGATCCGCAAGTACACCAAGAAGGAACTCCACGACTTCCTCCACCGCGAGCCGACCAGGATGAAGATCGCGGGGATCAACATGACCTACGAGGGTCTGATCCCGCGGATCCAGAAGTCGATGCTCTCCAAGGACCGGGAGGCGATGCAGCCGCACATCCGGGAGTTCGTGGACCGGGCGGTCACGTTCACCACCTGCCCGGAGTGCGAGGGGACCCGGCTCAGCGAGGGAGCCCGGTCGTCGAAGATCAAGGGGATCAGCATCGCCGACGCGTGTGCGATGCAGATCAGCGACCTGGCCGAATGGGTCCGCGGGCTCGACGATCCGTCGGTGGCGCCGCTGCTCACCGCGCTGCAGCACACGCTCGAGTCGTTCGTGGAGATCGGGCTCGGCTACCTCTCGCTCGACCGGCCCGCGGGCACGCTGTCGGGCGGTGAGGCACAGCGCGTCAAGATGATCCGTCACCTCGGCTCCTCGCTCACCGACGTGACCTACGTCTTCGACGAGCCCACCACCGGCCTGCACCCCCATGACATCCAGCGGATGAACGACCTGCTGCTGCGGCTGCGGGACAAGGGCAACACGGTGCTCGTCGTGGAGCACAAGCCCGAGGTCATCGCGATCGCGGACCACGTCGTCGACCTCGGCCCCGGCGCCGGTACGGCGGGCGGCACCGTCTGCTTCGAAGGCACCGTCGAGGGCCTGAGGGTCGGTGGCACCATCACCGGCCGCCACTTCGACGACCGGGCCTCCCTCAAGGAGACGGTGCGCAAGTCCACCGGCACGCTGGAGATCCGCGGCGCGGCGACACACAACCTGCAAGGTGTCGACGTCGACATCCCGCTCGGGGTGCTGGCCGTCGTCACCGGTGTCGCCGGCTCCGGCAAGAGCTCGCTCGTCCATGGGTCCATCCCCGCCGGCGCGGGCGTGATCTCGGTCGACCAGAGCCCGATCCGGGGCTCCCGGCGGAGCAACCCGGCGACGTACACCGGACTGCTCGAACCGATCCGCAAGGCGTTCGCGAAGGCCAACGGCGTCAAGCCGGCGCTGTTCAGTGCCAACTCCGAGGGCGCCTGCCCCACGTGCAACGGCGCCGGTGTCGTCTACACCGACCTGGCGATGATGGCCGGTGTCGCCTCCACCTGCGAGGACTGTGAGGGGAAGCGCTTCGAGGCCTCGGTCCTCGACTACCACCTCGGCGGTCGCGACATCAGCGAGGTGCTGGCCATGTCGGTGACGGAGGCCGAGGAGTTCTTTCGCGCCGGCGAGGCACACACGCCGGCCGCGCACCGCATCCTCGAGCGACTCGTCGACGTCGGGCTCGGCTACCTCGCCATCGGCCAGCCGCTCACGACGCTGTCCGGCGGCGAGCGGCAGCGGCTCAAGCTGGCCACCCATATGGCCGACAAGGGCGGCGTCTACGTCCTCGACGAGCCGACCGCCGGTCTGCATCTCGCCGACGTCGAGCAGCTGCTCGGCCTGCTCGACCGGCTCGTCGACTCCGGCAAGTCGGTCATCGTCGTCGAACACCACCAGGCGGTCATGGCCCACGCCGACTGGATCATCGACCTCGGTCCCGGCGCAGGCCACGACGGCGGGCGGATCGTCTTCGAGGGCACACCCGCCGACCTCGTCGCCGCCCGCTCAACCCTCACGGGCGAGCACCTCGCGGCCTACGTCCGCGCCTGACCCGGTTCCTTGAGGACGCGGTGAGACGAGTCCGTTCATCCGCTCGGACTCGTCCCGCTCACGGAGCCGACACCCACTGCGGTGCGCCGGGCGCGGTGGCTCTGGATGCTGGTCACCGTTCGGCGGGCGTATCGTCCCTGTATGGGCGGCGCCGACGTGCCCGTAGTGGCTGACGCGGTGCTACGCAGCCGGGGCCGACGGGCCCTGGGCACCGGCGCCGGGCATGTGTCCCGGCAGGTCGGTAGGGTGCGCGGCTTCGGTGGCAGCCGGCCGCCCAGGTGCGTACGACGATGACGCAGGCCGCCGCAGATCCGGTGCAGAGAGGCAGGCCGCGGCGCTGCCGGCGTTCTGTCATAAGGCCGCAGCAGGCCGGGGAGGCTGCCGGCACATGGTTCCGCGCCGACCACGCGGCCGATGCCGACGGGTCGGCAGGGAGCCGACAGGGCGGAGTGCGACGCCGGTCCGGGCCTGAGCGCCCGACCGCCCTGGGGTTCAGTCCGGCCCAGGACCGTTCACGTTTCAGGAGGGCGGTGAAGAGGTGTGCAACGGCTTACCGCCCCTGGTTCCGTCTCGGGTTGGGCAGACCTGGACGGTCTCCTGCGCCGCCTCGTGCAGGATGCCGGTCCCTCGGGCGGCATGCTGTTCCTCCTGCCGCCGGGGGAGCGGGTGCTGCAGTTGGCGATGGTGTACGGGTCCTCCTGGCACATCGTCGCCCCCTGGGCGCGGATCGGGGTGGACGAGGCGATCCCGGCAGCCGAGGCGGTACGCGAGCGGCGTCTGGTGTGGGTAGGCAGCCCGGAGGAGCTGGCCACTCACTACCCGAGGCTCCGTTTCGTGGTGCCGCACGACCACGTGGTGGCGGCAGCGCCCATCATCACCGGCGATGCCGTGTGGGGTACGGCGTGTCTGCTGTGGCCCGCCTGGCACCCCCCGCGGCTGGGCCCGGACGAACGCGAGGCGCTCGATGTCTTCTGCCGCCAGGCGGGCCCGCTGCTTCAGCGGGCGGCCGCCCGCAGCTGCCCCCTTCTGCCGACGGCCGAGCCGCGGGTGCTGGAACCGGTGCGCTCCTGTATCCCGGACCGGGCCGAAGCCCTGGCCGCCCATGCCTTCGCCGCCCGCCTGCCCGGCGCGCTCTCGATGGATCTGGACGGCCGGATCACCTACCTCAGTGAGGCTGCCGCCGACCTGCTCGGTGACGGCGTCGCCTCCGGCCTGCTGGGCGTACGCCCGTGGGAGCGTCTTCGCTGGCTCAGCGATCCCACCTTCGAGGATCGTTTCCGTGCCGCGGTCATCAGCCGCCGGCCCACCGTCTTCACCGCCCTGCGCCCACCGGATCGGCGGTTGTCCTTCCACCTCTACCCCGACGCCTTCGGCGTCAGCATCGACATCGCTCCTCTCCCGCACGATCAGGCCGCCGCGTCCGAGACATCCACCCAGCCGCCCGCGGGACCGGCCGGGGCCGCAGCGCTGTACCACCTCATGCACCTGGCGGCGACCCTCACCGAGACGGTGGGGGTCAAGGACGTGGCCGACAGGGTCGCCGATCAGCTGGTGCCCGGATTCGGTGCTCAGGGCCTGGCCCTGATGACGGTGGACGACGGACGACTGCGGATCGCCAGCCACCGCGGATACAGCCGCGCGTTCGCGGCCCGCTTCGACGGCGAGCCGCTGACCTCGCACACACCACGCGTACGGGCACTGACGACAGGGACCCCGATCTTCTTCTCGAGCTTCGCCGAGTTCCAGCGCGTCTACCCCGGAGCCGTCCGCTACGGCGACAGGAACGCGTGGGCGTTTCTGCCGCTGATCACCTCCAGTCGTCCCATCGGCCTTTTGCTTCTGTCCTACGACCGGCCCCGGCACTTCCCTCCGGCCGAACGGACGATCCTGATCTCGCTGACCGGCCTGATCGCCCAGGCCCTGGACCGGGCCCGCCTCTACGACGCCAAGCACACGCTCGCCTGCACCCTGCAAAAGGGCCTGCTGCCGCAGAAACTGCCCCGGATCCCCGGTCTGCAGGTCGCCGCCCGCTACCTCGCCGCCGGCCAGGGCATGGACATCGGCGGCGACTTCTACGACCTGATACGTGGCGACGACACCAGCGCCTACGCGGTCATCGGCGACGTCCAGGGGCACGACGTGCAGGCCGCCGCCCTCATGGGGCAACTCCGCACCGCCGTCCATGCCCACGCCGCCGTCGGTATGGAGCCCGGCGCACTCATGACCAGTACGAACCGGCTCCTGTGCGATCTCAACCCAGGACTCTTCGCCAGCTGCTTGTACGCCCACCTCGACCTGACCCGGCACTGTGCCCGACTGGCCGTCGCCGGACACCCCCCGCCGCTGCTTCGCCACCCCGGCGGCCGCACCGAAACCCTCCTGCTGCAGCCCGGCCCGCTCCTCGGCATCACCCCGGATGCCGACTACCCCACTGCCGACATCCCGCTGCCCCCCGGCACCACCCTCACCATGTACACCGACGGTCTCATTGAGGCCCCGGGGATCGACATCGACCACGCCATCGCCGGCCTCGCCGATCAATTGGCCCGCGCCCGCGACGGCGACAGCATGGAGACTCTCATCGAGGCACTCCTCCATCGGGCGGCACAGACCATCACCCCCACCGACGACATCGCCCTGCTCCTCATACACACCACGACGTGATCCGCGGGCCGCGGAACTCGCCCCGTGTTCAAGTGAGTCTCATGCCGCCTCCCGGGCGGCGCGCGTGCGGTCCGCTGCACCATCCGGCGGCGGTCGTGGCCGTTCGCGGGGCGCCCGTTCGGAGTTGTCCGGGCGGGGGGGCTCCGATCGGCCGCCGCTGCGGCGTACCGTGCCCGCATGGAGCAGCGAGAGATCATGCAGCGAGTGGTCGGCATCCTGACGGAAGCGTTGGAGATGCGGCGCCAAGCCCGCGAGAATCCCGACGGTGGGCTGATGCAGAGCGAGGCGGTCTCTTTGCTGCTCGAGGAGATGCTGCCGAGGATCGAGGTGCCTGCCGACGCGAGCGCCCAGGAGGTCGCAGGGGCCGTCAGCCGGGAACTCGGGCCTGCCATCGTGCAGATCGCCTCGGCATTCGCGCTCGCTTTCGTGCAGCTCGCCGAGCTTCACGATCAAGGGCGTACGGACGTGAGTTCGGCGGACGTCCTGCAGTCGATCTCTCTGCACTTCGAGACCGGGGCGGACACGTAAAGCCGTCTGGCGGTGGGTCAGATGAGCGCGTCACCGGCGCCCGCTTCCACAGATTCTCCGGGGCACGCGGTCACTGGATCGTCGGAAACGCCGTCAGCTGATGCACGCGGGCTGGCCCGATCGGCTGACATCATCGCCGTCGGCCAAGCTGAGCCGATCGCCGTACTCCGTGATCCCCGGCCCCGCAACTCCCATTAGGCGGCGACGGTGCCGGGGAAGTGTCCGTAGCTGACATGAGGGCTTCACACGCCGACCGCGACCAGGTCGTGGAGATCCTCCGCGAAGCCGCGGGTGACGGTCGGCTGAGTCGGAGGAGCTCGACGAGCGCGTAGAGGCGGCGCTGAGCGCGCGCACCATCGGCGAACTGGCCGGGCTGACCCGCGATCTGCCGATCTCTCCTTCTCCGGCCGACTCGAGCACACGGTCGACGGACGTGGTGGAGATCGACCAGCGTTTCGGCACCCTTCACCGGACCGGCTCCTGGGTGGTCCCGCGCCGGATGGACATCCGGATGGTCGGAGGTGACGTCAAACTCGACTTCACCGAGGCGGTGATCGGTCAGGACACCCTCGATATCGATGTCGACCTGAGTATCGGCGGAGATCTGGTGATTGTGACCAAGCCGGGCATCGTGGTGGCGACCGATGAACTGAACGTACGCGTGGGCGAGGTCAAGGTCCGCACGACCAGTGCCGGAGCGGATGTGCCCGTCGTGCTCCGGGTGAACGTGACCGGCCGGCTGCGCGGCGGTGACGTGGTGGTCAGGTACCCGAGGCGGACGCTCGCGCAGTGGATGCGCGGAGAAAGCCCGGTATAGACGCCGCACAGGTGCGGTTCACCACCGCTCTCACCCTGGTGGGAGGCGTCGAAGGCGAGCGCGACAAAGCCCTGATCGGCCATCCTGCTCGCGTACAGGCCCGCGGTCTGCTCCTTCACGCCACCGCCGGGGTGGACGGTGACGATCGCGGCGTAACTGCCCTCGGGGTCGAAGTCCGCCGGAAGGTAGAGGCTGCCCGCCATGGTGATCGGGCCGTTGAGGAAGGTGACGGCGTCCACTGGTCGTTCCCTGCTGTCGTTGCGGTGATGGGCCCGGCCGGTCGGGTCGAGCCCGTACGTCCAGGCTGCGCCGCTTTCGCCGGTGTGGGAGAGCCAGCTTGTCGGGGGTACCAGCAGTACCCCCTTCACTCGGCGGAACGAACGCCACCAGTACGGCGCCGCAGGGCCGCCGAGCCAGGAACTCGGCTCCCGTTCCTTCTGCCGGCTGTTACGAAGCTGCTGGCCTTGCCGGGCAACTGCTACAATTCCCTCGTTGGCCTTCGGCGCTTCAGCGGGTGCGTCCGGAGGCTTTTTTCATGCCTCCAGACACGTCCGCGCACATCGCGCCTCCCACCACCGGCTACCGTGCCCTGCTCCAGAACCGTGAGTTCGCCGGCTTGTACGCCGGCTTCACACTGACGGTCGCCGCAAGCACGTTGTCGGGCTTCGCGCTCGGCACGCTGGTCGACCACCAGACGAAATCCCCGTTCCTGACGGCCATAAGCATGTACGGCGCCACGTTCGCGACGGTGCTCGGTGCCCTGACGCTGATGTCGGCCGCGGACGCGAGCCGTCCTCGCCGGACCCTGGTCGCACTCCAGTGGGTGTCGCTGGTGGGTATCGCTGCCCAGGCGACGCCGGGCCTGCCGCTGTCGGTCCGGTTCGGTCTGCTCCTGGTGCTGGGCCTGTTCCAGTCCCTGGCGACCGGAGCGCGGATGGGGCTGCTCGCCGAAGTCGTGCCGGTCTCGGCGTATGTGCCGGCCCGTTCGCTCATGAACGTCACCTCGGGCGGCATGTCCGTGCTTGGCTTCGCCATCGGGGCCGTACTCCTGCGGTATCTGAGCCCGCAAGGGGTCTTCGTCGTCGCAGCAGCCTTGACCGGCGTCGGGTTGGTCGTCGTCGCCACGGCAACCCGCGAACACTCGATCCGTACGACCCCTCGCCCCGGACTCCGTCAGACCTGGACAACGAACGTCGCGCTCTTCTCCCACCCCGGGCGGCGGGCGCTGCTGCTGAACCTGTGGGTCCCCAACGGCCTGATCGTAGGCTGCGAGGCGCTGTTCATCTCCTACGCCCCGGACCACGCCGGCGCCCTCCTGGCGGCCGGATCGGCAGGGATGCTTCTCGGGGACCTGAGTGTCGGACGGCTGCTCACCGCCGACCAGCGACGACGCTGCGCGTTCGCCCTGCGGCTGCTGCTCGCCGCGCCCTACCTGCTGTTCACCCTCCACCCGCCCCTGCTGGTGGTGACGGCCGCGGTGTTCATCGCCAGTGCGGGGTTCGCAGCCACCTTGCCGCTCCAGGAACGGCTTCTCGCGCTGACCCCCGAGGCGGTGCGCGGACAGGTCCAGGGCGTCGAGTCCGCAGGCCGCATGACTTGGCAGGGAATTGGCGCAGCAATCGCCGGCGGCATCGCACTACACCACTCCCCAGCGACGGCCATCGTCGTTCTGGCCGCGATCTCCGTCGCCATCACCGTCTTCTCCCGGCCGTTCGTGGTTCGCGCCCATGTGGTCCGGGTCGAGAAGGTCAGTGCGTGAACACCACGGTTGGCAGTGGTCTGCCCCGGCGTCCAGCGCCCTGAGGCGCGGGGGCGGTGGCCCAGGACACCTGCGGTGCCGCCTGGTCGCCGAAGCTGGTGAAGGTCAGGGGCGCCCGGCCGCGGGGGGGGTCCGGAAGCTGCCGCTGTCCGGCGTGGCGCCCTCGTGCGCGGCGAGGTAGATGTAGTCGGTGCCGGGCTTCAGCCGTGACAGCGACGCGTGATGAACGTACACGGTGCGCCCGGACTTGCCGTCGACGTACGTGCGGGTCTGTGCCTCGGCGCTGTTGCCCAGCCCGTGCTCCAGCTCCCGTACATGACGCGCGGGCGCTGCACCGGACCGTCGGTGATCCAGGAGACCACGATCTGAGTGGAGGAGTCCGCACCGAAGGTGAGGTGCAGGCTCTGTACGGGGGTGCCCCGGCTCTACCGGGGTTGATGTGAACCGCGGGTGCCGACAGCGGCGTTGCCGCGGCAGCCGGGCTCGCGCCCAGGAGTAGCCTTGTCTCACGAGTCAGCCCGCAGCTTGCGGAGTTCACCACGAGGACGCACCTCATCGACGACCGGCCGGCGCGGAGCGTGGACGCTGCGGGCGGCTATCTGCCCTCGGCCGACGACCTCGTGACCGAGTTCGAGGCGTGGATCCGGGCCAACCTGGAGCGGGACATCGGCGTGGCGGACGCGGCAGCCGCGCTGGGCACCACGCGGCGCACGCTGGAGCGCCGTGTCCGGGACCGGTTGGGCCTTTCCCCGTATGCCTTGGTCCGGCGGCCACCCACCGATCAGCCGCGTCAACAACGCCTCAGGTCAATACAGCTGGGGCCTGTCCGGCGGATCTGCCGGACAGGCCCCAGTCCTGAGGAGGGCTCAGCGTTTGAGCGTGAAGGTGAAGTCGCCGGAGAGCTTGCCGCTCAGCCGGACTGCCGAAACGAGTTTCCCCTCCGTGATCAGTCTCTCGACCTCGGCCCGTGAAAGACCGCAACCTTCCGCGATCAGTCGGACCGGCCGGACAGGAATCCGCGCCGCGAAGCGGACCGAGACGTCGATCACCTCGCGGTCCAGGTGATCCGATCCGCCGGTGTCGAGGCGCCAGGCGTTGTCCCAGTCGAGAGCGATGTGATTACGGCGCCGCACGACCGGATCCTGGAGCAGCTCAGCTGTCAGGCCAAGGTCGTTGTCATGCAGCCGGTCCAGCAGCTCGGGTCGTACCGAGCGCACATTCATTCGTTCCAGGACCGTGAGCTTCGCAGTTTCCCCGCAAGAGGTACAGAGCGCGAGGAGCCAGGCGTCGATGAGCTTGTGGTTTGCGTTGACGCGAAATTTATCGCTTGCCCGGAAGCGCTCGGACGCGCACGCGTGGCAACGGCGGAGAACGAGCGGCAGGCAGGTGGGCATGACCACCCAGTCTTCGAGCACAGAAGTACACCGATTTCAGTGAGAAGTCCGCAGCAAAAAGCAGCGCGGCGCACATGTGCGACGCGCGACAAATCAGCGCTTGGGAGGTCTCACAGGGTGTACAACGGCACGTCCTTGACCAGACGACTTGGTCCGGCAGCACGGTAACGGCGCACAGCGGCGCTGCTCCACTGGTTTTCGAGCGCCCCACCGTCAGTTTGACGACGGTGAACCGCGATCAACCTGACGCGGAGTCGGACGGGCCTCCGCGCTGTCGCGTGGAGCTCGCCTTGCGCCTCAGCCCGCCGAGCGGGTGACCACGGCACCCTGGCGCAGGGCGCGGGGGATCTCGGCGACCTCGTCGACGGTTGCGATCAGTGCCGCGATGGCCGCCTGTGGCGCGTCGCTGTCGACCTCGACGGCGTAGGAGATGCCGGTCGACTCCCATCTGGAGGTGTCAAAGCCGCCCTCCGCCCGCACCCGGACACCCCGCAGTTCCACCCCGCCGGTCGCGGCCTCGCGGTAGAGGTCGTTGAGCACGCACGCCGCCACCGCCAGGTTCAGCACGTGGCCACCGGTGAACGCCGACCGTACCCCGACGCCGCCGGGCGTCCATCGGTGCGGGAGCCGGACGTCGTCGCCGTCCTCCTTCAGAAATGACCCCGCACTTGCCACCACCGCGAATTGCTCATTCATGAACTGCCTCCCGTGGCCGCTTGCGTAGCTGCATCCCAACCCGGATCCGTCCACGCATCATGGCGCAACCCGGGGCGACAGGTGGGGACTTCGGATGCCCGGCGTCTACCCCGGCACGATGCTCCTTGAGCTCGCACCGCCGACCATCACCCTGCCGGGAGTTGCGATCACACGACCGGGGAAAAGGGTTGGACGGGCTGATGATCGGGCTTGTAGTGTCCGGGACACCGTGACAGAGGCGGGGAGGTGAGACCCATGAACGCTGTATCGATGTGGGTGCTCCCCCTTCCCATCACGGCCGGGCGATTGACGTAGGTGTCGCCGGGAGCGCCTCGACAACAGGGCACTCCCGAAGGGCAACACCTATGTACTCTCTGCAGTTCACCGCGGAATCATCGGCAAACGGCATGGTCGAACGTGACTTCACCGTGGGCGAGATCCCCGGCGTCCTCTGGTCGCCGGCCGGCGCCGGTCGCGCACCCCTGGTGCTGATGGGGCACGGCGGCGGTACGCACAAGAAGGCCCCGGCCATGGCGGGCCGGGCCCACCTCCTCGTGACCGGCTGCGGCTTCCACGTCGCCGTCATCGATGCACCCGGTCACGGCGACCGGTCGCGCACGGCGCACGACGAGCAGGAGACCGCCGCGCTGTTCCGGGCGAGGGCGGCGGGCGAGCCGGAAGGCCCGATCGTCGTCCGTTACAACGCGCACCTGGCGGAACTCGCCGTGCCGGAGTGGCGGGCGACCCTGGACGCCCTCCAGGAACTTCCAGAGATCGGCACCGATGGGCCGGTCGGCTACTTCGGCATCAACATGGGCACCGCGATCGGGGTGCCGTTTGTGGCAGGCGAACCCAGGATCACGGCCGCCGTCTTCGGTCAGCACTGGCCCGATGTCCTGGCCGAGAAGGCGAAGCAGATCACCATCCCGATCGAGTTCGACATGCAGTGGGATGACGAGCACATCCCGCGGGAGGCCGGTCTCGCACTGTTCGACGCCTTCGCCTCGAAGGAGAAGACGTTGCACGCCAACGCAGGCAGGCACAAGGAGTTGCCCAGGTTCGAGGCCGACAGCGCGGTCCGGTTCTTCGCCCGGCACTTCGGCCGAGCGGTCACGTCGCCGGCCTGACGTGTGCGGTTGCGGCGCCTGGCCAGCCGGCCGGGCGCCGCGACCGCGGCACCGGGTTGAGACTGCGATGCCAACCGTGGCGTGATGCACGCCGTCGACTTATGAGCGGCAGTCGCGAAGGATCTATGTCTGGTGCGAGTCCATGGACGCGGCCAGGGCCTTCCTTCGTCATGTTCTCGGTGGCTTCGACGGCCTCATCGACACCAGCCACTTCGAGATCCTGCCGGCGAATAAGTTCCTCGCACTGGTGGACCGGCACCCGGGATGGGATTGACGTCGCCGACCAAGCACAGACCTTCGGTAGAGCGTCTCAGGAAAACTAATCGGAGTTCTCCCAGACGAGAACTCCGGGACCATCCGGTGTCACCACTGGAACCCACGCCTCGTCGACCTCAGCGAGGCGGGACTCGTCGAGCTCCAGCGCGGTGGGGAACAGGTCTTCGCGGTTCGCCGAGCCGTAGACATGGAACGCCACTGCAGCCCTGAGCCGATCCAGCAGGTCGGTCGGCCAGTCCAGCCGGCGTGCTCCCCACCCTTTGAACTCTTCGACGAAGATCGCCTTGAGCTCCTCGTCCAGCGCCCGCCCGAGTACCGGGAGCAGGTAACCCTCCTGTGCGTACGGAATGCAGCGAAGGCCACCGCCTTGAACCTCGTAGACCACTCCCGTCGGCGCCGCCACGATGACGAACACCCACCCCTGACCGGAGCCCGTCCCGTCAGGATCGAGAGAGATGTACCGCTTGCCGTCGACTCCGCCAGCCACGACCGGCAGCGTCGCACAGAACCAGACCCGGCGCACACCAGTGCCGTGTCAGGCAACGTTCGGCCTTGTCGACCCGGTGCCCCTACGGATGATCCGCAGCAGGCGCTGCCCCCTCGTCGTCATCGATCTCATGGATGCACACCGGTTCGGCCATGGCGTAACTCTCCGGCCCGAGCACGCCGGCAACGGGCCGTACCCGATGGGCCGCGGCCCCGAAGGCAGTTGCGACCGGGGCGGGCTCAGTCCCGCTGTTCGTCGGCCGGTTCCTTCAGCAGTCGGTTCAGTTCGTTCCCGGCGTCGTCGTACCCGGCGTCGCAGATCCGCTGAAGCTCGCGCAGGTCGCCGGTCGCGGCCGCGCGTCGAGTGAGGAGGAACCCAGCTCGCATGGACCCCTCGTCCAGCAGTTCGCTCAGTTCCTCAAGGTCGCCGGCTGCGTCGGCGAGGTCGGCCAGCCGGTCCAGAGCGGATTCGTTGCCCTCGTCGGCCAGCTCGCGCAGGATCTCCCGATCGATGTTCATGCTCACCATGACGTCATCGTGCAACCCTGCCCTTAGGGAAAGGTCAAGTGAGACGATGTCCAGGTGATCACCATCGGGCAGCTGGCCAGGTATGTCGGGGTGTCGACCAAGACCGTTCGCGTCTACCACGACAGGGGGCTCCTTCCCGAGCCCGACCGCGATGCGTCCGGCTACAGGCGGTACAACGCGAACGACGTCGTCGACCTGATCAAGATCCGCACCCTCGCTGAGGCCGGCGTTCCCCTGGCCCGGATCAGGGACCTGAGGTCAGCGACCGACGCAGAGTTCCAGCAGGCGCTACGGGAGATCGACGACGAGCTCACCGCCCGCATCCATGGCCTGCGGGTGACGCAAGGGCGTCTGCGTCAGCTCGCCGCCGGGAACCTCGCACCTCTGCCCGCCGCGGTCGGCACGTATCTGGAGCGCCTGGTCCACTGGGGATTCACCCCTCGGTGGGTAGATCTGCAACGCGACCTGTGGATTCTCGTGTTCGCCACCCACCCAGACCAAGCGATCACGCTGTTTCAGGAGCAAGCGGAGATGGTGGCCGAACCCGCGCTGCGGCAGTTCTTCCTTGACTACGACCGCGCTTACGACCTCGACGCCGACGATCCCCGCATCGACGACCTCGCCCGCCGGATCGCCGATGCGACCCGAGAACGCTACGGCGCCAACTATCGACCCGAGCTGGACGCAGCATCCGAGATCCCTGCCCTGATTCAGGGCACGGTCAATGCCGCGTCCCCGGCATGGCGGCGGATCGACCTGCTCGTCCGCGCACAACTGGACGCGTGACTCTACGTCACGGGCACATGGTTCCGGCCGTGCGCGGAGAACAGCCAGCGCGCAGCGACCTGCAGGGCGAACGGTGCCTGATGCGGCACTGGATCCATAAGAGGAGCTCCAGGGGCCGTTCAGTCGTGTGTGCCGGAAGCATGCGCTCCGCCGGGCTTCACGATGGTTCGTCCAGCGCCTTCTCCAGGCTCAGCATGGACTGACCGGGGACCCGACTGCCCGGCATCGATCGACCCGGCCCGAGCTGCGGTGGTGCCGATGTGACCACGGTGGCCGTTGCGGGTGTTCACCGGCCAAGTACGCGCGGCACAGGCCCCGTTGGGGAGTCGCCGTCGCTTCTCGACCACCAGGGTGAGCGCAACCGGCCGTGATGCACCGGGCCGCGGCGTGCACCGCTCGAGATTTGACTGGAACAGCCTTGTAGAGAAAACAACAGCGTTCTAGTCTCTTCTCAAGGCACCAAGGGGGAGGGCGAGATGGGAACGGGTTCGACCCAGGCCGACACGCGGATGATGGGGATCGTGCACGGCGCGCTGCGCCGCGATCTGGACCGCGTACGTGCGGTCCTGACATCCGAGCCGTATCCGGAGCACGAGCGGCGGCGCGCGCTCGGAGAACACGTCGTGTGGATGATGGAGTTCCTGCGCGCGCACCACACCGGCGAGGACGAGGGCCTGTGGCCGCTGGTACGCGAGCGCGACCCGGCTGCGGGGCCGCTCCTCGACTCGCTGGATGCGGACCACCGCCGGATCACCCCGGCGGCCGTGGCCCTGACAGCCGCCGGCCGGCGGTACGCGAGCACGGCAACCGACGAGGTACGCGTCGAACTCCTCGCGGCACTGGACACGTTGACGGGCGTGCTGGTGCCGCATCTGGAACGCGAGGTCGATGAGGCCATGCCGGTCGTGGCGGCGGCCCTCACGAATGTCGAATGGGACGCCTGGGGCCAGAAGTACAACGTGAAGCCCAAGTCTCTGAAGCAGCTCGGGATGGAGGGGCACTGGCTGCTCGACGGCATCGACCCCGAGGGCTACCAGATCGTGGTCCATCTGGTGCCCCCGGTGCCACGGTTCATCCTGCTGCGCGGTTTCGCCCGCGCCTACCGGCGTCGGACCGCGGCATGGTGGCAGCCGCAGACCCCCGCGCAGAGCGTGGTCCAGCACTGATGGCATCTGGAGAGGCGCCGCACACCCGACGTCAGTACCGGTCACCGCGACGCGAGCAGCAGGCCGGGGAGACGAGGGCCGCGGTGCTCGCCGCGGCCGTCCGGTTGTTCGGGGAGCGGGGCTGGGCCGCGACGGGGATGCGTGAGGTCGCCCGGGAGGCGGGCGTGTCGGTCGAGACGGTGTACGCGGGGTTCCGGTCGAAGAGCGATCTGCTGGCGGCGGCGCTCGACGTCGCCGTGGTCGGCGACGCGGAACCGCAAGCGCTCGCTGAACGACCGGAGTTCGTCCTGCTCGGATCCGGGACACGGCAGGAGCGGATCGCAGCCGCCGCCCGGCTGGTCACCGTCATCCACCAGCGCACCGCGGGTGTGCATCTCGCGCTCCGCGAGGCGGCGGCCTCGAACAGCGACTTGGCTGCGAAGTTGCGGGACGACCAGCACCGCCGGCGGACCAGCATCGAGCAAGGCATCACCTATGTCACGGGTCGTGCCGTGACCCGCGAGGAACTCGACGGGCTGTGGGCCGTCCTCGCCGTCGAGGTCTACCAGTTGCTCACCGACATCTCCGGCTGGACACCGCAGCAGTACGAAGAGTGGGCGGCCGGTGTCATCGACCGGCTGCTCGACGCATGACACCCATGGATGCGATCTCGAGGGGGAGAGAGAATTGGTCAGCAAAGAGAGTCGGAGCGTCGCCCCGTCATGCCGTACCGAGGTGATTGTCGACGCGTCGGTCGAGGCCGTGTGGCGCGTCGTCGCAGACATCACTCGGACCAGTGAATGGAGCCATGAATGCCACCGGATCACGTGGCTCCGCGGCGCGACCACGGCGGCGCCCGGCGCGCGGTTCCGTGGGCACAACCGATCAGGCCGGCTGCGGTGGAGCCGGGACTGCGAGATCGTGGCCTTCGAGGCACCCCACCGGATCACCTGGCGCACCATCGCCACCACGGTGTTCCCCGACAGCACCGACTGGACCATCGAACTGGAGCCGGTCGGCAGCAGGACACGGGTGGTGCAGACCTACCAGATGAGGGACACGCCTCGCTGGTTCCGGTGGATCGCAGGGGTCATGGTGCCGATGCATCTCGACCGCGGCGACGCCCTCGCCGACGACCTGCGTCGGATCGGTATGATCGCGGCCCGCGACGCGGAGGGCGCCGCGACGCGACAATGACATTGAGCGTTGAGGGGCAGAGGTGACGACACCGCGGGCGAATGACAGGCGCGTCGACGAGCAGACCGGTGAGCGGTTGTGGGCCGTCGACGCACCCCGCCCCGTCGCCGTTCTTCACGCCGGAGCCCGCTCCGCATGCGGCCATCGCTTCGAACGCCCTGAGGCGGTGGCCGCATGAGCGCTCTCGCCGCCCAGGCCATCAGCACCAGGCGGCTGGACCTGTTGCCGCTGGACGTCGAGCACGCCGAGGAAATGGCGGCGGTGCTGTCCGATCCGGCCCTGCACGCCTTCATCGGCGGCACTCCGCACACGCCGCAAGCCCTGCGCAAGCGCTACCAGCGCCTGACGGCAGGCTCGCCCGATCCGGACGTCTCATGGCTGAACTGGGTGATCCGGCTCCGTGACGAGTCCTGCCTGACGGGCACGGTGCAGGCGACGGTCGACTCCTCCGGCGACGAGACCGTCGCCGAGATCGCCTGGGTGGTGGGGGTTCCGTGGCAAGGGCGGGGCATCGCCACCGAAGCAACCAGAGGACTCGTCGACTGGCTCAGCCGGCAGCCGGTGGAGACCGTCATGGCCCACATCCACCCCGGCCACGGGGCATCGTCCGCCGTCGCCGCTGCCGCCGGACTCACGCCGACCGACGAATGGCACGACGGCGAGATCCGATGGCGCCTGAGTACCAGGCGATGACGATCCCCGGGTTTTCGCCGTCCTGCAGCTGAGCGGGCGGAACACCCACTCACGGTGCCGGCGGGCGGGATGGGGGCTCAGCGCCGCGGCGATGACCTGGTGCAGCCGCCTCACCAGGCCGTTCCCATTCTGCTCCGGCAACTGCGGCCGAGTGGAACGCACAGCCTGGGAGGGGCAGGCTGTACCCATGGGGTCGCTCTTCCGTTCATCTGGCCCCTCGGCGGCCGGCGGTCATAGCCGGACCCTCTTCAGGGTCGCGCAGGGTGTGCCGTTCATGGTCATACTGATCGCCGTGGGCATCGAGCTCTAGCCCGCACACGCGGTCTGTACCGGTCCTGTCCTCGCCGCAATGCCGGCCTTGGCCTCGCTGGTGATGGGTCCGAGAGGCACCATCCTGGCAGCGACGGGAGCTCTGGCCGTCACCGCGCTCACGGGCGCTCCGCACCACACCTGGGGTGGCCTCGTCTACAGCAATCTCCTGGCTGCCCTTCTGGTGTCGATCGCCAGTGTCACCATGAGCAGCCTCATGCGTACGCGGAGGCAGACCGAGTTCGACCAGGTCCGCCGGATCGCCGCCGCAACCCAACGGGTTCTCCTGCGACCGGTACCGGCCCGGGTGGGGCCGGTGCGGATGGCGTGCATGTACCTCGCGGCGGAGACGGGAGCGCAGATCGGCGGCGATCTCTACGAGGCTGTGCCGACCCGGTACGGCGTGCGGGTGATCATGGGGGATGTCCGTGGCAAGGGGCTGCCCGCAGTGCGCTCGGCCGCAGCGCTGCTGGGGGCGTTCCGGGAGGCCGCGCACTATGAGGGTGAGCTGGAAGAGGTGATGAACCACTGCGCGGCGGCGCTCAACCGGGAGTGTGCGATGCATTGTGTGTGCGATGAGAACGGTGACGAGGAGCGGCCCGGTGAGGGGAGGGAGGAGGACGAGGCGGAGGAGTTCGCCACCGCGCTCGTGGTCCAGGTCGGCGACGAATTCGTCGTCCAAGTGGTCAATCGCGGCCACCCGCCGCCGCTACTGCTGCGCGGGGGAAGATGCAGCACCTGACGCCCACCTCGCCCCTGCCGCCGTTGGGCATGGAAGACCTGATGACTGAACCTCCGGTCAAGGCCGAGAGCTGTTCCTTCCGACCCGGCGACCGTCTGCTGCTGCACACCGACGGCGTGATCGAAGCCCGCAACCCTGACAACGATTTCTTCCCTCTGCCCGAGGCTGTGGAGGCGGCGGCCGCCTGCACCCCGCCGGAATTCCTCCAGCACCTGCACCTGGGACTGCTCCGCCACACCGAGGGCTCTCTGGCGGACGATGTGGCGATGCTCGTCGTTGATCGGCTGGACGAAGAAGCAAGCGAACCGGTGGTCGGTCGAGCGGTCGGTGCCACTACCGGTCAAAGACGGCATTGAGCACCTTCCGTAACCCGGTCGCCCCTGGCTTCCGCGGGCGTCGACTTCAGCGCTCCGGCGGTGCCGTGGTCTCCGAACCGGCGGTCGGGGGTACGGGATCCTGTCCGGGCAGCGCCTCCCAGTGGACCTGGCGCACCCGCAGGTCGGCGCGGATACGCCGGGCGAGCCTTGTGGTGTCGTAGCGGTTCAGCGAGGCGCCGATGGCAGCGCCGACCATGAAGGGCGCCAGCGTGGGAATCCGGCGGACGGCGAGACGGACAAGTCGCCGGCGGAGCTCCCGTTTCACTCGAACGCTGAGCATGAGACTGACCGCGGAGGCAGCTTTCGTGACGTTCAGGCCGCGCCCCTCCGTCCACTCCGCGAGATACAGCGCGGCCCGCTGCCGTGACGTGCCAGGCGCAGGCAGGCCGTACACCTCGTGAAGTTCGGCGATGAGCTTGAACTCGACGGCTGTCGTCCCGAGGATGCCCGCGGCCAGCTCGGCGGGCATCGCCGGCGGAGTGGGCAGGGCCGCGGCCGATCCCACGCCGGCTCCCACGGCCTCGGAACTGTGCACCGCCCCGGTGACGAGGCGATCGGCGATCTCCTCCGGGCCCAGGCCGGGGAAGTGGCGACGCAATGTGTTCAGATCGCGGACCTGGACGTGCGAAGCCGCCTCGATCAGCTGCTCCGCTAGAGAGGGGGAGGCCAGCGACTCTTCATGGGTCCGCGTCTCGGGGGACATGGAGCACCCTCCAATTCCCGGCGGCACCGTTCCGCCGACCGAGCCCGTGACCGCCGATAGTCCAGTGGTTCGTGTTACGTGACAGACCAGGCCGAGCAATTGCCGTCCTTCGTAGCCGAGTGCCCTGTCCAGCGCCGATGGAGCAGGATCCGATGGATCGCTCCGAGCAGGCGGCTGCCTGCGACCCTTCGACCCGGGACACGTCGGCAGGGCCGGTCCTGGGAGAACCGGCCCCGCCGTCTGCAGGCGGTGATGCGCGCGGATGCGCCTGGACTGTCGTCGGCCGTCGTCTCAGTCGTTGTCGTTGTAGAGGGCGGAGGGCCGGGTGACGCAGCCGATCGGCAGGAAACCCCAGCCGAGGTCGGAGTCGGGGACTACCGCGGCCTGGCCGTCGCGGGTGGTGAAGCGGTACATGACCGTGCCGGACGGGGGGCCCGCGGGATCCGCCCAGTGTCCGCCGTTGGAGGTGGAGTCGGTGCCGCTTCGGCCGGTCGGTGCGCCCCGCGTCGTCAGCAGAACCAGCCGTCCTGAACCCAGCCATGGCGGTTGATGTCGCCGTAGGCGAAGCCGTATGCCCAGCCGCTCTGCTTGCTCTCCACGAGGAAGGTCTGGCCCTTGTGGAGGGTGCCCATCCAGGCGCCGCCCGGGTCGGTGCGGACGTACAGGTCGTTGGCGCACACGGTCTCTCGGACGCCGACAGTGCCGGGGGAGTAGGCGAGTGCCGGCCCGGCGCCGAGCAGGAGTACGGCGCTGACCGCGGCGGCGACGGCGGCCGCACGGCCGGAACGGAATTACGGACATCGGGATCTTTTCAGTGCTGTTGTGTGGGGGAAGCCGGCGGCCGGATCACCAGGAGTTGTAGCCGCCGATGCACTCGATGCGCACGTAACCCCAGTCGTCGGGGCCGTAGTCCGCCCTACCGAGTCGGTGACGACGACGCCGACACCGCTGAGGGCGTGTGGGCTGGGCCGCCTGGTCTCGGCGCAGGCCACCTGAGGCGGGGCGGGGGAGGGGTGCCGAAGAACGATGAGGGCAAGACCGTCCGCGTCGTATCGGTCCGCAACCGACCAGTCCGCACACAGCAGTTCGAGTTCGTCCTCGTCAAGAGCGATGTCTCGCTTGTCCTTCGGTACGGCGTCGGCGACGGGCGTGATGACGCAGAGAGCACCGCCGGGGCGCAGCCGCTCGCGCACGCGGTTCATGACACGGGTGCGGTCGCGGATGAAGGCCCAGCTGAGGCGGAAGGTGATCAAGTCGTAGGCCGCATGGGGCAGGCTGCCGAGACTGTCTCGTTCCGTGTCGAACAGCCGGTACGTCACCGCGGCGGAGGGGTCCTGTGCTTCTGCGAGGGTGAGTGAGGAGGGTGCGTAGTCGACGGCGTCGACCTGATAGCCGAGGTGGGCGAGGTGGCGGGCGAGTGCGCCCAGCCCGCAGCCGATGTCGAGGGCGAGGCCGTCCTGTGGGGGCGGGGTGTGCTCTGCGAGCAGGCGTCGCTCGGCGTCACCGAGGTCGCGGAAGGTGTTGCCGCCGGCGTAGTGAGCGTCCCACTCGCCGGGCGTTGTGTATCCCACCGGTAAGGCTCCTTGTCTGGCCCAGGGGTGATCAGGGGAAGGTGTGGGTGCGCAGGGCGCGCGGGGTGCTTTCGACGAGTTCCAGGTGGGCTGTGCTTCTCGCGCGGTGTGGCGACGGGGAGCGTGCCGGATCGCGGTATCGGTGGCGGCTGCCGTGCTGTCACAGAGCGGTGCACTATCCGGTCGAGGGTGCAAAAGGTGCAAATCGATTCGGTTCGATACCTGCACCTGCTTCCGGAACCGAGCGCGGAGACGAGGCACGTGTTGCCGCAGGTGTTCGCCTCGCCGTGATTCTGGTGGCCGCAGTCGTCTGCGGCTCGGCTGCCCGTACCTCATATCACTCCTTTCCCTCGCCTGAGTGAGGAGGGCAGTCCGATGACCACGACCAGCATCGACAATCTGACGCTTGGTGACCGTGCGGACACGGGTGAGACGTCCGAGTCGGTTGTCGCGATGATCGACGAGCAAGGGACGGTGGTCGCGTGGACGCAGGCCGCCCAGCAGCTGCTCGGCTACTCCGCCGGGGACGTGGTGGGCCGGTCTGTGGCACTTGTACTGCCCCGTCCCGGGGGAGCGCCGACGACATCGGCGTTCGTCGGGCGATGTCGTGCCCGACATGGCAGGTCGGGCACGACGGCGGTGCGCCACCGGGACGGCCGCATGATCAACGTCAGCCTCAGGGTCTCGATGCTGCGGGGGCGGGACGAGGCAGTGCAGTGGCTCATGACCGTGGCCGGCGTCGATACACCGCTCAGGGCAGCGGGGAACGGATCGGTGCGGGAGTCGCTTCTTTCCCGTGTGCCGATCGGCATCGTCGTTCGTGACCTGCAGCTGCGCTGTGCCTGGGTGAACGACGGCGTGGAGAGCCATGAAGGTGTTTCGCACGACCGGCTGCTCGGTCGTCGATTCACCGATGCGCTGCCCGGTCTCAAGGCCGGAGCGCTCGAGGCGATGATGCGGCAGGTGCTGGAGAGCGGCGCCACCGGGGTTCACGAGTACCGGACGTGGCCGATGACGGGTCCGGGTCGGGAGCACACATTCGCGGCTTCGTTCGTCCGTCTCCAAGGAGCCGACGGCCAAGCACTGGGCGTATGCGCTGTCAGCGTCGATGTCACTGCGAGAAGGCGGGCCGTCGAGCGTCTCGTCCTCCTCTGCGAGGCCGGTACGCGCCGGGGCGGCACCCCTGATGTGATGCAGACCAGCCAGCAGTTGGCGGAGCTTGCCGTGCCCCTGTTCGCCGACTTCGCGGCCGTCGATCTGGAGCAGTCGGTCCCGTTCGGCGAGGGGCGCCAGGGCCGCCCCGGCCCGATGGGCGAGCGCCTCCCGGTGTTCCGGCGTGCCGGTGCGGCCTCGATCCACCAAGGGGTCTCCGAATCCCCGTGGATGCGTGGTGAGCAGGTCCTCGTGCCGTCCGCTCCACCCTTCACCGATGTCCTGCGCACGGGGCGGTCCCACCTGGTGCCGATCCTGGACACCGTTCCCGGCACGCGGATCGACCGGGACCCGGCGCGCGCGCAGAAGATCCATGAGAACGGCATGCACTCCCTGATGGTCGTACCCATCCGGGTGCGGGGTGCCCTGCTGGGCGTGGCGCTGTTCATCCGCACCCAGAACCCGGTCCCGTTCCAGGACGTCGATCTCCTACTGGCCGAAGAACTCGTCAGTCGCGCCGCGCGCTCGTTGGACAACGCCTGCCAGGACGCCCGTGAACGCAGGGCGGCCCTCGCGCTCCAACGCATGCTGCTGCCGCACCGCTTGATGGGCGGCACGGCGGTCGAGGCCGCCGCGCGCTACCGGCCCGCCGACCTGCGGCACGGTGTCGGAGGCGACTGGTTCGATGTGATCCCGCTGTCGGGTGCCCGGGTGGCGCTCGTCGTCGGCGATGTGGTCGGCCACGGTCTCCACGCCGCCGTGACCATGGGCCGGCTCCGCACCGCAGTCCGCACGCTCGCCGACATGGAACTGCCCCCCGACGAACTGCTGACCCGTCTCGACGACACGGTCCAGCGACTGGCCGAGGAAGACGTCGACGCCCCGGACCGGACGTCCGCGCAAGCAGGCGCCACCTGCCTGTACGCCGTCTACGACCCGGTCACCCGGAAGTGCACCATGGCACGGGCCGGGCACCCCCCGCCCGTGATCGTCGATCCGGAGGGACGCGCGGTCCTCCCCGAGCTTCCCAGCGGAACACCACTGGGCATCGGCCTGGGCGGTGAGTTCGAGGCCGTGGAGCTGGAACTGCCGGAGGGAAGTCTGCTGGCCCTGTACACCGACGGCCTGATCGAGACCGGCGGCAACGACACCGACGCGGGTATGCGCCGTCTGGGGACCGCCCTGTCGCAGCCGGGTCGCTCCCTGGAAGAGCTCTGCACCCGCGTGACGCAGACCCTTCCGAGGCGGGCGCCGTCCGACGACGGCACCCTGCTCCTGGTCCGGACCCGCTCACTCGGCACGAACCAGGTTGCCTCATGGATACTGCCGGGTGACCAGACCTCCGTCCGCAGTGCCCGGCACTTGGCGGCCCGCCAGCTGACCGAATGGGGTCTGGACGGTCTCGAGGACGCCACGAATCTGATCATCAGTGAACTGGTCGGCAACGCCGTCCGCCACAGTACCGGTCCCATCGGTCTGCGTCTGATCCAGCATGAAGCCCTGACCTGCGAAGTGTTCGATACGAGCGCCCGCTGCCCGCGTCTGCGCAGCGCACGCACCGTCGACGAGAGCGGCCGCGGTCTCTTCCTGGTGGCCCAGCTGTCCCGCAGGTGGGGATTCCGCTCCGTACCCGGCGGCAAGGTGGTCTGGGCCGAAGAGGACCTGGCCGGCACACCCCCGACCGAACCGGCCCCCGGCACGCCGTCCGCATTCGAGGAGCGAGCGGCCCACGCCTCCCTGTCGCGATCGCACGCAGCCGCGCGACGGCCCTCTCCAGGTCCGGCGAAGTCGCCCGGCAGCGGATCCGACACGGCGCCGAGCGGGCGCGGCGGCCATGTCGCCTCGTCCGACCCGAAGCGTCGCTGCGGCCCGGGTCCGACGTGCATCGCGGCACCCGCTCTGCGTACCTACCCGGCCGGCTTGGTCGCCGCGATGCGCTCCACGGTGCCGGCCTTGAGCCGTTGGGTCTCCACGACCTCTAGACCGGCGGCTTCGACGAGCGGACGCTGACGGCGGGTGAAGTGCTCGCCGGCGGCACGGATCGTGATCTGCTCCAGCAGCCACTGGACGGCGTAGAGAGGCGGCCAACTGCTGCCGATGTGATCGAGCAGCAGAAGGGTGCCCCCGGGCTTGAGCACGCGGGCCATCTCACCGACCGCCCTGGCCGGATCGGGGATGGTGCACAGCGAGAGCGCACAGACGACCGTGTCGAATGTGCCGGCCTCGAAAGGAAGCGCTTCCGCGTTGCCCTCACGGAGTTCGGCGTCGACACCGAGATCGGCTGCGCGCTGAGAGGCAATGGCCAGCATGGCCGGGCTCAGCTCGATCCCCGTGATGTGCGCGTCGGCCGGATAGAAGGGGAGGTTGCGGCCGGTCCCAATGGCCACCTCGAGGACGCGGCCGTGCGCGCGGGAGCCGATCCACTCCCGTCCACCGCCGAACTGGATGCGTTCGAAGAAGGCGATCTGCTTGTCGTAGACGGGCGCGGCCTTGTCCCAGACCCTGCGCTGCCTGGCGGCGGGGGTCTCAGATGCCTTGGGGTTGGTTCCGCCGCTGGTCATCGGGGCGATTTCTCCTCTGCTGCGAGGCTGGGAAGGTAACAGTTCACATCGCACGCGACAGCGGCTGTGATCACACCCATGACGGCCTGGCGAACACGTGCGGCTGCCAGGGCGGGCTCGGGCTGACCCGCGTCGAGCCACGCGATGATCGCCTCGATCGCGACAACCGGAGTCAGTTGCGCCGCCCACCGGGCCACGGCCCGGTCAGGAACGAACGCGGAGACCTGCTCCAGGACGGCGGCGGTGATGTCGGCGCGGAAGTCCTGGATGCGCTCCTTGAACTCCGGTTCGCGCAGGGCGGGTTGGAACAGGGGACGAAATCCCGCCGGTGACTCGGCCGCGGCGGTCAGCGGCCCGTCGGCGCTGGCGTCGCCGAAGCCGCCGACCGGCTCGCCGACGTGTGCGTCCAGGCGGTCGCACATGCGGTCCAGCACCCCCTCCCCTGGTACAGGTCGGTCTCGGAGTCGAAATGCCGGTAGAGGATCGACCGGGTGATGCCTGCCTGTGCCGCGATGTCGTCCAGGCTCGTCGCCGCGAACCCGGACCGGGCGAACGCCTCCGCCGCTGCCTCGAGGATCTGCTCGCGGGGCTCGGCCCGAGGCAGCCGCTGCACCGGCCTGGGCATCCGCGGGTCGGACACGCCGGCGCTCCTTCACTCCTGGTCGTCGACTCCGGAATGTACTACCGCAGGTCTACAAGAGGGAACCTCCGGCCCTCCGGGCCGAAGCCGAGCAAATCAAGGACGTCGAAGCCCCGCGGACCCCTACCCGCCCGCAGCCGTGCGGGATCGGGCTCAGGAGGCCATGCCGGCGAGCTTCGAAGGATTCATGATCCACATCAGCCGGTCGATGCCTTCATCAGTGACGTTCACCGTCATGACGGCGATCACGTTTCCCTCGCGGGACAGGCGCATCGCAGCCTGGCCGTTGACCGTCACCGGCTCCACCGTGACCCCGACCCAGAAGCGGTCGGCGAACGCGTGGTAATACCTCGCCACACGATGACGGCCTTCGACGGGGAACTTCGACGCACGAACGGCGCCTCCACCGTCGGAGTACGAGACGACGTCCTGTGCGAACAGCTCCTCGAGAGCGGCCACATCGCCCACCTTCGCGGCCGCGATGAACGCGGTCAGGAACCGCTGATGCTCGGCGGTCGCGACCGTCGCACGTTTCCCCGCGGCCAGCAGCTTCCGCGCCCGGCTCACCAGCTGGCGCACGTTCGCCGTCGTCTGACCGATGATCTCTGCGATCGCCTCATACGGGTAGTCGAACGCCTCCCGAAGAACGTATGCCGCCCGTTGCGTGGGAGTGAGCTTCTCCAGCAGCATCAGCACCGCGACCTCCAGAGCTTCCCCGCGCTCGGCGCCCAGAGCCGGGTCACTGCTGGTGTCGACCGGCTCGGGCAGCCACGGACCGACATAGGTCTCACGGCGGACCCTCGCGGACTGCAGGGCGTTGATCGCGAGCCTTGTCGTGGTCGTCGTGAGAAACGCATGCGCGTTGTGCACCTTGGACCGGTCGTAGGTCTGCCAGCGGATCCAGACGTCCTGAAGGATGTCCTCCGCCTCGCTGACAGTGCCCAGCATGCGGTAGGCGATCCCGAACAGACGACGGCGGATGGCGTAGAACACAGCCGCTGCCTCTTCGAGGCTCTCGGCGTCTTTCGCTGGATCATTGTTCGACGGCACTGTTTGAAACCTTTGCTCCTCGACGAGTTGGCCGACGGCCTGATCTCGCGCACGGGTGCTGTGATGGTGTCAGGGATCGGCGGGACGAGCTGTCGTTGTCCAGTCCCGGACCGACCTGCGAGGGTGACCCGCAGCGATGGGCCGAGCTCTGGGCAGCCCGACCGGGTGAGGCAGCGGCGGGTCTCGCGACGCTTGAGTGAGGCCTCGATCATCGCGCGCGCTGCGGTGCCGCGTGTGAGCGAGGCTGATTGCGGCGAGGAGGACCTCGTCGGCGCGGACGGCGACGCGGCTGCCTCCCTTGAGGCCGCAGCCGTAGGCGCCGAAGACCAGGTGCGCGTCCACGATCAGCCCCGTGACATACGTGCCGGCGAGGGTCCGGACGCCGAGGGGGGTGGCGCGCCTCGCAACGGTGTGCGGGGTCTCGGCGGCGTGCACCGCGAGGGCCGTGCAGGGGCGGGGGCGCTCCCCGAAGAACCACTGGGATCTGGGGCACTGCTCATCGCGGGCGAAGGGCATGCCGGAGAGCTCGCGGACGGACAGGGCGATCCGCCGTTCACGGGCGTGCATGTGTGCTCCTCGGCCGGTACGAGACGTGCCCCTCATAGCTAGGACCGCGTAGCCCGTCGAGGGGTGCCTCGACCGTGCCGAGGCGGCGACACAGCACCCGAACGGACGACAGGAGCCGTGAGAACCGGACGGCGGCCGAGCCGGTGCCGGGGAGGCCGTCCGGGAGCGGTAACCGCTTGAGCGGTCGGGCGATGGCCCATCGGAATCCGTGCACGCCGAACAGGCGGCAGGTGTGCTGCCGCCCGTTCGGCGTACGACCGTGCCGGCGATGGCCAAGTCGTCCGACCGTGGGCCGCCGTTAGTTCTGGGACAGCCAGTCGGTGTAGTGGGTGGCGGCAATGCGGGCTTCGTTCGTGGCGGTGAGGACGTCACCGTGTGCGGCGGCGAACATTCCGGCGGTGTCATCGGTGACGACGCGGCGTCCGTCGCCTTTGGCGGTGATCGTGAGACGGCCGAGTTCGTCGAGGGGATAGACGTCGGGCCCTGCGATGTCGAGGACGCCGTTGATCGGGGTGCCGGTGGCGACCTCGGCGACAGTTCGGGAGACGTCGGCGGCGGCGATCGGCTGCAGCGGTGTACGCGGCAGGCGGACGGTATCGCCCTCGGTGGTCATGGCCAGGGTCGCTTCCATGAACTCCATGAACTGCGTGGCACGGACGATGGAGTAGGGGATCGGGCCGGCCTTGAGGATGTCTTCCTGGAGTACCTTCGCCTGGTAGTAGTCCAGGTCGGGCACCTGGTCCACGCCGACGATGGAGAGGATGACGAAGTGCCCGACGCCCGCCTTCTCGCTCGCGGCGAGGAGGTTGTCCATCGAGGTGCGGAAGAAGGCGGCCGAGGTCTCGTCGAAGGCCGGGGAGTTCGTCAGGTTGATGACGGTGTCGGTGCCCGCCACGGCCTCGTCCAGGCCCTGGCCGGTGATGATGTCCACGCCGGTGGACTGGGAATGCGGGACAGCGTGATGGCCTGCCGAGTTCAGGTTCTTGACGACCTGCGACCCGATCAGCCCGGTGCCGCCGATGACTGCGAGCTTCATGGCATGGTCCTCCTTGCGAGAATTTTGTCCGATATGTGTACGCGTGGCATTCTTTCGCCGGGCCTCCCGGTGGCGGCGTGCAGGCACCGCACCAGCCGAGCGTGTACGGTGCCTGTCCGCGAAGCGTTCGTCTGTGCCACCGGTGGTGATCCCGCTGGTTCGACGGCCGGGAAGCGTGGCCCTCAGCGCTGTCAGAGGTGAGAGAGGCGGCCGGTCCGGGCGAGGATCTTTTCGCGGTCACCGACTCGTGCGGTGCGGGACACCGGTTTGGCCTGCGGATCCTCTTCGTGCAGTCGGGGACGTACGACCAGATCGTCGCCGCCGCGGTCCAGAGTCACCCGCACCTGCGCACCTGACTCACGCATGGCACGCACGGCTCTCGCCGCACTCCACACGCCGGTGAATCCTCCACTGATGACAAGGACGTCCTTCGTGCGCTCTCCAGCGCCGTATTGATCCACGCACCCTCGACAACACGGCCAGGCGCCGTGTGACAAGAGGAGAACGTGACGTACGTCTCCCCGGGGCGATCACACCGATGCGCTGCACGTCATGGCCGGCGACAGGCCGGGCCGGCCGGTCGGGCGGCGGCCCACACCACCGGGGACCGGAAACGGTCCGTCCGTTCTACGGTGCCATCCGCGCCGGAGGGCCCCTCGTCGCTCGCATCCCGGACCGGTCGCATGGCCCTTTGGACCCGTTCACTCTTTTTCCACCGGCCGGGCCGGTGCTTTCACCGCGCGGCTACCGGGGACGGCGCCAGGCTGCGTACGTGGCAGATATCTGGGTTGTGATCGGAATCGTCGGTTTCCTGGCCGCCATGCTCGGCCTGATTCGGTGCTTGGAGCGAGTGTGAGCGCGACTGACGTCCTGCTGTTGGTTTTGTCGTTCGTCATGTTCATCTATCTGGGCGTGGCGCTGTTCAAGGCGGAGCGATTCTGATGGCGTTCGCATTGACCATCGTCGTGATGGTCGTCGTCCTGGGGCTGTGTTGGCGGTTCCTGGGGTCGTACATGGTCGCGGTGTACGAGGGGCGTTCGCGCTGGCTCTTGTGGCTGGAGCGGCCGATCTACCGTGCGCTGAAGGTGTCACCGGAGTCGGAGCAGACGTGGCAGCGCTATGCCGCGTCCGTGGTCGGCTTCACGGCCGTGGCGCTGCTGGTCACCTACGGCATCTTCCGGCTTCAGGGGTCTCTCCCGTTCAACCCGCAGCACTTCGGTGCGGTGCGGGCGGACACGGCGTGGAACACGTCCGTGTCGTTCGTGACCAACACGAACTGGCAGTCGTACTCGGGTGAGACGACCATGTCCTATCTGTCGCAGATGGGATCACTGGCGGTACAGAACTTCCTGTCCGCCGCGGTCGGAATGGCGGTCGCGATCGCGCTGGTGCGCGGTTTCGCCCGCAAGGGATCGCCGACGATCGGCAACTTCTGGGTCGACTTCGTCCGCGGCACGGTCTACGTGCTGCTGCCGATCTCGTTTGTGGCGGCGCTCGTGTTCATCGGACAGGGTGCGGTGGAGACGCTGGCCGGTGCGGCGCCGATCCACAACGAACTCAACGGTGTCAGCCAGGTGTTGGGCCGCGGCCCGATGGCCTCGCAGGAGGTCATCAAGCAGCTCGGTACGAACGGCGGTGGCTTCTTCAACGCCAACGCTGCCAGCCCGCTGGAGAACCCGACCGGTCTGACGAACCTGATGTCGGTGCTGCTGATCCTGTGCATCCCGGTCGCGTTCACCTACGTGTTCGGCAAGATGGTGTTCAGCACCCGCCAGGGTCTGGCGATCCTCGCCGTCATGACGGTGCTGTTCGCCGGCTGGCTGACGATGGCCGCGGTGGCCGAGCACCAGGGCAGCCCGGCCATGGCCGCTGCCGGTATCAGCGACGCCGGCATCGGAAACATGGAGGGCAAGGAGACCCGGTTCGGGGTGCTGTCCTCGTCGCTCTACAACGTGACGTCGACGCAGACCTCCACGGGTTCGGTGGACTCGGCGGCGGACTCGTACACGCCGATCGGCGGGTTCGCGATGCTGACCGGCATGATGCTCGGCGAGGTCAGCCCCGGCGGTGTCGGGACCGGGCTGTACGGCATCCTGCTGTTCGCGGTGATCACCGTGTTCATCGGCGGCCTGATGGTCGGACGGACACCGGAGTACCTGGGCAAGAAGATCCAGGGCAAGGAAGTGAAACTCGCCGCCCTCGGTGTGCTGGTCATGCCGATCACGGTGCTGGTGCTGACCGCGATCGCTGCCGCGATCGGTGTCGGACGGGCCGGTCCGCTCAATGCCGGGCCACACGGGTTCTCCGAGATCCTCTACGCCTACACGTCGCAGACCAACAACAACGGTTCCGGGTTCGGTGGTATCAGCGCGAACACCCCCTTCTACAACATCACCGGCACCATCGGGCTGTTGCTGGGCAGGTTCGGGATGATCATCCCGGTGCTGGCGCTGGCCGGCAGCCTGGCCGCGAAGAAGCCCGTCGCCGCGGGGCTCGGGACCTTCCGCACCGACAAGCCGATGTTCGTGGGCCTGCTCACCGGTGTGGTCCTCATCGTGGGCGCGCTGACCTTCCTCCCGGCCCTGGCCCTCGGCCCGCTGGTGGAGCAGGTCAGCCACGGATTCTTCTGAGGCGTGTGATCCGGTGCGTGCTGAATGCGTAAACCCCCTGTCACCGCGGTCGTTGCGCGTGTGGAAAGGAATGCTGTGATGCAGGACGTTCGTGTCCTTGACAAGTTGGCTGCGGGGCCAGGTGCACCCGACGGGCCGCGCGGCGTGGTGAACCGGCGCAGCCTGTTCGACCGACAGATCCTGCGGCAGGCCGCGGTGGACTCGGTCCGCAAGCTCGACCCACGCGTGCAGATCAAGAACCCGGTCATGTTCGTGGTGCTGATCGGCACCGTGGTCACCCTGATCGAATCGATCGCGCACCCCAGCGTGTTCACCTGGCTGGTGACCGTATGGCTGGCGCTGACGGTGCTCTTCGCCAACTTCGCCGAGGCGATGGCCGAGGGCCGCGGCAAGGCGCAGGCCGACACCCTGCGTCGCACCCGAACGGAGACCGACGCCCGCCGGCTGACGGCCGACGGTACCGAGGAGCGTGTCGCGGCCGGAGACCTGACCACGGGTGATGTCGTGGTGTGCGAGGCCGGGGACGTCATCCCCTCCGACGGCGAGATCATCGAGGGCGCGGCGTCGGTCGACGAGTCGGCGATCACCGGCGAGTCCGCCCCGACGATCCGCGAGTCCGGCGGCGACCGTTCCGCGGTCACCGGCGGAACCCGGGTGCTCTCGGACCGCATCGTCGTGCGCATCACCGCCGAGCCGGGACAGACGTTCCTGGACCGGATGATCCACCTGGTCGAAGGGGCCAAGCGGCAGAAGACCCCGAACGAGATCGCGCTGGCGATCCTGCTCGCCGCGCTCACGATCATCTTCATCCCGGTCGTGGTCACGCTGCAGCCGATGGCCAGCTTCTTCGGCACGCAGGTGTCGGTGGTCATCCTCATCGCGCTGCTGGTCTGCCTGATCCCGACCACGATCGGTGCGCTGCTGTCCGCGATCGGTATCGCCGGCATGGACCGGCTGGTTCAGCGCAACGTGCTCGCGATGAGCGGCCGGGCCGTCGAGGCCGCCGGTGACGTGCAGACCCTGCTGCTGGACAAGACCGGCACCATCACCCTCGGCAACCGGATGGCGTCCGCGTTCCACCCGGTCGGCGACCACAGTGAGGCCGATCTGGCCGAGGCCGCACAGCTGGCGTCGCTGGCCGACGAGACGCCGGAAGGACGATCCATCGTCGTCCTCGCGAAGGAGCGCTGCGGGCTGCGCGAGCGTGACCTGGGCCCGTCCCACACGTTCGTCCCGTTCACCGCGACCACCCGGATGTCCGGGCTGGACATCGCCGGCCGGTTCATCCGCAAGGGCGCCGCGGACGCCGTCAAGCGCTGGGTCGGTGAGCAGGGCGGAACCCTGCCGTCGGAGCTGGACCCGATCGTCGAACGGGTCGCCAAGGCCGGTGCCACCCCTCTGGTGGTCGCCGACGGCCCCGAGGTGCTCGGCGTGATCGAACTCAAGGACGTGGTCAAGCAGGGCATCGCCGAACGGTTCGCCGAGTTGCGCGCCATCGGTATCCGCACCGTGATGATCACGGGTGACAACCCGCTCACCGCAGCCGCGATCGCCCAGGAGGCGGGCGTGGACGACTACCTGGCCGAGGCGACTCCGGACAGGAAGATGCAGCTGATAAAGGCCGAACAGGAAGGCGGGAAGCTGGTCGCGATGACCGGCGACGGCACCAACGACGCCCCCGCCCTCGCACAGGCCGACGTCGGCGTGGCGATGAACACGGGCACCACGGCCGCGAAAGAGGCCGGCAACATGGTCGACCTCGACTCCAACCCGACCAAGCTCATCGAGATCGTCGAGATCGGCAAGCAGTTGCTGATCACCCGCGGTGCCCTGACGACGTTCTCCATCGCCAACGACATCGCGAAGTACTTCGCGATCATCCCGGCGCTGTTCCTCACGACGTTCCCGCAGCTGCACGCGTACAACATCATGGGCCTGCACAGCCCGACCTCGGCGGTACTGTCCGCGGTCATCTTCAACGCGCTGGTGATCGTCGCACTGATCCCGCTGGCCCTGCGCGGCGTGCGGTTCCGGGCGGTCGGCGCGACGGCGATCCTCCGCCGCAACGTACTCATCTACGGCGTCGGCGGGCTGATCGTCCCGTTCATCGGGATCAAGCTCATCGACCTGATCCTGACCGCCCTGCATGCCTACTGAGACCCGCATGCCTAGCAACAACCGCACCTCAAGAACTGCATTGCCCAAGTCGCGCGCGGCGCGGCACCGGATGGGATTCGTCATGGAGTTGTCATGCTGTGGGTGAACTTGCGGCGGGGCCTGATCGTCTCGGCCATCTTCTTCGTCCTGCTCGGACTGGCCTATCCACTGGCCACGACCGGCGTCGGACAGGCACTGTTCCACGACCAGGCCAACGGCTCGCTCGGCAAGAGCGGATCGGCCCTGGTCGGCCAGCAGTGGAAGGGCGCGCAGTGGTTCCAGGGCCGCCCCGACGGTGACGACCCGACCGCGACCGGAGGGTCCAACCTCGGTCCCCGCTCCAAGGAACTGGTCGACACCTACAAGAAGCGGGCCGACGCCCTGGAGAAGCAGGGCGTCACACCCTCTGCTCACCTGGTCACCGCGTCGGGCAGCGGGATCGACCCCGACATCAGCCCCGAGGCCGCCTACGCCCAGGTGGACACGGTCGCGGCGGCTCGCCACCTGTCCGACGACCAGGTGCACGCTCTGGTCGCCGCGCATGTGCAGGGGCCCCAGTGGGGCTTCCTCGGCGCGTCCCACGTCAACGTCCTCGAACTCAACGAGGCGCTGGCCGGGCTGCGGTAGAGCCGCATGCCCATGTCCGCAGACAGCCCGCAGCGGGCCGCACCCTCCGGAGACCACATCTCCCACCTGGCTGAAGCGTCGACGCCGCAGCGAGGCAGGGACGTTCCGGTCGCTGCCGCGGGACGGTTCCGCGTCTATCTGGGCATGGCGTCCGGGGTCGGCAAGACCTACGCGATGCTCGACGAGGCCGCCCGCCGGGCTGCCCGCGGATGTGACGTCGTGGCCGGGATCGTGGAGACCCACGACCGCCCGGCCACGACGGCCAAGCTCGAGGGCCTGGAGGTGGTTCCGCCGAAGGCGGTCACCTACCGGGGCGCCCAATTCGCCGAGATGGACCTCGACGCGATCCTCGCTCGCAGGCCGGAGTTGGTGCTCGTCGACGAGCTCGCCCATTCGAACGTGCCCGGCTCCGGGCGGCACGAGAAGCGCTGGCAGGACGTCCTCGAACTGCTCGACGCCGACATCAGTGTGATCGGCACACTCAACACCCAGCACATCGAGAGCCTGGCCGACGCCGTCGAGGCGATCACCGGCACCCGCGTGCGCGAACGCATCCCCGACGCGGTGCTGGCCAGAGCCGACCAGATCGAGCTGGTCGATTCATCGCCCGAACAACTGCGCAGGCGGATGCTGCACGGCAACATCTACCCGGCCGAACGCATCCGCCCGGCCCTCAACGGCTTCTTCCAGACCGAGAATCTCACCGCTCTGCGCGATCTGACCCTGCGCTTCCTGGGCGGTGAGACCGACGACGAGCCACTCGCTCAGCTGCGCCGCACCGCGGCCGGCCGTTTTGGGGGCGCGGTGGAACGGGTCCTGGTCGGGGTCACCGACGAACCCGGCACGGAGACGGTGTGGCGCCGGGCCTGCCGAATAGCCGCCGGCCTCGCGGCCGACCTGTACGTGGTGCATGTCCACCCGAGCGACGTCCTCGGGCGCCCGCGGACGGTGGCGCTCCAGCCGATCAGGCAGCTGACCGAGCAGTCCGGCGGCACCTGGATCGAGATCGAGGACGACGATCCGGCACGGGCGCTCATGCGAGCCGCCGCCGAGCACAGCGCCACGCACATCGTGCTCGGACCCAGCCGCCGCAGCCGCTGGCTGCATCTGCTCGCCGGAGGTTCCACCGTCCGGCGTCTCACGCGCCTGGCGGGCGACGCAGGTATCGACGTGCACATCATCGCCCGCCCCACGATCTCGGCGGCGGGCGACCCGCACTTCGGCCAGGCGTGGCCGGAGGGGAGCGTCGACCCGACGACCGCGCCTGACCAGGGCAAACCAGCGGCGACGATCTGGTGGCAGGATGGCTGGTGGAAAAAATGTCGATGATCGGTCACCGAATGCAGCACCCGCGAGGAGCCCACACGACCGAGACCGCGCGCCGCAAACTGGCAGGGTCGCTGGCCGCCCTGGCCTGCATGGCCGTGCTCACCCTCGCCATGTTGCCGCTGCGGCCGCATCTGAGCATCGCCACCACGGCTCTGGTGCTGGTCGTGCCGGTCGTCGTCGGCGTGACCATAGGCGGTTTCTTCGCGGGTGCGCTCAGTACCGTCTGCGGCTTCCTGGTCTACGACTTCTTCTTCATCCCGCCCTATCTGACGCTGGATGTCGGCGCGAGCGAGAACTGGATCGCGCTCGGCATCTACGTGGCGGTCATGCTGCCCGTAGCCCGGGTGGTGGCCGGCATGAACGCCGCCAGGGCGGCCGCCCGCCAGCGCGGTCTGCTGGTGCGGCGGCTGTTCGACCTGTCCACCCAGCTCGTCCAGGACCGGCCGCTGCCCGAACTGCTCAGCGTCATCGTGACCGCCCTGGCCGACGTCCTCGACGCCGGCCATGTGGCGCTGCTGCTCCCCGACGGCGACCAGCTCCGAGTCGCGGCCACCGCAGGCGAGGACCTCGACCCGGCCGAGCTACAGCGACTTCACCCCAAGCCCGGACAGGTCACCAATCTCGACATGCTCGCCGCACCCACCGGCCAGGCGCGCAGAGGCGAGCCCGTACAGCTGGCCCTTGTGGCGGCCGGGCGCCCCATCGGCATGCTGGCGATCACCGGCGTCACGATCACCGAGCAGCAACGCGAGCCGCTGCTGCTGTTCGCCAACCAGATCGCCCTGGCCGTCGAACGAGCCCAGCTGCGTGAAGAGGCGCTGCGCGCACAGCTGACCCACGAGGTGGAGCACCTCGCCCGCACCCTGGTCGCCGCCGTCTCCCACGACCTGCGCAGCCCCCTGGCCTCGATCAAGGCATCGTCCTCGGTGCTCGCCGACGCCCATCTCGCCCCGGCGCTGACCGACGCCGCCCGCGGAGAGCTGGCCCAGCTCATCGATGCCCAGACCGATCGGCTCGCGGCCCTGGTCACCAACCTGCTCGACATGAGCCGGGTCCAAGCCGGTGTCCTGCGGCCGCGCACCAGCCTGACCACGGCGAGCGCTCTCATCACCGCCGTCCTGCGGGACCTGCCCGGCCCTCCGCCGCGGCAGATCATCACCGACATCGACGCCGACCTGCCGCTCGTCGACGTCGACACCGTGCTCATCGGCCGGGTGCTCGCCAACCTGCTGGACAACGCCGCCCGCTACGCCCCGCCCGGCACATCCATCACCATCCGCGCCTACCAGGACAACCAGGCCACGGTGACCGTCTCGGTCGCCGACCACGGCCCCGGTATCCCGCCCGGTCAACGGGAACAGGTCTTCGGCTTCTTCTTCCGTCGCGAAGCCGACACCGGAACCGGACTCGGACTGACCATCGCCAAAATCTTCATCGAAGCCCACCACCAACGCATCTGGGCCGACCAGAACCCCGGCGGCGGCGCTCGCTTCACCTTCACCCTGCCGGTCGCGGCCGGCCTGTCCGAGGAGCACCCACCGTGGCCACTGTCCTCATCGTCGATGACGACATCGCGCTGCTCGCCGCCTGCCGAGTCGGCCTCGAAGCCCTCGGCCACCAGGTCCGCACCGTCGAAACCGGCCAAGCCGGCCTCGCCGACGCCGCCGTCCACGCCCCCGATGTGATCGTGCTCGACCTCGGCCTGCCCGACTTCGACGGAATCGACGTCTGCACCCGGATCCGCACCTGGACCGACCGGCCCATCATCATCCTGTCCGCGGACAGCTCCGAAGACCGAAAAGTCGACGCCCTCGACAACGGCGCCGACGACTACATGACCAAACCCTTCGGCATGCGTGAACTCGACGCCCGGCTCCGGGTCGCGCTGCGCCACCACGCTGCCGACGCCGGCCACCCGACCGAACTGGTCGCCGGCCCGCTCACCCTCGACCTGGTCCACTACCAGGCCACCTACGATGGCCGGCCGCTCGACCTCACCCCCAAGGAATTCGACATACTCGCGTACCTCGCACGCCACGTCGGCAAGGTCTGCACCCGGCGCATGATCCTGGAGCATGTCTGGGGCCCCGCGTACGCCAACGAACAGCACTACCTCAAGGTCTACGCCTACCGCATCCGCAAGAAACTGCACGACGAAACCGGCCGGTTCCTGCAGAACGACCCCTCCGTCGGCTACCGACTCACCGTCGAACCCGCTCCCACGGCCCGCTGATCAGCTCGGGTCTTCAGAACGCTCGCCTCCGAGGGGGCCCGCAGACGAAAGGGCACCACGATGCCCCGCATTCTGGTCGTCGACGACGAACCGCACATGCTCAGGGCCCTGGAGATCAGCCTCCAGGTCGACTACACGGTCGACACCGCGGCCGACGGCCGTCAGGCACTGGCGGAGGCCATCTCGAACCCGCCGGACGCCGTCCTCCTCGACCTCGGGCTGCCGCAGATCGGAGGCCACCAGGTGATCCAGGCCCTGCGCGCCTGGAGCCAGGTGCCGATCATCGTCCTCTCCGGGCGGTCCGAGGCCGACGAGAAGGTGGCCGCCCTCGACGCGGGTGCCGACGACTACGTCACCAAGCCCTTCGCGATGAACGAACTCCTCGCCCGCTTGCGGGCGGTGCTGCGCCGACCGGCCAGGGAGGAGCCCTCTCAGACGGTCGCGCACATCGGCGAGTGGACGATCGACCTCAACACCGCCACCGTGCGCCGCGGGGACGGTGACGGCGAGCGACTGCGCCTCACCCCGACCGAATGGGGCATCCTCGACGCACTGCTTCGCCACCGCCCGGGGGAGCTGGTGACCAGCCGGCAGATCCTGCGGCAGGTCTGGGGACCGGGACACGACGACAAGACCCACTACCTTCGTGTCTACTTCCAGAGCCTGCGGCGGAAGTTGGAGCCCGACCCGACGAGCCCCCGGCACCTCCTCACCGAGCCCGGCATGGGCTACCGCTTCGTACCTTGATCTCCGATGAGATCGGCGCCGCTTCGACGGCGGCGTGATCTACCTGCGCTACCGGAATCAGGGGTGAGGTACAGGGCCGGCGCAGTCACCGAGGTCTTCCCAGGACGACCGGTGTCATGGGCCGGCTCCCGGCGGCTTGACGGGTTGCTCGGCCCAGACGGTCTTCCCGTCCGCCTGGAAGCGGGTGCCCCACCGCTCGCCCAAGCTGGCGATGATGAACAGCCCGCGGCCGGTCTCGTCCAGGGTGCGGGCGTGCTTCACATGCGGGGCGCTGGGTGCGGCGTCGCTGACCTCGCAGGTCAGCATGCGGTCCAGGATCAGACGCAGTTGCAGAGGCGGGGCTCCATAGCGGACGGCGTTGCCGACGAACTCGCTGACGATGAGCTCGGTGGTGAACGCCGTCTCCTCGTCCATGCCCCACGCCTCCAGCCGGCGACGGGTCTCCGCTCGGGCGATCGGTGCGGCCTCGGGACCCTCCGGCAGCGCGCGGGTGAGGACCCGGTCCGCCGGCAGTGCCTTGGTACGGGCGAGGAGCAGCATGGATTCGCCGAGCCGGTGGTCCTCGGGGCACGCGTCGGCAATGGCGTCCCGCAGATCGGACAGCGGCCTGGAACTGGCGCCGTCCAGCAGGGGGCGCAGCGGACCCGATGGCGCCAGCACGCGGTCGGCGAGCGCAGCCGTGCCCATGGCGAGCGTGGTTCCCTCGGGGAGGACGACGGTGGTTGCGGGAAAGGGGGCGTTGTCCGCCCCGGTGAGCAAGGGGCCCGGGGGGACGGAGAGCGTCACCGTCGAGCCGTCGGGAAGGACGGCGACCGGCTTCGCGAGGCCGGCGCGTGCGATGGTGCAGGTGAGTTCGACCGGGTCGTAGACCGCGATGACGCAGCCGATGGCGAGCGGCGTGGGCTCGGGATCCGCGACAGGCAGCGCGGCGTAGGCGGGCGCCAAGCGAGCGGCGGAGTCGCTCAGTCGGGCCAGGAGTTCGTCGGGCGGCAGGTCCAGGGCGGCGAGTGTGTGGATGGCCGTCCGCACCAGTCCCATCATCACGGCTGCGAGCATGCCCTCACCTGCCACGTCGCCGACGATCAGAGCGGTCCGTGCGCCGGGCAGCGCAATCGCGTCGGACCATGCGCCGCCGCCCTCGGGGCCCGGCAGGTGGAGTTGCGAGACCTCCACGGTGGTCTGTGCGGGGGAGCCCTGGGGGAGGAGTCGGTGCTGGACGGTGGAGGCGATGATCCACTCGCGCATGTACCGGCGGGCGTTCTCGATGCACAGTGCGGCGTGCGCGCACACGGCGGACGCAAGCGCGACGTCCTCCTCGGCGAACGGGTCTTGGTCCTGGCAGCGGTACAAGCTCACCACGCCCAGGGCCTGACCTCTCAGCGCCAGCGGTGCCACGATCAGGGAGTGGGCTCCGGACCGCCGGATGGCCTCGGCCCGGGCGGGGTCGGCGGCCGGCCACGAGCTGTTCTCCTCGATCGGGACCAGACGTGGTTGAAGGTCGGACAGGACGAACGAGAAGGGGGTGCCGGGCGGGAGCGGGCGGACCTCTCCGAGCGGGTATGCCGGGGTGACGCCACCGCGAAAGGCAGCCCGGCGCAGGGGCACGTCCTGGCCTACGGGTACCTGCGGAGGGTCCTCGCCGCGGACGACGTCGTTGACCACCTCGACGACGGCCACGTCCGCGAAGGCGGGCACAACCGCGTCCACCAGCTCCTGGCAGATCACGCCCACGTTCGGCACGTGCCCCACTCGTGAGCGGACCTGTTCCAGCAGGGCCAGGCGGCCGGCCGCGCTCTCCCGCTCCGTGACGTCCACCGCGGTGGCCACCAGCCCGAGCACATGGCCGCGGGAGTCCTCCAGACGGAAGTACGAGACGGACTGGATATGACGCCCGGGCCGGCCGGACGCCCGTGCGCCTCGCACGAGCCGGTTCAGCACCGGGCATCCGCTGTCCAGGACGCCCTGCGCCACGGCGGTCTCCGCCACGGCGTCCTCGAGTGCCCAGGCCTCAGTGAAGGGTCTGCCCAGCAGGTGCCCAGCCGGCGTGTCGCTCGGCCCCTCGGAAGCGGTGTTCGTGCGGACCACGCGCAGCCGGTCGTCCAGTACATGGAAAGCCACCGGGGAATGGGCGAACAGCGCCTTCAGGATCGCCAGGTCCTGCGCGGCCGGCATGTCCCCCGGCGTGAGCACCTGCCACACCACGGAAGTGCCGCGCAGCAGCGGCTTGACCAGTAGGGCGTCCGACTCGAGGAGTCCCTCCCACCGCCCTGGGCGGTCCGCGGAGATCCCCTGCGTCAGCGAGGTCACCGACCGGCCGACGGCCTCCTCGGCGGACCACTCGAACAGCTCCTCGGCCGGACGCCCCCACTCGACCACCCGGCCGCCCTCATCAATGAGAACGAACACGTCACCGCTGGGCATTCGACAGCACCTCCGCCTTCATCCCTGCCCGCTCCGTACGGTCGGTAGGACTGCCCGCCCGATAGCTGCACCGATCGGCGGCAGGGTTGCCGGACGTCGCGGGCGTCGTCCGGCGCCGACGACCTTCCGTGCCGTGCCGAGCACCGGTCATGTGGGTGACCCAATGCCGTTGCGCAAGTGCAATGCAAGTGCGAATCCAGCGAAGGACCCCAGCGTCACGGGTCTGGCGAAGCGCTCATGCAGGGCCCTGAACGTGCCGAGCGCCCCAGCGCGACGCATGGCCTGTGCAGGTCACCGTTGCATCCCGCAATGTCGGGGTACACGGCGACTCGTACCGCACGGTGCACAGGGACCGGAGGTCGATCGTGAGTGAGAAGGCCCGCAGGACACACCGCGCCGTCAGCCATGGCCACGAGCAGAGGTCCGAGCGCCTGAGCAGGAGCGCGCCACCACCCACGCCATGCTCGCGACACATCGGCCGGTTTCCCCGATGATGGGCGGGCCTCTGCCGAGGGCGGCCACCGACACGGACGTGGCCGGTCTGCAAGCTGCCTTGTCCGCCGAGGTCGATGCCGAAGTCCGCTTCGACTCGGGCAGCAGGGGCGCATACGCGACGGACGGTTCCAATTACCGGCAGGTGCCCATCGGCGTCGTCGTGCCGCGCACCGTGGAGGCCGGTGCGCACGCGGTTGAGGTCTGTGCGCGCTTCGGTGCCCCCGTCCTGTCACGTGGCGGCGGCACCAGCCTGGCGGGTCAGTCGACGAACACCGCCGTGGTGATCGACTGGAGCAAGTACTGCCACGCCCTGCTGTCCGTGGATCCCGAGGCGCGTACCTGTGTGGTCGAGCCGGGAATCGTCCTGGACGAACTTAACAAACGGCTCTCTGGCCATCGCCTGCAGTTCGGGCCGAAACCCTCCACCCATACCCACTGTGCTCTGGGCGGCATGATCGGCAACAACTCGTGCGGCGCCTCCGCGCAGGCGTACGGCAAGACCGTCGACAACGTACGACGCCTCGAGGTCCTCACCTATGACGGCGTGCGCATGTGGGTGGGGCCGACCTCGACGACGGAGCGGACAACGATCAGCGCCGAGGGTGGTCGCAAGGCCGAGATCTACGACGGTATGGACCGCATCGTCACCGAGTACCTGGCGGACATCCGTCGCGGATACCCGAAGATCCCCCGCCGGGTCTCCGGCTACAACCTGGACTCGCTGCTGCCGGAGAACGGCTTCGACGTCGCCCGGGCCCTGGTCGGCAGCGAGGGCACCCTGGTGACGGTACTGCGCGCCGAACTCGATCTGGTGCCGGTGCCGCCCTACCAGTCGCTGCTCGTCCTCGGCTACGACGACATCTGCCGGGCCGGCGACGACGTGTCCCGCCTGCTGGAGCACTGTTCGCCCAGCCAGCTGGAGGCGCTGGACGGACGGATGGCGCAACTGATGCGCGAGGAGGGCGCCTACCTGGACTCGCTCGGCGTCCTCCCCGAGGGCGACAGCTGGCTGCTCGTGCAGTACAGCGGCGACAGCCGGGAGGCCGCCGACGAACAGGCGTACGCGCTGCTGCGCGCGATCGGCCGCGGCGCGAAGGACCCCGACGTGGCCTTCTCCGACAATCCGGAGCGCGAGCAGAAAATGCTCAGGGCCCGCGAGGCCGGGCTCGGCGTGACCGCGCGGCCGCCGGACGACCGGGAGACCTGGGAGGGCTGGGAGGACTCAGCCGTCCCGCCGGAGCGGCTCGGCGACTATCTGCGCGACCTCAAGCACCTGTTCGACGAGTTCGGCTACGACCACCCCTCGCTGTACGGGCACTTCGGGCAGGGCTGCGTGCACACCCGTATCCCCTTCGGGCTGAAGACCGCCGAGGGCGTGGCCGACTTCCGCCGCTTCGTCGAGCGGGCCGCCGACCTCGTGGCCTCCTACGGCGGTTCCCTGTCGGGCGAGCACGGTGACGGTCAAGCGCGGGCAGAGCTGCTGCACCGGATGTTCGGCGAGCGGCTCGTGGCCGCGTTCGGTGAGCTGAAGGCGCTGTTCGACCCCGCCGACAGAATGAACCCGGGCAAGATCGTCGATCCGAACCCGGTCGACGGGCAGCTCCGGCTCGGCCCCGGCTGGCGGCCGGCCACGCCCGACACGCATTTCGGCTACCCGGAGGACGAGCACTCCTTCACCCGTGCGGTGATGCGCTGCGTCGGCATCGGCAACTGCCGCGGCCACGAAGGCGGGGTGATGTGCCCCTCCTACCGGGCCACGATGGAGGAGGAGCATTCGACGCGGGGCCGGGCTCGGCTGTTGTTCGAGATGCTCGGCGGCCACGCCGACTCGGCCGTCACCGACGGCTGGCGCTCCACCGAGGTGCGGGACGCGCTCGATCTGTGCCTGGCCTGCAAGGGGTGCAAGTCGGACTGCCCGGTGGGCGTCGACATGGCCACCTACAAAGCCGAGTTCCTCGCTCACCACTACGAGGGACGCCTGCGCCCCGCCGCCCACTACTCCATGGGCTGGCTGCCGCTGTGGGCCCGCCTGTCCCGCCTCGCGCCGTCCCTGGTGAACAACCTGCTGCGGGCTCCCGGCGTGGCCCGGGTGGGCAAGGCCCTGGCCGGCGTGGCCGAGTCCCGGCAAGCTCCGGTGTTCGCCCAGCGGTCCTTCCTGCAGTGGTGGAAGGAGCGGGATGCCGAGGAACCCGATCCGGCCGACCCGCGGACCGTGGTGCTGTGGCCCGACACCTTCAGCACCTACTTCCATCCGTCGATCGCGATCTCCGCCGTCCGCGTCCTGGAGGACGCCGGATTCCGGGTCGCCGTGCCGACCAGGCCCGTTTGCTGCGGACTGACCTGGATCTCCACCGGCCAGCTGACCACCGCGGAGAAGGTGCTGCGGCATACCGTGAACGTCCTGCGGCCCTACCTCGAGTCGAGCACCCCGATCATCGGCCTCGAACCCTCCTGCACAGCGGTGTTCCGAGCCGACGCGCTCGAGCTGATGCCCGCCGGCCAGGACGTCAAGCGGCTGGCGGGGCAGGTCCGCACCTTCAGCGAGCAGCTCGTGCACCATGCGCCTGACGGCTGGCGTCCGCCGCAGCTCGCCCGCCAGGCGCTCGTGCAGACCCACTGCCACCAGCACGCGATCATGAAGTTCGACGCCGACCGGGAACTGATGCGCCGCTCCCACCTTGACGCCGAGGTGCTGGACGAGGGCTGCTGCGGCCTGGCCGGCAACTTCGGTTTCGAACAAGGCCACTACGACGTCTCCATGGCCGTCGGGGAAGAGGGGGTCCTGCCCGCCGTACGCCAGGCCGCCCCGGGTGCTCTGGTGCTCGCCGACGGCTTCAGCTGCCGCACCCAGATCGAACAGGGCGCGACCGGCCGCCGTGCCCTGCACCTCGCCGAGGTCCTCGCCCTCGGCCTCGACGGCAACCTTCCGAGCGAGCAGCCCGAACGCCTGGCCCAGCGACCTCCTCACCCCTCTCGCGCGGCCCAGTGGGCGACCACCGCGGGCGTCGCGGCCCTCACGGCGACGGCCGCGACCGCGGCCGGGCGGGGAGCCGTGCGGTACCTGCGCCGCCCATGACCGCGGCCCCGAGAGCAACTGCGGAAAGGTCAGGAACATGTCGACGAAGGTCTCTGAGCACGTCCTGGGGCCTCTGCGTGACTGGGGAATGGAGCACGTCTTCGCCGGCCCCGGCGATGGGCACGGTGTCTGGGAGGCCGCGCCGGTGGCCGACAAGCCCTGGGTGTTCGACTTCATGACCGGCCCCGCTGCACCGCCCATCTCGCCACACGTGACTCCGGACCAGATCGAGGCCGTTGCTTGCGTCTCCCTCAAGGGCGACGGCGATCGCGTCGCCCTGGTCCGGCAGGGACCCAAACCTGAGGGCCAGGAGCTTCCGCCCGGCAGCCGCCATCGCCGGGAGCGGCCCGGTACGGAGGACGACCAGTGAGCGACACCCCGGTCGTGGAGCGCTTGGACAGCGCCGTGTTCACCATTCCCACCGACGCGCCCGAAGCCGACGGCACCCTCAGCTGGGACAGCACCACACTCGTGCTGGCCACCGTCCGGTGCGGTGATGTCAGCGGCCTCGGCTACACCTACGCGCCCGCCGCGACGGCACGTGCCGTCGACGACCTCCTCGCCGGAGTGGTCACCGGGTCACCGGCGCTCGACGTGCCGCGCCTGAACGAGGCCATGCTTCGCGCGGTGCGCAACGCCGGTCTGCCCGGCGTGGCCGCCCAGGCCATCGCGGCCGTCGACATCGCCCTGTGGGATCTGAAGGCGCGGCTGCTCGGACTGCCGCTGGTGCGGCTGCTGGGCGCCGCCCGCGACGCCGTGCCGGTCTACGGCAGCGGCGGATTCACCACGTACGACGACCAGCAGCAAGAGCGTCAACTGCGCGGCTGGGTCGAGGAGGAGGGCATCCCCCGGGTCAAGATCAAGATTGCCGAGTCCTGGGGGCGCCGGGAGGACCGCGACCGACGACGCGTCGCCGGGGCTCGCGCCTGCATAGGTGACAGCACCGACCTGTTCGTCGACGCCAACGGCGGCTACGGCGCCAAGCAGGCGGTGCGTATGGGAAGGGAACTCGCCGACGAAGGCGTGACCTGGTTCGAGGAGCCGGTCTCCTCCGACCACCTCACCATTCTCGCCATGATCCGCGACCGGCTCACCTCGGAGGTCGCCGCCGGCGAATACGGCTACACACTTCCGTATTTCGAGCACATGCTCGCCGCCGGTGCCGTGGACTGCCTGCAGGCCGACGTGACCCGCTGCGGCGGCATCACCGTCTGGCTGCGCGCGGCCGCGCTCGCCCAGGCCCGCGGGATCGACATCTCCGGGCACTGCGCCCCACACGCCCACGCGCACGTCGCCGCAGCGGTGCCCAACCTGCGGCACCTGGAGTGGTTCCACGACCACGTCCGCATCGAGCGCATCCTCTTCGACGGGGTCCTCGACGCCACCGGCGGCACCATCGCACCGGGTGCCGACGGCACACCGGGGCTGGGACTGACCTTGAACACCGAGCGCGCACAGCCCTACCGAGTGGTCTGACTGCAGGAGGCCGCACCATGAGCACCACATCCTTCCCGCCGCACGCGCTGCACGACTACGCACTGCTGGCCGACGGGGAACGCGGCGCGCTCATCGGACCGGACGGCGCTCTCACCTGGCTGTGTGCCCCGACCTGGCACGACGACGCCGTCTTCGCCTCTCTGATCGGTGGTGGTGGCGTCTACGCCGTGACCCCGCGCGCCGACTGGGTCCCCGGCGGCTACTACGAGGACGGGACCTTGATCTGGCGCAGCCGCTGGGTCACCACCGAGGGCGTCATCGAGTGCCGTGAGTGCCTGGCCCTGCCCGGCGAGGAGGACCGTCTGGTCCTGCTGCGGCAGGTGCTCGCCGTCGACCGCCCGGCCCGTCTCCGGGTCGTGCTCGACCCGCGTGCCGATTACGGCCGTGCCCCACTGACGTCCCCGCACCGCGACGACGACGGCGTCTGGCACCTGAACACCGGCCGTCGGCACCTGCGCTGGCAGGGCGCCCCGTCCGCCACCGCCGGCGAGCAGGGCCTGACCGCCGATCTGGTGCTGAGGCCCGGCGAAAGCCACGACCTGGTTCTGGAATGCTCCCGCTCCCCGCTGCCGCACGCCCTTCCGCGGGCCGCGGAGACCTGGGCCGCCACCGAGCGGGCCTGGCGGCAGGCTGTGCCCGCGCTGGAGCAGACCATCGCGCCCGGCGACGCCAGACGCGCCTACGCCGTGCTGCGCGGGCTGACCACACACGGCGGCGGAATGGTCGCCGCGGCCACCACCAGCCTGCCCGAACGCGCCCAGGCGGGACGCAACTACGACTACCGGTATGTGTGGATCCGGGACCAGAGCTACGCGGGACAGGCGGCGGCCGCCGCGAACGCCCCCGAACTCCTCGACGACGCCGTCCGTTTCGTGAGCGAGCGGCTGCTGGCCGACGGCCCACACCTCGCTCCCGCCTACACCGTGCACGGCACGGCCGTCCCCGGCCAGCAAGACCTCGCCCTGTCCGGCTACCCCGGCGGCTCCAGCCGGATCGGCAACCACGTGCGCAAGCAGTTCCAGCTGGACTGTTTCGGCGAGGCGTTGTTGCTGTTCGCGGCGGCCGAGCGGGGGGACCGGCTGGACTCCGACGCCTGGAAGGCGGCAGACCTCGCAGTGCGGGCCATCGCCGAGCGATGGCGGGAGCCCGACGCGGGGATCTGGGAACTGGACGCCCGGCAGTGGACCCACAGTCGGCTCATCTGCGCCGCCGGGCTGTGCGCCCTGGCCGCCGCGGCACCCCACCGCCCACTCGCCGGCACCTGCACCGACCTCGCCGACACCCTGGTAGCCGCCACCTCAGCGGGCGGCGTGCATCCCGACGGCCACTGGCAGCGCACGCCCGACGACCCCTCGGTCGACGCCGCGCTGCTGCTGCCCCCCGTGCGCGGGGCGCTGCCCGCCGACGACGTGCGCACGCGCGCCACCCTGCGTGCCTGCCGTGAGCAACTGACCCAAGACCACTTCATCTACCGCTTCCGTCACGACGAGCGGCCTCTGGAGGAGGCCGAGGGGGCGTTCCTGCTGTGCGGGTTCGTCATGGCGCTCGCCGAACACCAGCAGGGTCACGCGGTCGACGCGCACCGCTGGTTCGAACGAAACCGTGGCGCCTGCGGCGCGTCGGGTCTGTACGCGGAGGAGTTCGACATCGCCCAGCGTCAGTTGCGCGGCAACATCCCCCAGGCCTTCGTCCACGCGTTGCTGCTGGAGACAGCGGCCCGCCTCGCCGAACCGCCTGATCCGTACGACACACGCCGATCTGGGGGCTGACCTGCGGCTGGGGGCGGAGCCGCAGCGCCGCAGGTTCTCCGGCTCAGAGGGCGGTCGCGACCCGGCGAGATGCCGTGCTCATTCTTGGGACCGCCCCCTGTGTTCCCTGGATCAGGATGCGTGCGTTCCCCGGCCGAAGAGTCGTCCGGCGAGGTCGATGCCCGTGACCGCGCCGGTCTCGTCGCGGGTGAAGAAGCCTCGCTGTCCCTTCAGGCCGCCCTCGGTGATGATGTATTCGTCGCCCGGCCCGGGCAGGAACCCCATCGTGGCCGCCGGGTAGTCCGGGGGCATCTCGACGTCCGATGCCTGGCGGATCTCCGGCTTGATCCCGACTGCGAGCGTGAGGAGGGCCCCGTCGGTGGCGATGTCGAGGTTCATGGCGTCGATCTCGTAGCGGCCGGCGACCTCCCGCGCCTGCCCCTCGTCGTACGGGACCGGCTCCGGGTCACGTTCGACCACGCCGAGACAGTGCTCAAGTGCCCAGCGGACGACGGCCTGGTTGAACTGGTAGCCGTCCGGGCCGGCGTTGGCCAGGGAGACCACGGCGAAGTCCCGTTCGGGTACGACGAGCAACTCGGAGAACTGGCCGTTGCCCGACCCGCCGTGCCCGATCGTGCGGACACCGTCCACATCGCGCAGGAACCAGCAGATACCGAAGGCGTCTCCGAGGGTGCTGCCGCGCAGTTCGACCGTCTGCTCCTTCATGCGAGCCAGCGCCTCGGCGGGCAGAACAGCGTCGCCGGTGCCGAGATGGAACCGGGCCCAGCGCAGCAGGTCGTCGACCGAGGACACGATGCCTCCGCCGGGATTGTTGCCGTGGTCACCGGCCCGGAACGCCTTCCACGGCTGGGCGCGCCGCAGCGTCCCGTCCTCGCCGCGGTTGTAACCCACGGCGAAGCGACGGACGATGACGTCGTCCACGTCGAAGAAGGTGTTGGACAGCCCCAGGGGTTCCAGCACCAGCGAGGCGACGGCCTTCTCGAAGGCCAGGCCCGTGACCTTCTCGACGATGCGCCCGGCGAGGTTGTAGCCGGCCTGGCTGTACGAGGCACGGGTGCCGGGCGGTGCGATCATGGCCAGCTCGGCGAGCTTCGCCACGAACGCCGCCAGGGACCTGTCCCCGTCCTCGGTCTCGATCAGGTTCCAGTCCAGCCCCGCGGTGTGGTTGAGCAGGTTGAGCACGGTGATCCGCTCCGCCGCCTGCTCGTCGGCGAGCTTGAGCTCGGGGATGTACCGGCGCACCGGCGCCTCCAGCTCGACCCGTCCCTCGGCGGCCAGGCGCATCAGCGTGGTCGCCGTGAAGGTCTTGCTCACCGAGCCCAGGGGGAACAGCGTCTTCTCGTCGACCGGCAGCGGATCGTCGATGCTCGTCACACCGTGGGACGCGTAGACCTCCTGACCGTCCACGAGCACCCCGACGGCGACGCCGGGAATGCCGAACTCCTTGGCCGTCGCCTCGACGAAATCGGACAGCGTCTCCTGTGTCATTGCTCCTGCCCCTCCCGCACGTAGGCACTTGAACCAAGTGCAATTCTGAACCTAGGCCCTTCTTGAACAAAGTGCAAGAGGTTCTGAACTAAGTTCAAGTATGATGGTGGTCATGCCGCGAGACACGCTGACCGCAGACCAGATCGTCCGTGCCGCCATCGAGTTGCTGGACGACGAGGGACTGGACGGCCTGAACATGCGCAGCCTGGGCAGACGACTCGGCTCGGCCGCCACGGCGATCTACTGGCACATCAAGACCAAGGACGACCTCGTCCGGCTCGCCGGTGACGCGATCTGGGACGAGGTCGAACTGCCCGACCTCGATGTCACCGACTGGCGCACCGCCGCCACCGCCTTCGCCACCGGCATGCACGCCATGCTCACCAGGCACCCCTGGTACGGGCAGGCGTTCGGCAGCCACCTCCTCTACGGCCCCGGCAAGGCCCGCCACGACGACTACAGCCTCGCCGTCTACGAGAAGGCGGGATTCGTGGCCGCCGACGCGGACCGGGCGGCCGCCACAGTCTTCATCTTCGTGCTCGGCAGCGCCCTCGGGGCCGCTGCGCAGGTGTCGCTGACCCGCAGGCTGAGCAAGAACGGCCAAGATGCCGGGCAACTGCTGGCCGACACCATGGCACGGGCCACCGAGATCGCCGCGCGATTCCCGCGACTGCGCGAGCGCCTCGGCACCCCGGCCGCCGACGACTACGCCAATGCACCCGACAACAGCTTCGAGTTCGGCCTTCAGGCCATCCTCGACGGCTTCCAGGGTCGCATCGACGCCGACCGCCGGGCCGGCGACGCGTAGTCCTCACCGGCCGGCACCCGTCGGACGGCGCGCGCCGGCGTAGACACATCATCTGTCCCTCCCCGGAGGCCTGGTGAGACCGCTGGCCCACCTGCTCGGCGGGGGTCAGGAGCAGGACCTGTCCGAGGCGAGCGCGGGCGCCGCCACGTTGCCCACGGCCCGCTTGAAGTCAGGGCAGTCGACGATCGGCTCGTGGTCGCACACGGCCGCGTGCCGCAGGCTGTCGCGGAGCCGTGTGAGCCGGCCGATCTGCTCGTCGAGGTCGTGCGCCTTGGTGGCCATACGGGATCGCAGGTCCACGTCGGACGGACGCGCCGCCAGGAAGCGTTCGATCTCGGCGATGGAGAATCCGGCGCTGCGCGCGCATGTGATCAGCGCGAGGCGTTCCAGCACGTCCGGGTGGTAGGTGCGGCGAAGGCCGTTGCGGCCGGCGGCGGCGATCAGGCCCTTCTTCTCGTAGAACCGCAGCGCCGAAGGCGCCAGACCGAAGTGCTCCGCGACCTCCGCGATGTCCAGCAACGATGCTTCCATTCCGCCTCCTTGACTTGAATCGCGGTTCAAGTCGCAGCCTAGTCGCCATGGAAATCCATCACTTGAACTGCGGATCGGTGCGGACGATCGAGGCCACCTACGACGGCCCGCATCCCGCACCCGCGGTGAACCACTGCCTGCTGATCGAGACCGACGCCGACGGCCTGGTCCTCGTCGAGACCGGATTGGGACTTGGCGACGTCCGGGACCCAGGCGCCACGCTCGGCACCGAGTGGGTCGAGATGACACAACCCGCACTGGACGAGAAGGAGACAGCCATCCGGCAGATCGCCCGGCTCGGCCATGCCCCGTCCGACGTGCGCCACATCATCGTCACCCACCTGGACGTCGACCACTGCGGCGGCCTGCCCGACTTCCCCGACGCCCAGGTCCACGCCATGGCCGCCGAACTCGACGCGGCGCTCGCCCAGGCGCCCAGCTTCCGCTACCGCCCGGCTCACTGGGCACACGAACCGCATTGGGTCACCTACGGTCCCGAGCCCGGCGAAGAGTGGTTCGGCTTCACCGCGCTGCAGCCGAAGGGGCTCCCGCCGGAGGTCAGGCTCGTCCCCCTCGGCGGTCACACGGCCGGCCACACCGGGGTCGCCGTGCGGAACGGCGACCGCTGGCTCCTCCATTGCGGCGACGCGTACTACTACCACCGCGAAATCGAGGAACTGAAGGAACCCCACCCACTGCTGGACATCGTGCAGACGCGTTCACAGGTGCACCGCGACCTGCGGCTCGGAACGCAGGCCCGGCTGCGCGAGCTGGTTCGCGACCACGGTGACCAGGTCGAGGTCTTCTGTGCACACGACCCGTGGGAGCTGGCCCGCTACCGGAGTGACGTCACGTTGGGCCTGGGATGAGGTCCCTCGGATGCGGAGCCCTCGGGTCGGCGCGAGCGCCTGCAGGGGCGCGCATCCGACGCGGTTCCGGTGTCACCCGGCGGCTGTGCGATCGAGAAGTACACCCGGGTTGAGGATCCCGGCCGGGTCGAGCGCCTGTTTCGCGGCACCCAGTGCGAGGGCGAACGGCTCCGGGCGCTGGCGGTCGTAGCCGGGCCGGTGGTCGCGGCCGACCGCGTGATGGTGGGTGACGGTCGCGCCGAGGTCGTGGAGGATCTCCATGGCGGCCGACTTGATCCGGTCCCACATCGCGACCTCCTCACCGCGCCGCCCCGGTGCGATGACGGTGAAGTAGGGTGCGGGCCCGTCCGGATAGACATGGGTGAAGCGGCAGTTGATCGTGCCTGCGGCGCCCGTCACCTCCCGTACGACGTCGGCCAGTTGCGTGCGCACCGACTCGTACAGCTCCGGCGCACGGTCCCAGGTGCAGGCTGTTTCGAACGTCTCGGTGATCACCGCCATGCGGGCGAGCGCATCGCGGAGGTACGGCATTCTGAGGAACGCCGAACGCCAGGTGTCGGCGGCGGCGTCCGCGGAGCCCGGTGCCGTCGGCGCGGGCGAGCCGCCGTGGTCGCGGGCCAGGGTGGCGAGTTCCGTCAAGCGCCCGCCGACCGGGACGTGCGCCGATTCCACGCCGAGGATGAGCGCGCTCCGGCCGTCCTGTGCGACTCCTGCCAGGGCGGCCTCCCCGGGGTCGAGCAGTCGGCAGTTGGCCGGGTGCAGACCCGACTGGGCGACGGCGCGCACGGCGTCCATGGCTGCGTGGACGTCGTCGAACAGCAGCGTGGCCGACGCCTTGTGGCGCGGGCGCTCCTGCAGCCGCATCCAGGCCTCGGTGATCACGCCGAGGGTGCCTTCGGAGCCCAGGAACAGGCGGTCGGGGGAGGGGCCCGCTCCTGAACCGGGCAGCCGCAGCGATTCGCTGACCCCGACGGGCGTCACCACGCGCATGGACTCGACGAGGTCGTCGATGTGGGTGTACAGCGTGGCGTAGTGGCCGCCGGCCCGGGTGGCGAGCCAGCCGCCCAGAGTGGAGAACTCGAAACTCTGCGGGAAGTGGCGAAGGGTGAGTCCCTGCGGCCGCAGTTGGGTCTCGAGGGCGGGGCCGAGGGCGCCGGCCTGGATCCGGGCGGCCCGGCTGACCCGGTCGATCTCCAGCACCTGGTCGAGGGACGAAAGATCCAGGGACACCACGGCGCGGTGCCGGTCCGCGCGGTATTCGACCCCGCCGACGACCGAACTGCCCGCACCGTACGGCACGACGGCCACGTGCGTGTCCGCCGCCCAGTCGAGGACGTCGATCACGTCCTGCTCGGTACGCGGGCGGGCGACCTGGTCGGGTGCTGCCGCGAGGTCTCCGTCGAGTGCACGGATCACGTCGCGGTAGGCCTTGCCGTAGGTGTGTGAAGCCCGGTCCTGGGGCGCGGCCGACATCAGAGAGGCCAGGACGGTGGGCGGCTCGATCCGCACCTTGGGCAGTGCGAGGGCGGAGATGTCGGGCACGGGCAGCGGGGTTCGTGCCGCACCGGGGACCAGCGACCCGAGGGCGACGCACTCGGCGTCGGGCAGTGCCTGGTCCGTAGCGCCCCAGCCCCACCAGGAGCGGCTCCGGGAGCGGGACACGGACGGCGTGCGGCTGTCGGCCACGAGCTGACCTCTCGATAATTTACCACTGAGTAATTTACCGCAGGGTAGGGTATCCGGCATGACGACAGCAAGAGCCTCGGCCGCCCCGGATCCGGCCGACAGCCCTTCGAAGGGCAACCGGGACACGGGCCGCGGCGCCGGCACCAAGGGCGTGCCGCGCGCTCGCCGGGAGGAGCAGATCCTCGGCGCGGCCCTGGAGGAGTTCGGGCGGCATGGCCACGCCGCGGCGTCGATGGCCGAGATCGCCCGGCGCGTGGGCGTCACAAAACCGATGCTCTACACGTACTTCGGGTCCAAGGACGGCCTCTACACGGCCTGTGTCGACCACATCGGCCCCCGCCTGCTCGCGGCGATCAGCGAAGCCATGGCGTCGAGCCCGTCGGAGAACCGGCTGCCCCACACGGTGCTCGCCGCGGTCTTCCGGACGCTGGAGGAGCGGCGGCACGCCTGGTTCGTGCTGTACGACCGGACGCTGCCGCACGGCTCCGAGCCGTGGCACGCGGCCAACCGGCACCGCGAGGCCGTCGACGAGTTGGCCGCTGCCGGTACCGCCGGTCTGCTGCACGGCCAGGGCAATGACGACGCACTGGACGCGGACGCCCTCAAGCATGTGTGGACGGGCATGGTCAGTGCGCTGGTCGGCTGGTGGATCTCCCACCCCGAACTGTCCGGAGACGACATGAGCGCGCGTTGCGCCCGGCTGATCTCCGCCGTCCGCAACGGCGCCTGAGGCATTGCGCCGAGCGCGGCGTCAATGGCGGACTGCGCGTCGGTCCACCTGATGCGCCGCGCTTGCTCCATGACCCGACCATGGTCCGCCCCGAGCTCGGGCCGACGGAGAAAGTCGGCGAAGCGTCTGAGCGGCACGCGTGTCGCTACGCGACCATGCCTTGGGTCACGCCCGCTTCGCGAGCAGGCTCCCCTGCCCCTGCTGAGCGCATCGGTGTCGACCGCGTCATGCGGTGGCCTCGTCGAGGAGTTCGAGCACATGCCGGTAGGGCCGGCCGGTGGCGCGGGACATCCCCATCTCGCAGGTGCGGTTGCACGAGGCGTACGCGTCGAAGTCGCCGGCGGTGATCTCGGCCGCCTGGGCGGCGGTGGCGGAGGCGGTGACCTCCGGGTGGAGCAGTCCGCGGTCGCCGGCGAAGGCGCAGCAGCCCCAGTTGTCGGGCACGGTCACCTCGGCGCTGACGGCGGCGGCGACGGTGCGCAGGGCGGCGTCGATGCCGAGGTGGACGGTGGAGCAGGTGGGGTGCAGGGCGAGGCTGCCCAGCCGGCGGGGGGTGGGGAGAGCGGGCAGCAGGTGCTCGGCGGTGAACGCGACGCTGTCGACGAAGCGCAGCGCGCTGAAGCGGGCGCGCTCGGACTCCGGGAGGACGTCGGCCAGTTGTTCCAGGCCGTGGGTGCAGGAGGACGCGTCGCAGACCACCGGCAGACGGCCGTGGTCGCTCGCCTCCCACAGCACCTGGAGCGTCCGGGCGGCCATGGTGCGGTGTCCGGCGGTGTAGCCCTTGGACTGCCAGGGCGTGCCGCAGCACAGGCCGGCCAGCTTGTCGGGCACGGCCATGGGGGCGCCCGCGCGTTCGCACAGGCGCAGAAACGCCGCCGCCGCACCGCCGGAGGTGCCTTCGGGGGCGAAGACGCTGCCGATACACGCGGCGAAGAACACCGCCTGCGCCTCGGTGGGGCGCTGCGGCGCGGGACGGGCGGGTCCGCCGCGGGGGATGTCGTCGGACCAGGCGGGGACCAGCTCGCCGGCCCCCGCCTTGCGGATGGTGCCGGTCGCGGCACGCAGGAGGGGAGCGGGCACGACGTGGGCGGTGTTCAGTGCGGCACGCACGCCGGTGACCGCGCCACTCCAGTGCCGGGCCACGGTGTCGCCGGCCCGCTGGGCCGCGGGGCTGTGGCGCTCCGCGCGCAGGCGCTTCATGACCGCACCGGTGTCGATGGTGACGGGGCAGGCGGTCACGCAGAGGCTGTCGGCCGCGCAGCTGTCGACCGCCGCGTAGGCGTAGTCGGTCTCCAGGGCGCGGCGGGTCTCCTCGTCACCGGCGGCGGTGGCCAGCGCGATCTCGCGTTGCAGGGCGATGCGCTGACGCGGCGTCGTGGTGACGTCCGCGGTCGGGCAGACCGGTTCGCAGTAGCCGCACTCCACACAGGCGTCCAGCGCCGGATCGACCTCCGGGACGCTCTTCAGATCGCGCAGGTGCGCCTCCGGGTCGTCGGTCAGCAACACCCCGGGGTTGAGGACGCCGTGCGGGTCGCACAGCCGCTTCAGCTCGACCATGACGTCGTACAGCTCGTCGCCGTACTGGCGTCGTACGAACGGGGCCATGGCGCGGCCGGTGCCGTGCTCGGCCTTCAGGGTTCCGCCGGCGTCCAGGACGAGGTCCACCATGGCGTCGGTGAAACGGGCGTAGCGCTCCGTCTCGGCCCGCGTGTCGAAGTCCTGGGTGAGCATGAAGTGCAGGTTGCCGTCCCGGGCATGGCCGAAGATCACCGCGTCCTGGTAGCCGTACCGGTCGAACAGGCCGATGAGTCCCTCGCAGGTGCCGGTCAGCCGCTCCATGGGGACCGCGATGTCCTCGAGCAGGGCGGTGGTGCCCGGGCGGCGCGCTCCCGCCACGGCGGTGTACAGGCCCTTGCGCAGATGCCACAGCCGCGCCCGCACCCGCGGGTCGCGGGTCAGCGCGGTGCCGCTGACGGCGGGCAGCCGGTCCAGGACCGGCTGGGCGGCGGCCACGGTCGCGTCCAGCATCTCGGCGCTGTCCTCCGCGAACTCCACCAGCAGCGCGGCGTGCCGCTCCACGCGCAGACCCCGCAGTTCGTCCACCGGGTCCGTGGCCTGCTGCGCCACGCGCAGCGACGCTGCATCCAGCAGCTCGGCGGTGCGGGCACCGGCGGCCAGCAGTGCCGGCAGCGCGTCGGTGGCCTCGGCCAGGCCCGGGAGCACCAGCAGGCCCGTGGCGGTGTGGGGGAGGAGCGGCACGGTACGGAAGACGGCCTCGCCGACGAAGCCCAGGGTCCCCTCGCTGCCGATCATCAGGTGGGCGAGCATGTCGGCGGGGTCGGTGTGATCCAGGAACGAGTTCAGCCCGTAGCCCATGGTGTTCTTCATCGCGAACAGCCGCTCCACCGTGGCCCGGGCGGCCGCCGAGTCGCGGACGCGGTCCCGCAACCTCAGCAGCCCGGCGTGGAGTTCGGGTTCGCGGGCGCGCAGTGCCTGGTCCGCGTCCGGGGCCCCGGTGTCCACCACGGTGCCCGACGGCAGCACGAACTGCAGGGACTCCATGGTGCGGTAGGCGTTGTCGCGGGTGCCGCAGTTCATGCCGCTGGAGTTGTTGGCGACCAGTCCGCCGATGGTGCACGCGGACTCGCTGGCCGGGTCGGGGCCCAGCCGGCGCCCGTAACGGGCGAGCCGCGCATTGGCCTGACGTACCGTCAGGCCGGGTTGGAGCCGGATCCGCAGGCCCTCGTCCAGCACCTCCGCGGCGCGCCAGTGACTGCGGACGTCGACCAGGATGCCGTCGCCGCCCGCCTGCCCCGCCAGGCTGGTGCCCCCCGAACGCAACGTCAGCGGCACCCCCGCTCTGCGCGCCCCCGCCATCAGCGCACCCACCTCGGCCGCCGACGCCGCACGCACCACCGCTCGGGGCGTGAACAGATACGGCGAGGCGTCATGGGCCACCGCGACCCTGCGGGGCACCTCGGTGGACACCCGCGCCGGGTCGTCCACGCATTCGGCCAGGATCACGGCCAGGCCGGGCACGGCCGGGTCGTGCGCGGTCGGCTCGGCCGGGGGTGTGACAGCGGGGGTGCTCATGGTTCCTCGGTACGGTTCCTCGGTACGGGACTGGTTCCTCGGTACGGGACGGTCAGTGGACGGGGGCCGGGATCCGCAGCAGGCGCGGCGGCACCGCGGCCGGCTCGGGCAGACGCAGCGGCGACAGGCCGGGGGTGATGCTCCCCAGCAGCGCGGCACGCCGGGCACCCGTGCCCGACGGAAGGGCGCCCGGCAGACCGTTCACGGTGAGGAAGCCCAGTACGGCGAACGCCAGCGCCTCCTTCGCGTCCGACGGCAGACCGAGATCGTCGCTGGGGCGCAGCGCCACGCCGGTCAGCTCTTCGGCGATCATGCGCATCAACACAGGATTGCGCACACCGCCGCCGGAGACCACAAGGCTCGTGACACCGTGCGCCCGGCAGGCGTCCGCCACCGTGACGGCGGTCAGCCTGGAAAGCGTGGCCAGGACGTCGTTCGTGTCGGGCGTGGGCACCGCGGCCAGCGCCCGCAGCAGATACGGCAGGTGGAAGTGCTCCTTGCCGGTGCTCTTGGGTGCGGGCCTGCGGTAGTACGGATCGTCCAGCAGGGCCGCGAGCAGTTCGGCGCTGACGCGGCCGGCACCTGCCCGGCGGCCGTCCTCGTCGTAGGAGGCGGCGCCTTCGGTGAAGTGGCGTACGGCGGCGTCCAGCAGTGCGTTGGCGGGACCGGTGTCGAAAGCCACAGGCTCGGCGCCCGGCGCGACGACCGTGACATTGGCGATGCCGCCGAGGTTGAGTGCCGCCGGGACCCCCGGCAGCCCCCGCAGGAGCAGCGTGTCGGTCATGCCGACCAGCGGGGCTCCCTGCCCGCCCGCGGCCACGTCCCGGCTGCGCAGATCGGACACGACCGGGAGTCCGGTGGCCTCGGCGATCCAGGCGGGCTGGCCCAGTTGCAGGGTGCCGCGGACCGTGCCGTCCTCCACCCAGTGGTGCATGGTCTGGCCGTGCGACACCACCAGATCGGCGGCGCCGGCGCACAGCTCGCTCAGGGCGCGCTGGGCGGCGCCGGCGAAGGCCTGCCCGATTTCGGTGTCCAGCGTGCACACGGCCTGGGTGGTGGTGGCCGCGGGCGGCAGCGTGGCGGCGATCAGGTCGCGCAGTTCGTCCGGGTAGGGGACGCTCAGGTGGCCGAGCGGCCGCATGAGCAGGGCATCGCCGTCCAGAGTGAGGTCGGCGGCCGCCGCCTCGATGGCGTCGTACGAGGTGCCCGACATCAGGCCGATCACGCGCATGGCTTCTCCCGGTGAGGATCGTGGGACGGACGGGTGGCCGGGGTGCGGGGCCGTCTCCGGTGAGCGGCCCCGCACCCCGTGCCCGTCACTCCCGGCCGGCGCCCGCCACCAGGCGGCCCGACCCGGAACCGGACTCCGGCTCGCCGCCGGACTCGGCGACCTCGTTCACCTCGGGCACCTGCGGCGCGCGGTGGAACACGCTCATCACACCGCCCACGACCAGCGTGATCACCACACCGATGGGTACGAGCCACTGGGCCGCGATCGCGGTGGGCACCGTCGCACCGGCCACCGTCACGTCGATCTTGACCGAGCGCACGATGTAGGTCATCACCCCGACCGTCACCAGGAAGGCCACGATCGAGTCGACCTCATTGGCCCGCTTGACCAGCCGCCCGAGCAGGAACGCGCCGAGCAGAGCGCCGTAGGTGTAGCCCGCGATCGTCAGACCGGTCAGGTACACATTGCCCGTGCTGGTGCTGAACGCGCACGCGAAGACGGCCATGAGCACCGCCCACACCAGCGTCATGACCCGGGCGAGCTTGAGCAGCGACTCCTCCGAGGGGGTGCTGCGGAAGAAGCTGTGGATGATGTCCGCGACCGTCGAGTTCGACATGGAGTTCAGCGCCGAGGACAGGGAGCCCATCGCGGCGCCGAGGATGCCGGCCACGAGCAGGCCGGAGATCACCACGGGCAGCCCGTGCAGGATGAAGTTCGGGTAGAGGTTGTCGGCGCTGGCCAGGCCCAGCTGCTTGAAGTCCTTGCCCTGGTTGTACGACCACAGCAGCGCGCCGACCAGGGAGAAGGCGGCGAACTGGAGGGTGACGAAGACACCGGAGGCGATCATGGCCTTCTGGCCGTCACGCAGCGAGCGGGTGGCCAGGACGCGCTGGACGATCAGCTGGTCGGAGCCGTGGCTGGCCATCGCGAAGATGGCGCCGCCGATGATCGCCGTGGGCAGGGCGAACGGGCTGGTGAGGACGTGTGCCAGGTCGAAGTTGGCGTCGAAGAGCTTGAAGTGGCCCGAGTGCAGGGCGTTCGCGAAACCGTCGCCGCCCACATGACCGGACAGCACCGCGATGGCGAGGATCGCGCCGCCCAGGTACAGGCCCATCTGAATGGCGTCGGTCCAGATGACCGCCTTGATACCGCCGAGGTAGGTGTAGACGACGGTGATCACCGTGAGCACGATGATGATGACCCGGTAGTCGGCGTGCACGCCGAACTCGTCCAGCAGCAGCTTGATCGGGATGGCGGAGGCGAACAGCCGCACACCCTCGGCCAGGAGGCGGGTGAAGACGAAGGTGATCGAGGCGAGCCCCTGCAGCTTCAGACCGAATCTGTCGCCCAGGTATTGGTAGGCGCTGACGAACCCGCCGCGCTTGTACAGCGGGATCAGCACCGTGGCGACGACGACGCGGCCGATCACGTAGCCCAGGGCGAGTTCGACGTTGCCGAAGCCCTGTCCGCTGTACGCGCCGCCGGGCACGCTGATGACGGTGAGCACGCTGGTCTCGGTGGCCACCACGGAGAAGGACACGGTCCACCAGGGCATATGGCCCTCGCCGACGAAGTAGTCCTTCGACGTCTTCTGCCGTCCGGCCAGTCGCAGTCCGATCATGGCGATCGCGACCAGATAGACGACGACCACGACAAGGTCGAGTTGGCGCACGCTCACTCCTAAGCAACAGCCGGCGGGGGTACCGGCGCAGAGGGGACAGGGGATGGGGGCGTCGTCCGGCGTACGCGGACGAGCAGGGGTTCGTGCGGAAGGGTGGTGTCCAGCGCCAGCAGGCGCGCACCGTCCAGCGGGTCCCCCAGCGGGGGTCGCAGGCTCAGTGGGGGCGCCGCCGTGGCGAGCGCCGTTCGAAGGGGTGCCATGAGCGGTTCCCCGAGGCCGGTCAGACCGCCGGTGACGGTGACAGGCAGTTCGCCGTCGCCGCCGATCCGGCGGGCAGCCGCGAGCACAGCCTCCGCGAGGGCGGCGGCCGCGTCCCGGATGATCGCGGAGGCGGTGGCGTCGCCCGCGGCGGCGGCGCGAGCCACCTCCGGGGCGAAGGAAGCGGCGGTGCGGGCGGGGTTCCCGTCACCGTTGATCGCGGACGGCAGTTTGTCCAGGTCACCGAACCGCGTGGCCGTAGCGGCCAGCAGTGCGGTGTCAGGGCCCCGTCCGTCGTGCGCCCGCAGTGCGGCCTGCAGTCCGGCCGCGCCGATCCAGGCGCCGCTGCCCGCGTCGCCGAGCCAGGGACCCCAGCCGTCGACCCGGGCGTACGTCCCGTCGTCGCCGATGCCGATGGCCACCGCACCGGTGCCGATCGCCAGCACCACGCCGGTACGGCCCCCCAGGGCGCCCGCGTGGGCGGTGACCGCGTCACTGGTGACGGCCACCTCGTCGGTGGGCAGATCCTCAAGAAGCAGGGCGGCCAGCTCGCGGGCCGCCTCCGGTGCGGCGGCCGCTCCCGCGGCGCCCACACAGACCGCCGCCAGGCGGTGCGACGGCTCCCGTTCCATGAGCGGCAGGACGGCGGCGCACACGGAGTTGCGGGCCGCGGCCACTCCGTGGTCGGCGGCGAGCCCGGGGGCTCCGGGCACCTCGTGGACGTCGTGGGCGGGGCCGTCACCGCTCCACAGCACGGCACGGCAGCCGGTTTTGCCCAGGTCCACCGCAACTGCTGCTGTCATGGGGCACGCCTTCGTGTCTCCAGGGATCCGGCTCGTCGGGCGGTCACGGCACTGGTGGAATGCCGGCGACCGGCGCGGATCGCGGTCCAGCGAGTATCCGAAGGCCGACCTCCGAATGTCAATAAGTAACTTCACGCAAGTTTCCGCGTAAGTTTTTGACGCACCACCGAGGCGTGGTTAATGTGTCGCCCACCCACTCAGGAGGGAATGGTCCATGGCCCGCCAGGAAACACCCAGCGCAACGGACCGGTCGGCGGAGGACACAGCCGCCACCGGGATCCTGGCGCGCATCCGGGCCGCACTGCCGACCCTGGCCCCCTCGGAGAGCCGGGTGGCCGACGCCGTCCTCGCCGATCCGGCGCAGGCGTCGGAGCTGTCCATCAGCGCCCTCGGCGAGCGTGCCGACACCTCGGTGGCCACGGTGATGCGCTTCTGCCGCGCCATCGGCATAGCCAACTATCCGCAACTACGGCTCGCGCTCGCGGCGGCCGCCGCCCGTGAGTACGCGCTCGGCGGCGAACGCCCGGCGCCCGGCACCGACATCAGCGCCACCGACACGCTGGACGAGATCGTCAGCAAGATCATCTACAACGAGGTGCGCGCCCTCGAGGACTCCGGTGCCGGGCTGGACGTCGAGGTGCTGGGCCGGGCGGTGGACGCCGTGGCGGGAGCCCGGCGCATCGACATCTTCGGTGTCGGCGCCAGCGCATTCGTCGGCCAGGACCTGCACCAGAAGCTGCACCGGATCGGCTATATGGCCTTCATCTGGACCGACCGGCACGCCGCCCTCACCGCCGCCGCTCTCCTTGAGCCCGGCGACGTCGCCTTTGCCATCTCCCACTCCGGGGAGACCGAGGACACCGTCGAGCCCCTTCAGGCCGCCGCCGAACGCGGCGCCACCACCATCGCCCTCACCAACGTGCCGCGCTCCACCCTCGCGAGGAGCGCGGACCTCGTGCTGACGACCTGTGCCCGGGAGACTCCCTTCCGCTCCGGTGCGACCGTCAGCCGCATCGCACAGCTCGCACTCATCGACTGCCTCTTCGTCGGCGTGGCGCAACGTTCCTTCGACGCGACCACCGCCGCGCTGGAAAAGACCTACGGGGCGGTCCAGCGCCGCAGACGGCCGCGGCCGCAGCGGCGCACACCGGCCGACGACTGACCGCCGACCCGCCCCCGACCCCCGCTCAGCACCCCCTAGAACACCACCCTTGAGCACCACCCTTGAAAGGACGACCGCGCCGTGGACCTCAGCACCCTTGGCACCGAGACCCGCAACGAGCGGACCGCCGAGCTGGACCGTATGCCGGTCTCCGAACTGCTCTCGGTCATGAACGCCGAGGACCAGACCGTCGCACTCACCGTGCGCGACGCCCTCCCGGAGATCGGGTCCGCCGTCGAGGCGATCACCGAGTCGCTGCGGCGGGGCGGACGGCTGATCTACATCGGCGCCGGCACCAGCGGCCGCATCGGCCTGCTCGACGCCGTCGAGTGCCCGCCCACCTTCGGCACCTCCCCCGAGCAGGTGGTGGGCCTGCTCTCGGGCGGCCCGGGTGCCTTTGTCGTGGCGGTCGAAGGGGCCGAGGACGAGCCCGCGAGGGCGGTCGCCGACCTCGACGAGATCGGCGTGAACGACCGGGACACGGTCGTCGGACTCGCCGCGAGCGGCCGTACCCCCTATGTCGTCGGCGGCCTGAAGCACGCCGCGGCCAAGGGCGCCGTCACGGTGTCGGTCGCCTGCAACCGCGACGCGGTCGTCAGCCGCTACGCCGACATCCCGATCGAGGTCCCCACCGGCCCCGAGATCCTCACCGGCTCGACCCGGCTCAAGGGCGGCACCGCCGAGAAGATGGTCTGCAACATGCTCTCGACCGCCTCGATGGTGCGCATCGGGAAGGTCTACGGGAACCTGATGGTCGACGTCCGGGCCAGCAACGACAAGCTCGTCGACCGCGCCCGCCGCATGGTCGTCCAGGCCACCGATGCCGACCCCGACACCGCCGCCGAGGCCCTGCGGGCGGCCGACGGCCACGCCAAGACCGCCATCGTGATGCTCCTCACCCACAGCACCGCCCAGGAGGCGGCCCTGGCCCTGAAGAAGGCTGACGGGGACACCCGTACCGCCGTCGCAGGCCTCTGACTCAGGGTTGCGGACTGCTCGGCACTGCGTTGACATGGCCGTGTGACGGTACGGTGCGCAGGGTGCGTCGTGTCGCCGATGCCGGCGTGGGCGAGTCTCGCGGCCAGGAGCACCGGGAACCGTGGCGCTCCGTCCGTCGTATGCAGGCGTCGGATGCGTACCGCGTGTAGCCGTCAGTGGCGGTTCGGATGCGCCTCCCCGCCGGTCGGCGGCAGAGTTCCCGCCGGTAGGCCGGGAAAGGTCCAGCCGATCGGCGGGGTGCTTCCGGAAAGCTGCCGGAGTGGCTGAGGCGGCGTCACCGTAAACCCTTGGGCACATGACGCAGAACGTATTGTCGGTCGCGCCGGCAGAAGCGCCAAGCCGGCTCGAGACGGACCGCTCCTCCTCCGCCTCAGCCGGCACCCCTTCGACTGCCCGACTGATCGGTATCGACCTGGCCCGTGGGCTCGCGGTCTTCGGCATGTACGCCGCACACGTCGGCCCCGACGTGACGGTGGGCGGGCCGGTCGGGTTCCTGCTGGAGCTGGCGCGGGGTCGCTCCTCCGCCCTCTTCGCGGTGCTCGCCGGGTTCTCGCTGATCATCATCACCGGCCGTCCGTATCCTCGGACCGGGCGCTCCGGCCGACAGGCGATGGGCAGGATCGTGACCCGCTCCGTCATCCTGGCGGCGCTCGGCTATGCCCTGACCGCACTGGACACCTCGATCGAGGTGATCCTCAGCTTCTACGCGGTGCTCTTCGTGGCCGTCCTCCCGCTGTACCGGCTGCGCGCACGGACGCTGGCGTTCACCGCCGCCGGGGGCGCGCTCCTCATGCCCCCGGTTCTGTACGCGATACAGAGGTCGATCCAGGACGGGCACTGGGCGGACGCCGTCGTGGCCCGGGACCCGCTGGCCCACATCACCGGCACGGACGGCGTCGTCGAGTTGCTGTTCACGGGGTCGTATCCGGTTCTCACCTGGATGCCGTTCCTGATCGCGGGCATGGCCTTGGCCCGACTCGACCTCACCCGGACCGCTATCCGGTCCCGGCTCGCTGCGACCGGCGGTGCGCTGGCCGTGCTCGGCTACGGCGGGTCCTGGCTGGCCCTGCACCTGGTCCCGCACGCCCTCACCACCGTCGCGGCCGCCGCGGACGGCGGTTCGGCGTCGTCCGCGTGGTGGTCCGACATCGTCGGCGATCCCGAGGGCCACACTCCGCTCGCATGGCTGCTGGTGGGCGCACCGCACAGCGAGACGACCTTCTCCATCGTCGGCAACACCGGCGTCGCCATCATGGTGATGGCCGCGTGCCTGACCGTCGCCGCCGGGATGCCGCGCGTCACACGCCTCGCCACACCCGTCGCGGCGGTCGGCATGATGGCGCTGACCGTCTATGTCCTGCACATCATCGCCCTCTGGTTCTTCACCGAGGTCTGGTACGTGCCTCTGGTCGAGGACGGCACCATGTCCGCGCTGCCGGTGCTGCTCGGCTTCATCGGTGCCGCCGCGCTCCTGGCGACCGTCTGGATGCGCCTGTTCCGGCGTGGCCCCATGGAGCACCTGCTGCACATGGCCTGCCGGCCCGCACGGCACATCAAGTGAGTCAGCCGCGGTGCGGGGTCAGGATGGGCCGCGGGTCGGTGCGCACGAGGGGTGCGGGCGGGCCGCGGCCATGAAATGACCGGGGCTGCGCCGCCCGCCGACACCTTCGACCGCGGTGTCGGCGGGCGGCGCGTTTCGGCGTCAGGCGACGTGCAAGGTCAGCGCAGCGGTGTGAAGCCTGCCGCCGGTCTGGAACTGCACGAACAGCCGCCAGTTGCCCGCGGTGGGCAGTGCGGCGTGGAAGGACAGCTCCGGTCCGCCTTGATCACCGTTGACCTCGGTGGTGGGGTGGAGATGGGCGAAGGCGGCGTCGCCTTCGTGGAAGGCCGTCAGATGGGCGTAGGTCTCCAGGTAGGGCTGGAGGTCGGTGACGGGCTTGCCGTCCTTCGTGATGCGTGCGGTCAGCGGATGCGCCATGCCGGCCATCGGCTTGCCTTCGAGGGTGACCGTGTACCCGTCCGCCTTCGCGCTGCCGGCCGCAGCGGGCAGCGGGATCTTCGGGGCGGACCCGGGGACTGTGACGGTCCGGCTGAGGACCAGGTCCTTGCCCTTGGCGCTTCCACTGGCGGGGACGAACGAAGTGAACATGCGCCATGAGCCCGGCGTGAGGGAGGACAGATCCGCGGTCCAGGTGCCGTCGGAGGCCATCGCCGGGTGCAGGTGCTGGAAGCCGGTCAGGTCGGAGCGGACGGCGTAGAAGTGCATCCGCTTGGTCTGGTCGAGTGCGAAGTCGGTGACCGGCGTGCCGTCCGGGCCGTCGACCGTGAACCGGTAGGGGGTCCGCTTGCCGCTGTCGAGGGTGCTGTCGGGGCTGGTGAGGCGATAGCCGTCCTTGGCGTCGGACAGGCCGTTGCCGTCCGCTACGGGGTTCATTCCGGGCATGTCGCCCATCGGGGTACTGGACTCGGTCGAGGGGGTCACGGACGGCATGGTGCTGTGGTTCATGCCGGGCATGGCGGAGTCGTCGGAGGAGCCGCAGGCCGTCAGTGTCATGGCGAGAGCGGCTGAGGTGCCGGCCGCGAGCAGGGCTCGGCGGCGGACCGTGGAACGGGTGGTGGCGAACATCGCTTGAGTGTCTTTCCGGGTGGCGCACCACTCCGGGTGGCGCGCGAGGTGAGCAGGACGCTGGAGCCGGAGACCGCTGGTCAGCGGATTCCGGCGCAGGTCCGGTCACGTCCGCGCGATGCACACCTGTAGGAGAAGATCGCGTCCGCCCGGTGGGCCGCGCCGACCGGTGCCACCCGGGCTCCATGCGCGCTGCAGGATCCAGGCCGCCAGGACGGTGGGGGTGACGACGGCAACGAGTGGGGCGGTGGGCAGGGGGATCTGGTTCTGGGCGGGAATGGCGACGCAGAGATCCCCGTGACTACGCATGTCGTCGGCAGGCTCGGCCTGGGCGTCATCCGGCTCCGCCGGCATGGCGTGGGCCGATGCCATCGAGGAGGCATGGGCGTCGTACGTCGGGAGAGTGGCGCGCATCTGGCCGTGACAGCCGTCAGCTGCCGCGGTCGGGGCACCGTGCATGAGGAACAGGCCGACCAGCACCGCGCACAACGCCGACAGCCGGGCGATGCCCGGGCCGCGAGTGCGTCGGCTCCCCATCGTGGCCTCTTCCCTTCTGCGTGCCATGCCCGTCCTCTGTCGCAAAGGCAAGATACCCGGTGGGGGTACTGTCCGCATGTGCTGCAGCCCCCGTATGGCGGTGCGAACCACCGCCGTATGAGGCAGCGGCCTGTGCTCATCCCGACCAGTGCGGTGGCGGGGGTGCTCACCGCACCGGCCGGTGCTCCGTGATCCAGCGGGCGGCGAGGAGGCCCGAGCCGGCGGTGAGGACGGCGGCTGCGACGACGGTGGCGTTGAGACCGAGGGTGTCGGCGAGGACGCCGGCCACCAGAGCCCCCATGGCGTAGCCCGTGTCGCGCCAGAACCGGTAGGTGCCCAGCGCGTTGGCCCGCCAGGTGGGGTGGGCGTGATCGGATATGGAGGCGATCAGCGCGGGGTAGACCATCGCGGTGCCGATGCCGAGAACGACGGCGGACGCGATGCCCGCGAGCAGCGGGGTCTTGAGCAGGGCCAGGGCGAGGACGAAACCGCAGGCCTGGACGAGCATGCCGTGGACGATCAGTCGTTTGCGGCCGATGCGGTCGGCGAGATGGCCGGTGGGAATCTGCCCGATGCCCCACAGGATGGGGTAGAGGCCCTTGATCAGGCCGACGGCGGCGAGGCCGAGGCCGTGGTCGGTGAACAGCAGGGGGAAGACGCCCCAGGTGAGGCCGTCGTTGAGGTTGTTGACCAGACCGGCCTGGCTGGCCCCGCGCAGGGAGCGGTTGTGCCAGGAGGTACGGGCGAAAGTGGCGGCCAGGCCGCTGTCCTCACCGGTGGGAACGGGCCTGGTGTGCTGGGCGAGTTCGAGGGCGACATGGGCGGCGGTGTCGCGGACGACGAGGGACAGCGCGAGTCCGGCGGCGACGAAGACGACGCCGATGAGCTCGGGCGTGGGGCGCAGGCCGTAGCCGGTGGCCAGGTAGCCGGTGATCAGGGCGGTGGCGCCGACGGCGGTGTAACCGGCGGCTTCGTTGAGACCGGTGGCCAGACCACGGCGCGCGGGACCCACGACGTCGATCTTCATATTGACGGTCATCGACCACGTCAGGCCCTGGTTGAGGCCGAGCAGGACGTTCGCGGCGACGATCCAGCCCCAGGACGGCGCCCAGGCGAGGGCGAAGGGGACGGGGATGCCGATCAGCCAGCCCGTGACGAGGAGTTGCTTGCGGCGGAAGCGGGCGGTCAGCGCGCCGGCGGCGAGGTTGGTCAAGGCCTTGGTGACGCCGAAGGCGATGATGAAGGCGAAGACGGCCAGGTCGCTGGTCAGGCCGAAGACGTCCGCGCCGATCAACGGGACGGTGGTGCGCTCCAGGCCGACCAGGCCGCCGACGCAGACATTGACGATGACCAGCAGGGTGAATTGGAGCCAGTTCTCCCGCAGCCCCAGGCGGATCGGCCGGCCCGACGCGTCGGCCGGAGTGGTGGTCGCGGGGCTGGCGTTCACGGGCTGATGCCCTGGGCGAGCTGCCGGCCGTGGGCCGCCGCGTAGTCCGCCGGTCCGCCGTCGAGAACGGCGATGTCGGAGTGGCCCGCGCGTTCGAGGAGACTGGCGGCGGTCATGGCCCGCTCGCCGTGGCCGCAGGCCACGACCGGCCCCTGGGGGGCATCGTCGGTGCGAGCGATGAGCCCGCCGAGCTCGATGTGCACGGCACCGGGCACGTGTCCGGCGGCGAACTCCGCGTCCTGCCGCACGTCGACGTAGGGGCGGTTCTCGGCATGGTCGGCGGTGACGAACGCGGTGGAGGCCTGCTGGTTGCCGTCGTCCAGCCAGGCGGTCATGCCGCCGGCCAGCCGTCCGGCGAGGCGCTCATAGCCGATCTTGTACGCCTGCCAGACGATCTCGTTGAGGTCCTGGTCCTCGCCGGTCACGAAGGCGAGCGGGACGGTGTCGGGCAGGAGCCAGCCCAGCCAGGTGGCGAACTGGCCGCGCAGCGGGATGGACAGGGAGCCGGGGATGTGGCCGGCCGCGTAGTCGGCCGCAGGGCGCACGTCGACCACCTGACCGCCGTCGGCCAGCAGCGACTTGAACTGCCCGACGTCGAGGGCGGCCAGCACCGGGGTGGAGGTGATGACCGAGGGGCCGAGCCGGTTGGCCTCGGCGAGCCGGGCGAAGTAGTCGGGGTAACTGCCGAGGCCGGCCACCAGCCGGCGTACGAAGGTTTCCTCGTCCGGGGCGCCCAGCAGCGGATTCGTCTGCTTCTGCCTGCCGATCGTGCAGATGCGCTCCGCGCCGCCCACAGTGGAGCAGAAGGACCCGGCCCCGTGGGTGGGCCAGACCGCGACGTTGTCCGGCAGCGCGGCGAGGCGCCTGAGCGAGCGGTACTGGGCCCGGGCGAGTTCCTCGGTACGGCCGGCGCCGAGCAGATCGGTGCGGGCGGCGGAGTTCACGATCAGCGAGCCGCCGGTGAACACCCCGAGCGCGACGTCCCCGTCCAGCAACAGGAACGCCACATGCTCTTCCGTGTGGCCGGGTGTGGCCAGGGCCCGCAGTGTCAGGCCGCCCAGGTCGACCTCGTCGCCGTCGGCCAGACCGAGGTGCGCGAAAGCCCGGTGCCCTGCGGCGGAGGCGAGCACGGTGGCCCCGTGGTCATGACCGAGCTGGACGGCGCCGGAGAGGAAGTCCGCATGCAGGTGCGTGTCCGCCGCGTACGCCACTGCCAGGCCGCGCCGCTCGACGGCCTCCCGCAGGGCACGCAGATCGCGGCTCGCGTCCACCGCCAGGGCGCGGCCGTCGCCGAGGTCGACGAGGTAGGCGCTGTTGCCGAGCCCGGTGTCGACCAGTGGTATCAGGTGGTCGTCGGCGAAGCCCATCAGGTCCTCCAAGGTCCGGATGCGAGGGGCGTGGTCGGCGTTGTGGTCACCGCGCCCACCTTCGCTTACACTATTCCATGGATTTATGGAGGATCGCATGGCGGGAACCACGACGGCCGGTACGAAGTCGCACCTGTATGACGCGTTCGCGGCCAGCGGCAAGGCGCTGGCCAGCGGAAAGCGCCTGGAGCTGATCGACCTGCTGGCCCAGGGCGAGCGCACCGTCGATGCCCTGGCCAAGGCCGCCGGGCTGAACCTGACGACGGCCTCGGCGCATCTGCAGACCCTGAAACAGGCCGGATTCGTCGCCACCCGACGCGAGGGGGTGCGCATTTACTACCGGCTCGCCGGCCACGACGTGGTCCAGCTGTTCGCGCTGCTGCGCAAGGTCGGCGAAGCCCACCAGGCCGCTGTGACCGCGGCGCGTGACGCCTACCTCGGCGAGGACGGCGCGGTGGAGGTCACCCACGAGGAACTGTGCGCCCGCACGGCGGCCGGGGACGTGGTGGTGCTCGACGTACGGCCGGTGGAGGAGTACATGGCCGGGCACATCCCGGGTGCGGTGTCCATTCCGGTCGGGGAACTGGCCGACCGGATCAACGAGTTGCCCGAGGAGACGGAGATCGTCGTCTACTGCCGCGGTGAGTACTGCGTGCTCGCCTACGACGCGGTGCGGCTGCTGACCGATCTCGGACGGCGGGCCGTCCGCCTCAACGACGGCATGCTCGAGTGGCGCCTGGCCGACCTGCCCGTCGACGCCGGCGCCCCGGCATGACCCGGATCCTGACTCGGCCTCAGCTGCCGCGGAGACGCGGCCAGAACCCGTAGCCGGCCGGTCCGATCACCTCGGCGGGCCATCCCGTCTGCCGTCCGACCCCGTCCGCAGAGGTGATCTCGGCACGAGGACTGTCACACAGGGACGACATCAGCCGTCAGGGCAAAGGAGGGTCTGCGTCTCACAAGGGAGTGTGCGATGAGGAGTGCCACGTTGGTGAAGGCCACGCGATACGTGAGCCTGCTGTCCTGCGGAATGCTGGCGGGGGTCGCCGTCACCGTGCTCTTTCTGGAACTGGCGCTCCGACGGCTGAACGGCCCGGCGTACGTCCGCGTACGCCAGGTGGAGTCCACCTTCTTCACCTGGTACATCGGGGCCATCACCGTACCGACCCTTGTCGCCGTGGCCGTACTTGTCATCTACGCGCGCAAGGCGCAGAGCCCCATCCTGCGGCCGGCGGCCATCGCCCTCGGGCTGCTCCTGTTGGCCCTGCTGGTCACGCTCGCGGTCAACGGTCCCATCAACGTCGAGGAACTGGGCTGGAACGTCCAGACTCCCCCTGCGGACTGGGCACACGTACGTGACCGCTGGCAGATCGCTCACGCGGTACGGACCGCCGCGATCGTCCTCGCACTCGGCTACCTCAGCGCCGCGATCCTGGACCGCCCGGCTCCCGAGGGGCGTTCGCTGCGCCAGGCGTCGTAGCGGAGCTCCCGCCGCCCAGGCCGGCGACCTGACCCGGCTGGGCGGGTGAGCGCGCCGGCCACGCTCGTCCTCGGGCAGATGCGCCGACCTTCAGCCGTCGAGTGACAGACAGTCGCGCTCACTACTCGCACGCCGACGGGAACAACCAAGCTCCGACCTGCCTCTTCTCTGCGATCACAGGCAGACGACGATGCTTCGTCACACGCGCCGCGCAGGTAGGCCCCGCGCCCATCGGCCCAGGCCCGGCGCCTAGACTCGCGGCGCCAGTGCATTCCCGAGGGCAGTGCCAGAAGGACCGACAAGATCATGCGCGTGACCGTGGCCCGTGGCCTGACGGAGGACTTCGGATGACAGGCGCCGAGGAACCCGTCCTCCTCCACACCGCAGGGCGGGCCGCCCACATCACTCTCAACAGGCCGAAGGCCCTCAACGCGCTGTCCCACGCGATGGTGCGGCACATCGACGAGGCTCTGAAGGCCTGGAAAGACGACCCGGCCGTCGAGACCGTGGTCATCACGGGGGCGGGGGAGCGCGGCCTGTGCGCGGGGGGCGACATCCGCGCCGTCCACGACGACGCCCGCGACGGTGACGGCACCGCCACGGCCGCCTTCTGGCGCGACGAGTACCACCTCAACGCCCGTATCGCCCGGTACCCCAAGCCCTACGTCGCCGTCATGGACGGCATCGTCATGGGTGGCGGTGTCGGCATCTCCGCGCACGGCAGCGTCCGGGTCGTCACCGAGCGGTCGAGGGTCGCCATGCCCGAGACCGGTATCGGCCTCGCCCCCGACATCGGCGGCACTTATCTGCTCGCTATCGCCCCCGGCGAACTGGGCACGCACCTCGCACTGACCGGCGCGCAGATCGGTGCCGCCGACGCCCTGCTGTGCGGGCTCGCCGACCACTACATGCCGTCCGCCGCTCTCCGGCACTTCGTCGCCGATCTCGCCGAGATGCCCGTGGAGCAGGCGGTCGCCCGTCATGTGCAGCCGTCGCCCCCAGGGGAGTTGGCAGGACGCCGTGAGTGGATCGACGCCTGCTACGCCGCCGACCGGGTCGAGGAGATCGTGCAGCGGCTGTTCGCCCACGGCGACCCGGCCGCGAAGGACACGGCGGAGACGCTGCTCACCAAGTCACCGACCGCCCTGAAGGTCACCCTGGCCGCCGTCCGCCGTGCTCGGCGGCTCGGCGCGCTGGAGCCCGTCCTCGACCAGGAGTACCGCGTCTCCTGCGCGGCCCTGAACTCTCCCGACCTGGTGGAGGGCATCCGCGCCCAGATCATCGACAAGGACCGCAACCCGCGCTGGTCGCCGGCGACCCTCGGCGAGGTCACGGACGCCGACGTCGAGCGCTTCTTCACCCCTCTCGGCGAGCACGAGTTGGGACTTGCCGGACCCAACTCAGCTCCCGAGGAGTCCTGGTGAAGCGAACCATCGCGTTCCTCGGACCCCGACACAGAGGCGTTCCCTGCGACGAGATCGGCCGCCCGGCCCGCCCGAGCGGCCGCCACCGCTGACATCCGACGGACCGGCCACCCGCCGCGAGAGGAAGATCACGCCAGGTGGCGCGGTCTTGGCCGGGTACCCGTCACGCGGTACGGTCGGTCCGATATCGACGACGGCGAGACGGAAGCCGGTGGGAATCCGGCACGGTCGCGCCACTGTATGCGAGATGCCTCGTGAGGCGTTTCGTGAGTCAGACCCGTGGCCGTCGTCCAGTGCACCACCGAGATGGGACGCGAACTCCCAGAGGAGGTTCTGCCATGGCGCAGACCGTCGCCCAGCCGACAGCCACCACCCCCGTCGTTCCCGCCACGCTGCCGCTGAAGGCGATAGCTCCCTGGGCGGTCTTCTTCGGCATCCTGATGCTGGTCCTGCTCTACTTCGTCGGCGCCGAGCAGGGCGCCACCTCCGTGTTCAACGGCACGGACGTCCACGAGTGGGTGCACGACGCCCGCCACCTGCTCGGCTTCCCCTGCCACTGACGCGAGGGACGCCGCACGCTCATGAACTCCGCAACAGTAAGAAACCTCCTGGTACGAGGCATGCTCGCCGGCCTGGCCGCCGGTGTGCTCGCCCTGGTCGTCGCCTACCTGCTCGGTGAGCCGAACGTCGACAAGGCGATCAGCTTCGAGGCGGCCCACTCCCACGAGCACGAGATGGAAGTCGTCTCCCGCTCGCTGCAGTCCACCGCCGGTCTCGCCACCGGCGTCCTGGTCTACGGGGTCGCCTTCGGCGGCATCGCCGCGCTCGCGTACTGCTTCGCGCTCGGCCGGATCGGCCGCTTCAGCCCGCGGGCGACCGCGCTGCTGCTGTCGGGCTGCGCGCTGCTCGCCGTGTACGTCGTGCCGTTCCTGAAGTACCCGGCCAATCCGCCGTCGGTGGGCAACTCCGACACCATCGGCAAGCGGACCACCCTGTACTTCCTGATGATGGTGCTCAGCATCCTCCTCGCGGTCGCTGCCACCATCCTGGGCAAGCGACTGGCACCCCGTCTGGGCACCTGGTGGGCGACCGTGGTGGCCGTGGCCGGCTTCGCCGTGGTGATCGGGTTGGCCTACGAGTTCCTGCCTGCCATCAACGAGGTACCGAAGGACTTCCCCGCCACCCTGCTGTGGCGGTTCCGTCTCTCGGCCCTCGCCATCCAGGCTGTCCTCTGGGGCGGATTCGGCCTGCTCTTCGGCGAGTTGGCCGAGCGGCAGCTGAATCCCAAGCCCGCGACAGCCCCGTCCGGGCGGACGGTTCCCGCCTCGCACTGACGGTTTTGAAACACGAGAGGGCCCTTCGGAACCATCCGGGGGCCCTCTCGCGTTTCCCGGGCACCGACGCGATCGGATCACGGGCAGGGCACAGAACACCGACCGATGAGGCAGGCACCGCCAAGCCGAGGAGCGGAGGAACCGAGTGGCCGGACACCCTCAGCCGCGCCGCATCACCCTCGGGGGCGGTGAGGCGGTCGCCCTCACCGTCGAGGAGTACGAGCAACTGATCGCCAGCCGACGGCAGATCGGCGGTCAGAGCGCCCGGGTGCGTGTGCTCGCCCAGCAGGCGAAGCGGACTGAACAGCTCCTGCGGGAACTGGAAACGCTGGTCCAGGACCCGATGGACTGCCACGGGCAGGGCGGTGCGGTGCCGCCGGAGTGCCCGGCACCCTGTCCCGCGGGCCGAGACGCGGAGTGGGACGAGGGAACCGACTGCCTGCGCTGCGCGATAGCGGCGCTGCTGCGCCGCCACCGGACCGCGGCCTACTGAACCACGGCGCCCGCCCCGCCTCAGCGCACCGAAGCAGTGCCCGACGCGGCGTCAGAGGCGGTGTCCGAGGCCGGGCCAGACACCGTGTCAGCTGGGGTGCCCGACGCTCCCAGAGGCTGTCCGAGCCGCAGGTTCCACCGGCCGGCCCGCCCGCTGAGCTCCGTGGCCGTCAACGGCGGCACGTCCAGCCGCCAGAAGGAAGCCGCGGGCAGGCCCAGAACATGGACGACCGCGGCCCGTACGACCTCCGGCTCGACGACGGCGACGGTACGACCGTCCGTGTCCTGCGCGGTGTCCAGCCAGCGCCCGACCCGCTCGCACACGTCCCGCACCGACTCTCCGCCGTGTCCTGCCCAGTCGGCGTCGGCGAGCCAGTGGCCCACTCCCTCCGGTTCGGCGGCAGCCACCTCCTCAAGAGTGCGGCCTTGCCAACGGCCCACATCCAGGGCCCCCAGCTCCGCCGTCTCCACGCCGTCGAGGCCGAGCGACGACGCCGTCTCCCGGCAGCGCACGCTGGGGGAGGTCAGCACACGGACGGGCGAGGGCAGCGACCCGGCCACCGAACGGGCGCGGGTTGCCCCGATGTCGTCGATCGAATCACCGTCATAGAAGCGGGCGTGCCGCAGCGATGGGCTCGTCGCGGGCGAGACGAAGGTGACGCGGCTGGTCACGTGCCTGTTCCTCCTGCGCTTGTCATGGGGTGCGGGTCTCCACAGGGTACGGAACGTATGTACGTCGGTCAGGGTAGATGGCCAGCCGTCCGCCGGCCGGCGGACGGGCCCGCTGTGCGCAGTCGCGGCGCTCGCAGATCCGGCAGCCCAGACCGATGGGCGTCGCCGCCCGGGGGCCGTCCAGGGCGATTCCCTCGGCGTAGACGAGCCGGTGGGCGTGCCGCAGCTCGCACCCGAGGGCGACGGCGAACTCGGCGCGCGGGGCGTGGTGGCCGTATCCGCCGCGGGTGAGGGTCCGCGCGACCCAGAAGTACCGCTTACCGTCCGGCATCTCCGCCACCTGCGTCAAGATCCGGCCCGGTGCGGAGAAGGCCTCGTACACCGTCCACAGCGGACATGTGCCGCCCATACGGGAGAAGTGGAAGTCGGTGGCCGACTGCCGCGCACCTCTGGATGCCGCGTCGTCACGGACAGCGACGAGGTACTTGCACCACGGGACTTTGACCAGCTGAGGCGAGACAGTTCCGGGGCCCCGGGCCGACCGAGGTCGCACCATTGCCCAACAGCCCGAGACCTCTCTTGTCGTCAACGGGTCAAGTCGAGACACGGATGCGACGATGAAGTCGTGCTGGTGGTGGCTCCATGCGTGCGCGAGGAAGGCGGTAGCGTCCTGGCCATGCCGGATGGTCCTGACGTGTCGGTGGTGCTGGTGGGCGGAGTGCAGACTCAGTCCCAAGCCCTGGACTTCGTGCAGTGGTTCGCCGACGCCTGGGCGGGCCGCCCACTGCAACGGGAAGACGGCTGCGCTGAAGAGGAGTTGGCGGCCGCAGAAGCTGATCTGGGCTTTGAACTGCCGGCTGCCTTGCGGGAGGGCTACGCCCTCTTCGGCCGTCGGGACGACCTCACCCGACAGCAGGACCCACTGGTCCGGCCGACCGGCCTCTACGTTGATGACGCCCTGAACGGCGTCCTGGTCTTCCGGCGTGAGAACCAGGACTGCGCCTACTGGGGGATCTCCCTGGGAGAGATCGAGCAGGACGACCCACCCGTAGTGGTGGAATCACACGGGGGCTGGATCCCCTTTCTCGATCGGATGTCCTTGGCATGGGTGGAGCTCGTGCTGAGCGAGTCGCTCTTCGGCTCGGACAGTCATTACGACGCCTGCGAGTTGCCGGACGCGCTGCTGCCGAGCCTTCACGAGCGCTACGCCCGAGTGGACCTGCCTGACCATCCCATGTGGGCCAGCGAGGACGACTCGCCCGTGCGCTGGTACTCAGCGCCCGGTCGGCTGGTGCGCCGAGACGGGATCCAGGACCGGTCCTGGATCCACGCGCGTGGGCGTACGGCTGCCGATCTTGAAATCGTGCGGAAGGACCTGCCCGGCCGCTGGGTCCACTGAAGCCGGGCTCGCCCGTCGATTCAGCGGGCTGGCGCCTCATGCAGGTCGGACCGGCGACTACGCGCCCAAGGAGCGGTGCTCATGCCGTCAGTGTGCCCTCGCCCACTGACAACGCTCGCGGCGGGCACATCGACGCCCAGGACGAGGAGGGCTCGGGGCCGGCAGTCACGGGACAGCCATGAGCGCTTCCCGTGCCCGGCGGTCTTGGGGGCACCAGGCGGGTGCCCCGAGTCATCTTGTAATTACTCCGGCCACGCCGAGTTCTGAATCACCTCGACGAAGTCGATGTGCCGGTAACCGGGAACGAAATGCTCCAGGACATCGGCGTTGACAGTGCCGAAGGTGGTGTCCGGACGATCCTTGAAACCGTCCGTGAACGCCTGGAGGATTTGGTTCTTGAAATCGGGGCGGGGGTGAGCCTTCGTCACTTCGGCGATGTCCGCCTCACTGAGATTGTCGAGGCGCATTCCGAGGACATCCGTCTCGACGCCCGCAGTGGTCGCCGCAATCTCCGGTGCCATCTTCCACGGGACCTCAGGAGTGGTGTGCAGGGCGATGGCGGTCCATGCGAGATCGGCGTCCGAGGCGGAGTAGCCGTGCTTCAGCAGGAACGCACGGGCCTGGTCGGCGCCGTCGAGTTCGAACCGCTGGTCATCGCTGCGGTAGGGCGGCACCAGGCCCGTGTCATGGAACAGCGCAGCGACGTACAGCAGTTCCGGATCGGGCTTCAGACCCAGCTTGCGGGCCTGAAGGCTGCCGAAGATGAACACCCGCCGCGAGTGGTTGAAAATCAGAGGAGTGGTCGTCTCCCTGATCAGGGCGGTGGCATCGGTGACAACGGGAGTGTCGGGAATCGTGACGCCAGCGATGATCTCGCTCATGAGGGACTCCAATCGGTTCTGTGATCGGTGGCGATGTATGCATCCAGGGTCTCCCCATTCCGCGATCCCGGTCATGTGTGCAGTCGGCCGTAAAACCCACGGATTCGGACATGCGGAAGGCCTGGCCGGTCTCAGCACGATGGGCGAGGGGCACCGGTGGGTCAGATGACGGAGTTCTCCTGGGGGACGCAGCGCATCATGACGAGTGCTTCCACGTTGCGGCTGCCGTTGCGTCCACGCTTCGCGGAGCGCTTCTGCTCCTCGGCGATGTCGCCGGACATCCGCAGTCGGACAGTCCGACGCGAACCGCCCGCCGAGAGGCTCTGACGACGGCGTCCAGAGCGAGGCATCGCTCGTTCCCGTCTCGCAAAAGGCGTGGACAGAGATCGTTCAGGCGCGAGACTGGGCTCATGACCGCACCGGATCCCAAAGCTGACCTTCACTTCTACCTGCAGTCCGCCCGTGATGCCCTGCTGTGGAAGCTCGAAGGTCTTTCGGAGTACGACATCCGCCGCCCGCTGACGCCGACCGGCACCAACCTCCTCGGGTTGGTCAAACACGTGGCCGGCGTAGAGCTGGGCTATCTCGGCGACACCTTCGGACGGCCGTCCGGCGAGCCGCTGCCCTGGCTCGAAGACGGTGCTGAGCCCAACGCGGACATGTGGGCCACCGCCGACGAGTCACGCGAGCAGATCGTGGAGCTGTACCGCCGTGCCTGGGCGCACGCGGACGCGACGATCGACGCAGTGGGGCTGGAAACGATCGGCAGGGTGCCGTGGTGGCCCAAGGACAGGGACGAAGTGACGCTGCATCATGCCGTGGTGCGCGTGATCGCTGATACACAACGGCACGCCGGGCACGCCGACATCGTCCGAGAACTGATCGACGGTGCTGTCGGGATGAACGAGGGCAACACCAGCATGGGGCCCGGCGACTCGACGTGGTGGCAGAACTACCGCAGCCGGCTCGAGGGCGTGGCCGAGAAGGCAGCTCGCAAGCCCGCCGTGGACAAATAACCAGTGGAGACGTGTTCGCGGCGATGACAAGGTAAAGCCCATGCCGTCGCCCATGGTTGAACAACTGCTCCGTGATCTGCACGCGTCGCTCACCCAGCGCAAGCGGCCGGAGGATGTGGCCCGGCTCATCCAGGATCTCTACGCCGCCCAGGGCGCTGACCTCGATACAGCCACCGAGGCGGCGCCCGCCAAAGCTGCTGAGCACTCGCTTCGCAACCTATGGCACGGATACACCTCCATGCTCGAGGAGTTCGCCCGTCCGATCGACGCGCAGCGTCAGCTCGCCCGAGCGGCAAGCCGCGACAGCCCGGGGTGCGGGGTATAGGTCAAGCCGCTGTCATCCGAGCGGGACGTGCCCTGGAACGCGGGGCCCAGCGCCCAGATGAGCTGCGACGCGTGTGATCGTCCGGGCGTTGTCCTCGAACAGATGCGCTTGCATGCCCGCCGCCTGGGCGGCCTCGACGTTGACGGAGACATCGTCGATGAAGAGACAGTTCTCCGAGCGTACGTCCAAGGTGGCACATGCGGCCTCGAAGGCTCGCGGGTCAGGTTTGCCGACGCCGATCTCGTGCGAGTAGATGATCTGTTCCACCAGGTCGTCGAAGTGGTACAGCGCCGTCTCGCGCTCCCGGGCACCGACGAAGCTGTTGCTCAGGATGCCCAGCCTGCACATTCCCTGTAGCCCCCGCACGTAGGCGATGAGTTCCTCGTTCGGCGTCCCCAGGTATTCGGCCCAGAGATCAGCCATGAAGGCATCGACATCGAAGGTGTCGAGACCCAGGCGTGTTGCCACCTGCTCGTGCACCTCGCGTTCGCTGATGCTTCCGACGCTTCCAGCACGCCATACGTCGCGCATCCGGTCATTCACCGTGCCCAACGGCAACTCGACCCGGTCTTCCCACCGTTGCACCCACCCCGTGTCCGGCGTGATCTCCAGTACTCCGCCGATGTCGAGAATGACGCAGGTCGCGGTCACGTGAACTCCCCCTCTTGGTCCCGTCCGGCTCACCGAGCGCACACACCGCCGCTCAGGAGATCCGTGGAGACACTGTTGCTCTTCCGTCCGGGACGAGGTCAAGCGATCTTGAATTCTGTGACAGCCCTGTCGCGAGACGCCGACGCGACCGGCCCAATCGTCAGGCACCGCTACAGCCGCGGCCTTCGCCGTCGCCATGCCCACCGCGCGTCGACTGGCTTCTGGATGAACTCCACCACAGGCTAGACCTCCAATGGAGGTATGGTCTACTTTAGAAACCAGCCCTCCAAGGATAGGAATGTCTGATGTCCCAGCACGTCCCCCCGCAGCCGCGCATCGCCATCGCCTTCCACTCCGGCTACGGTCACACCGCCGTCCTGGCCGAGGCGGTACAGCGGGGTGCCGAGAAGGCCGGTGCGCAGGTCGCCTTCATTCCGGTGGATGCCATCACCGATGAGCAGTGGAGCGAACTCGACGCCGCCGATGCCGTGATCTTCGGAACGCCTACCTACATGGGCGGTGCGTCCGCCGGCTTTCACGCGTTCGCAGAGGCCACGGGCCGTCGGTTCGTCGACGGGGCATGGGCCGACAAGATTGCCGCCGGCTTCACCAACTCGTCCTCGAAGAGTGGTGACAAGCTGAACACGCTGACGTTCCTCGCCGCCTTCGCGGCACAGCACCGCATGATCTGGGTGAGCCTGGGCCTCGCCCCGGGCTGGAACGCCCTGGAGGCCGGCGAGGACGACCTCAACCGGCTCGGCTTCTGGACCGGCGCCGGCGCGCAGACCCCACTGGACGGTGGAGTCGACACGGTGCACAGCTCGGACGTCGCCACTGCCGAACACCTCGGGGCGCGCGTCGCGGAGCAGGCCGCGGCCTTCGTCGCCGGTCGAGCCGCTCTGGCCGGCTCGGCCGACGCCTGGGCGGTCGCCCGGGATCACGTCTACCCCGAGGCGCCGGCCCGGGATCACCACCACCCCGTCGCCTCCGCCCGCCGAGCGGCGGATCGGTCAGCGGCTGCCGACGTCGTCAGGTGCGCGGCTGCGCGTTGTTCGCGGTGAGGCCGATGATGTCGGCGAGGTGGCGCCAATAAGAGCGTGCCGGCGTCTCTCGTCCTACCCCGGTGATGATCTGCCGAGCCAGGCGGTCATACGCCGGGCTGGTGACCGGCCACGGCCAGGCCGCCGTTTACACGGCCTGGCTGAGCGCCTGCAACTCGGCGTCGCGCAGGGTGATCTGCGCGGCCCGGGTGTTCTCCTCGAGATGAGACACGCGGGAGGTGCCGGGAATGGGCAGCATCACGGGGGAGCGGTGGAGCAGCCAGGCCAGGGCCAGCTGGGAGGGGCTCGCACCGTACGTCTTGGCAAGCGTGTCCAGCGGGCCGCCGGGACGTGCCAGTTGGCCGGTGGCCATCGGGAACCACGGGATGAAGCCCAGGTTTTCCCGCTCGGTGTACTCCAGTACATCCTCGGCACGGCGATCGGCGAGGTTGTACAGGTTCTGCACGGAGACGATGTCCGCGATCGTGCGCGCTTCCTGGATCTGGGAGACCGTCACCTCTGACAGTCCGATGTGGCCGATCTTTCCCTCTTCCTGCAGCAGGCGGAGCTCGCCGACCTGGTCGGCGAGCGGTACCTGGGGGTCGATGCGGTGCAACTGGTAGAGGTCGATGCGGTCCACGCCGAGGTGGCGCAGGCTCAGTTCGGTCTGCTGTCGCAGGTATTCGGGCCGGCCCAGCGGCCGCCAGCCGTCCGGGCCCGAGCGGGACAGCCCGCCCTTCGTGGCGATCACGAGGTCCGCCGGGTAGGGGTGCAGTGCCGTATGGATGAGCTGCTCGCTGACGAACGGGCCGTAGGAGTCCGCGGTGTCGATGAAGTTCACGCCCAGCTCGACGGCCCGGCGGAGCACACGCACAGCCTCCTCCGGATCCTTCGGCGCCCCCCATACGCCGGGGCCGGTCAGTTGCATGGCTCCGTATCCGAGCCGGTTGACGGGCAGGCTGCCGCCGATCCGGAACACTCCGGAAGCGTCGGCGGGACGTGAGGTTTCCTCAGCCATGGTCTGTACTTCCTGTTGTTGTGCCGGGCCAAACACTGTAGGCGGCTGTGGGCACCGGCAGGAGTCGTGCGGAGTGAGGGGCAGCCCCACGCGGGTGAGAGGCGGTCAGCGCGCGTCGGTGACCGGCTCCAGGACGAAGAGCGGGATGTCCCGATCGGTCCCGGCCCGGTACTCGACGAAGGGCGGGTAGGCGGCGTCCGCGTGCTTCCACCATTCGGCCTTCTCCTCGCCGTGAAGCTCGCGAGCGATCATGTCCTGCTTGGCTGCCCGGTCCTGCACCTCGACGAGGGGATGGGCGACCACGTTGTGGTACCAGGCGGGGTGCTGGTCAGCGCCACCGTTGGAGGCGGCCACCGCGTAGCAGCCGTTGTGTTCCACCCGCATCAGCGGCATCTTGCGGACCTTGCCGGACTTCACGCCCATGGTGGTCAGGATGATGACCGGCAGGTCCAGGAAGGTGCCGCCCTCCTCGCCGTCGGTGGCCTCGTACAGCGCGACCTGGTCGCGTACCCACGAGGTGGCGCTCGGCTCGTACTCACCACGGAGAGGCATTGCTCGTGCTCCTAGCAGTTCTTCGAGGCGCGGGCCGTGGGGTTCGCGGCCCGGGTGTGGCTTGGGAGTTTCCAAAATAGACCACATCTCTATTAGGGTCCAATGGTCCCTCGCCGTTCAGAGAGTGTGAGCCTTCGCACGGGACGTGTGCGCCGCAATGGGGTCGTCCATGCGGGCCTGGCGTCGGGGAACGGACGCCCGAGGCGTGTCGCCCGGTCGTCACGCCCTTGGCCGCTCGGACGGCTGCGGCTGCTGATGACCGCTGCTCAGCCCGGATCGAGGAGCAGCCGTAAATGGGTGGTCGGCACCGAAGGGCGGGGCAGTCAAGGCGCTCGTCACCCTGGAGCCAGTCAGGCGCGCCGCCCGGCCGTCCACGGGCTGATTCCTCGGCGCCGGCGTCTTCACGGGCGGCGATGGTGTGCCATACAACCGGCCCGTCTCCGACCGGGCAGCGGCCGTCCACGGGCTCGCGCATCGGATGCCGAACGCGACCGTGGCGCCGCCCCGGCAGGGCGGCGCCACAGCAGAGCCGATCAGCGCTCCAGGAAGGCGCTCTACTTCGTCGTACCCCAGAGCTGGCCGTCGGGCACGTGGGACGGGTTGCCCATCAGCCTGTCGACCCGGATCTGCGAGGGCACCGCCATCCGGCGATCGCCGCGCTCGTGGCCGCCGTGCCGGAACGAGCTGTGCGTGAAGGTCATCGCGTAGGGGTGGGCAAAGTTCGTCGTCGAGCCGCTGACCAGCGGGAAGTGCCCCTGGGAGAGGGTCGTGGGGGAGTCCGCGGTGTCGATGATCCACACGGTCTTGGCGGACACGCCGCATTTCTGCAGGGTGAGGCCCTCGTCCTGGTACGCGGTGTGAGCCAGGCCCGCACACAGGCCGGTGCGCTTGCCGTGCGGCGCGTACTCGACCTCTACTGCGCGCAGCTTGCCGTAGTGCTTGTTCACCTCGGCGGACACGAGGCCGTCCTTGTAGAAGTCGGACACCTGGCCCGCGCGGTGGCCGACGATGTCCCCGGCCGCATCGGACGTGCTGACGGGGTACATCACGGTGGGCTGGCCGACCCTCGCCACCCCCCGATACACGGTCTCGACCAGGTTGGGCCGCTCGGACGTGCCGAACTTGGCGCTGTAGATCTGGATGCAGCTGTCACCGCACTCCGGGGTGGCTGCGTTCGCGGAGAGCGCTCCCGCCGCACCGAAGCCACCGACCATGGTCGCCACCGCCGCCGCAGCGAGCGCCTTGTTCTTCATGGACATCAAAGTCTCCTTTACTCGAACCGTAGTCAGGACCCTGCGCACTGCCGCCTCACCGGTCCTGGGTGGGACGGTCTTCTTCGATCGCCCGTCCGGCCCGGGCCGCAACGTGCGTGCCGCGCTCGTGGAGATTGGCCACCGCCGAGCGGTCGATCTGCAGGTTGAGGAGTTCTGGGCGGCTGTAGTGGCCGCGCGCGTCCATCAGGCGCTTGCGCCGGTCGATCAGCTCGAAGTCCAGGTCGGCGATGACTTCGCCTTCACCGGAGGTGAGCGGCTCGCCGAGGACGCGGCCCTCGGGGTCGACAATGGCGGTGAAGAAGCCGCGGGAGAACGCCTCGACGGGGCCGCCTGTGTCCTGAGCGAGTTGGCCCTGCTGGTCGGCATCGAGCCAGGCGGTGGCGTTGACCACGAAGCAGGCCGATTCCAGCGCGTGCTGGCGGACGCTGACCTCGTTCTGCTCGGCGAACAGCGGGCCGCCGAAGCCGCCCGGGTACATCGCGGCGTGTATCTGCTCGCCGTCCGCGATCAAGGCATAGCGCGCCAGCGGCAGATAGTGCTCCCAGCAGGCGAGCTGGCCGATGCGGCCGACGGCACTGTCCGTTGCGCGCAGGCCTGAACCGTCGCCCTGGCCCCAGACCATCCGCTCGTGATAAGTCGGCGTGATCTTGCGGCGGCGCTGGATCAGCGTGCCGTCCGCGTCGAACAGCAGCTGCGTGTTGTAGATGGTGCCGCCGTCACGCTCATTGACGCCGATCGAGACGACCATGTGCGCTTCCCGGGCGGCTTCGCCGATCGCATCCGTCTCGGCGGACGGTACGGTCACCGCCTCCTCGAGCAGGCGCAGGTGTTCCTTGGCCGATGCGTAGGGCGGCTGCACGAAGGAGAAGTACGGGTAATAGGGAACGACGGTTTCGGGAAAGACGGCGAACTGGACACCCTGTTCGCCAAGTTCCCGGATCTTGCGCACGACCTTCTCGACCGTGCCCGCACGGCTGTAGAGCACGGGGCTGATCTGGACGGCGGCGGCTTTCACGACGGTCATGACATGACTCCTTCGAAATGCGCACTAGGCAGGTTCGTGGTGTTGTGTGTGTCTGGAATATCGATGCATAAGGAACGGAAGCCCCGGGTCTTCAGGCGGCAGACCCCGCTGGGCGCCAGGCAGGCTCCCGGTCCACCGAGGCGCCGGCTGCTGCAGTAGTCGGTAGGCAGCAGGCGTCCTGGCGACAGATAGGAGCATATGCTCATATCTGGAGAGAGGCAAGGGCGACGGCGTAAGGCACAGCGGGTTCGCCGACCCGGCGCCCCTGCCCGGACAACGACCCGCACCCGCCCCTCAGGCCTCTTCTGCTTCTACCAGGTCCACGACACCTGCGCTCGCCGCGGGCGGAGCTCTCGACCCGTCACTGAGGCCCTCGACGCGCTCATCCCTGAGGGCGGGTGCTGCTCCACCGGCCCGGTCACATCTGCATTCGACATGCCGTGATGGGTGGCGCGGGTGCCCTGCGGTGCGACCTTGGGCTGCGTCCGGCAATGCCGCCGTCCGTCGCAGCGAAGCGCCCACCGTGCGTATCGCTGACTGTTGCTCGGGATCCGGTCCTCTGTCGGACTCTGGCTGAGGCTGGAAGGGGATGATGGGGCATCTGGGGGCGGTGCTGCTGCCTCGGTCGGCGGACCAAGTGGGACTGACGGGAGGGCTCGCCCGGCGCGGGGCTACGTATGGCGAGGGCGCAGTGGTGCAATAGGGACCGTCTCGCCTCAACCGCCCCGGCCCGGGCCGACGTTCGAGGCAAAGACAAGCCCCACTGCGCGGCTCGGGCGGCGCGGGTGTGGGACAACCACCCCCGAGGGGACTTCGCTGGAGCGGGGAGACCCGGCGTGGCGACGGACGTGTCACGACCCGTACCAGCGCGTAGCGTTGAGGTGGGTGACATGGCGAAGGAGACGCGGTGTTGGCGGGGGAGACGCGGGGAAACGGCTCGGGCTGGCGCGTCGGTGAGCGGGTGCTCGGCCTGTACGACGTGACCGCGGTACACGGTGAGGGCGGCATGGGGCTGGTGCACCGGGTCCGGCACCTGGGATGGGGCGTCGACCTGGCCGTCAAGAGTCCGCGGCCGGAGCTGCTGCGCGGCCGGGCGGACCGGGAGAGGTTCGTCCGCGAGGCCGAGACCTGGGTGGACCTGGGGCTGCATCCGCATGTGTGCGCCTGCCACTACGTACGCACCGTGGCCGGGGTACCGAGAGTCTTCGCGGAGTATGTGGACGGCGGCAGCCTGCGGGCATGGATCGACGACCGGCGGCTGTACAGGGGGTCGCCCGAGGAGGTTCTGGCCCGGGTGCTGGACATCGCCGTCCAGATGGCCTGGGGGCTGGCGCACGCCCATCAGCGCGGTGTCGTCCATCAGGACGTCAAGCCCGGCAATGTGCTGCTCGGCGCGGACGGCGTCGCGAAGATCACCGACTTCGGGCTGGCCAGGGCCCGCCGCTTCGGTGCCGACGCGCAGCCCGTGTCCTTCGACGGCGTCCCGTCCGGCGGAGCGGAGAGTGCCGCCACCGCGCTGCTGACCCAGGGCGGCCTGACTCCTGCCTATGCCTCGCCCGAGCAGGTGCGTGGGGCACCGCTGGACGGTCGTACGGATGTGTTCAGCCTGGCGGTGAGCATCCTGGAGATGTTCACCGGCGAGGTGACCTGGGGCTTCGGACCCGCGGCCGGACCGGCCCTGGCGACGTATCGCCTCAGCCCGCCGCCCCCGCCACCGCTGCCGTCACTGCCCGGCCGGCTTGCCGCGCTGCTGGAACGCTGCCTGCACGACGACCGCGCCGGACGCCCAGCATGGATGACCGCGGTGGCGGCCGAACTGACCGCGGTGTACGCGGCCGAACTGGGCCGCACCTACCACCGCCGGGCTCCGACCGCGGCCGAACTGCGCGCCGACGAACTCACCAACCGTGCCATGTCGCTGCTGGACCTGGGCCGGAGCACGGACGCGGAGGCGCTGCTGGCCGAGGCGCACGAGGCCGACCCGCAGCACCCGGAGGCGGTGCACAACCTGGGCCTGCTGCGCTGGCGTTCCGGCGACACCGCGGACGACATGCTGTTGGCGAGGCTGTCCTCGGCACTGGAGAGCGCGGACAGCGGGAGCCGATGGCGGGCCGAACTGAGCTTTGCCGCAGTCCACTTGGAGCGCGGCGACCCTCAGGCGGCGCTGCCGCCGCTGGCCCGGGCCCGCCGGACGGCGCCGGACGACGTGGAGGTGGCCGCGGCTCTGGAGGCGGCGCAGTCCGCTGCGTGGGACACGGCCGCCGGACGGCTGGTGCGTACGCTGTGCGGCACCGAGAAGTTCGTGCACGCGGTCGCGCTCACCCCGGACGCCCGGCGTGCCCTGTCCGGCGGCGAGGAGGGCGAGGTGCTGCTGTGGGACGCCGAATCCGGGCGGCTCCTGGGCAAGTTCGCCGGGCACGAGAAAGCCGTTCACGCGGTAGCCCTGACGGCGGACGGCGGCCGGGCCCTCACCGGAGACCACAGCGGCCGGGTCCTGCTGTGGGACACCGGCACCGGGCGGATTGTGCGCGAGTTGGCCGGGCACACGGGCTCGGTGCGGTCCTGCGTCTTCGGCGCGGACCAGCGGACCGCCGTGACCGGAGGGTGGGACGGGACCGTGCGCTGGTGGGAGACCGCGACCGGGCGCTGTCTGCGGGTGCTCGAACCGCCCCGCCGCGACGCACGCCATCCGGCCTCCGTCGGGGCCCTGGCCCTGGCCGGGGACGGGCACACGCTGCTGGTCGGCGCCGGGAACGTGGTCGGGGTCTGGGACCTGACGACCGGCCGGTGCCTGCGCACGCTCGACGGCTGCCATGAGCCGCCCGCCGCGCTCGCCCCCGACGGACGGCACGCCCTGACCGGGGGCGACCGCGGTCTGATCTGGTGGGACCTGTCCTCCGGCGAGCGCGTCCGCGCCATGAGGGCGGACCCCCGGGGGACGGTGGCGGCAGCGGTCGCGCCGGACGGACGGCACGCCGTCACCGGTGCCGTCGGCGGCGCCCTGCGTCTGTGGGACCTGACCCGGGGACGCTGCCTGTGGACCGTCCCGGCGCACCTGGGAGTCGTCTCCTCGCTGACCCTGAGCGCCGACGGCCGCCGGGCGCTGACCGGCGGCGACACCGTACGGCTGTGGCAGCTGCCGGCGCCGGGTGCGTACACCGCTCCGTATCAGATCTGCCGCCCCCGCTCGCACGGCGAACTGGCCCTGCACCAGGACCGTGTGGACCGGCTGCTGGAGGCGGCCGAAAGGGCCCGTCGGCGGGACCACTACGCCGATGCGATCGGTCTGGTCGCCGACGCCAGGGCGCTGCCGGGGCATGAGCGCGACGAACGGGTGCTGGCCGCCTGGCACCTGCTGTCGCTGTGCTGTGTGCGCGTCGGGGTGCGGGGTGCATGGCCGGCCGGAGCGGTCCGGGTGGGCTCGCACGTGTATCAGGCCGAGGCCACGGCCGACGGCCGCCGGGCCCTGTGTGCCGACTTGGATGGACTGCGGCTCTGGGACCTGGACGCCGCACGCCCGCTGCGCACCTTCACCGGGCACGCCGGGGATGTCCGGTGCGTCTCGCTCGCCCCGGACGAGCGGCGGGCTCTGTCCGGCGGTGCGGACGGCACCGTACGGCTGTGGGACCTGGCCGACGGGCGATGTCTGCGGGTGATCGACGGCTACTGCGGCCGGATCGAAAGCGTGCGGTTCAGCCCGGACGGGCTGGTGGCCTTCGCGGGCGGCGCCGACGGCTCGGTGCGCTGCTGGGAACTCGACGGTGGCCGGCTGCTCGCCCAGTACCGGCCGCACGGCAGTGCCACACACGCCCTGTGCCCGAGCGCGGACGGCCGGCTGGTGCTCTCCGGCGGCCGGGGCGACCTGGTGATGCTGTGGGACCTGGAACAGGCTCTGAGAGTACGCGAGTTCCACGAGCCGAATGTGAACCCGACGGTCCTCAAGGCCGACATCGTCTCTGACGCCCGGCTGACCCCGGACGGCCGACTCGCGGTCACCGCCAACTCCGACGGGCGGGTACGGGTGTGGAACATCGCCGACGGCCGCCTGCTGCACGTGGCCGACCAGCACGCGACCGAGGACGGATGGGCGAACGTCATGACCGCGGTGACCGTCTCGGCGGACAGCCGCTTCGCGCTCGCCGCCAACTGGGACACAGCCGTACGCCTGCTCGACCTCCGGACCGGACGCAGGCTGCGTACGCTCGCCGAACACACCAACTGGGTGACGACCGTCCACCTGAGCGCCGACGGCCGGTATGCGGTGTCCGGCGGCACGGACGGCACCCTGCGGCGATGGGAGATCGACTGGGAACTGGAGCCGCGGCTGCCCGCGGACTGGGACGAGGGGGCCCGGCCGTACCTGAACGCCTTCCTCGACCTGCGCACCCGCTACCGATGGCAGCAGGAGCAGGGCTCGCCCCGCGACGTTTCCCTCGGACTCGGGCCCGTGACGTCCCGGCTGGCCAGGACCGGGCCTCCGGCGTGGGGCGAGGACGATGTCGCCACCCTGCTGCGGAACCTGGGACGCGCCGGGTACGGCTGGCTGCGGCCCGAGGGGGTGCGGGCCGAACTGGAACGAGCGGCCGCGGCCCGGGAATCGGAGTGGGAAGGGGACTGGTGAGCCGAGCTGTTCAGTGCAGCTGGTCCAGGTCCGGGGCGGACATCACCGAACCGCACCTGGAGCAGCGCGGGACGGCGCCTCCGGTCTGGGTCACGCAGCGGTCGCAGTAGTACCCGGGGCAGGCCGTGCAGTGCCAGAACACCACTGCCCAATTCTCCGGATCGTTCACCGCAATCGGATTGCCGCCCGCGATCCTGGAGACGGACAGCAGACGGGGACATCCCCCGGAACACATCATCACCGTCATGCCACCAGACGATAGCAATGTGCCGACGAGCCGTCAGCTGTGGAAGTCGCCCGAACCGCCCGTGCTTCCGCCCACCGCGCGGACCAACCGTTCGGCCTCGTCGTCCAGTTTCCACGCGACGCTGTCCCTGCCGTCGTCCTCCACATGACTCGCCCGCAACTGCCCGGCCAGCAGCGTGAAATAACGTGCGGCATCGAGCAGGAGGACGCCGGTGTCGACCGGGCGTCCCGAGCGCAGCCGGAGCAGGCCGTCCTGGGCGTGGCCCATCATCCGCGTCAACTGCCACAGCACCTGCGCCCGGGTGTCGTCGGGCAGTCTGGTGGCCCGCCCCACGGCGGCCTGCACGGAACCGCAGGACCTCGACAGCCGGTCGAGCAGCGCGAAGTCCCGCCCCACCGGTGGGCCCGCCGCCGAACCGGCCGAGCGGTGACCGCTCTGCGGCGACCCCCACGAGGGTGGCGGAGATCCATCAGGGGAGAGCAAGCCAGGGTGGAAGGAGCGCAACGCGGTCGGCTGGGTGCACCCCAGTGCGGGACGGAAGCACGGGTGGATGTGGAACTCCGTCTCATGCGGCTGTACCGGAAGCTTGCCGCTGCTGACGTAGACCACGTCGCCGCCCCGCCGTACTCCGAGGAAGTTCACCGCGAACAGCGTGTCGATCACGGCGGACGGCGTGAGCGCCTCGGTGTACGCGGGGAAGGTGCTGTGGAGGGTCGGCGCGTACGCCGCGAACCGCTCCTCGATCGCGCTCCGGGTGGCCACATAGCCGGCGTTGTCGAAGAGCAGCGGCAAACGGCCGAGATACGGGTGGGCGACCAGGTATTCGTTCGCCAGGTCCTGCAGCTTCCACTGGGAGAACTGCCGGGTGGCCTCGTTGATGTCCGCCTCGGTGACCACCTGGTGGTCGTGTTCGACCGCCGTGTCACGGCACAGGTTGAGGTACTGGATGACATCGCGGGGACGCGGAAGGCAGGTGCCGAGGAGTCGTTCGACGGTGTCCCTGCCGTCCACCGTGTGCGGGAAGATTCCGCCCCACAGCTGATCCCGCGTCAGTTCGGGCCCGGCGGACGCGCGCGCCCGGGCGAGGGCGAGCCCGCTCAGGTCCTCGAGGGTCCAGTGGATACGCAGCTCGTCGCCGTGGAACTTGTCGCCCTCGCCGAAGGCGAGCATGTCGTAGATGTCCGAGCGCAGGAACAGCAGGCAGCGCATCCAGTCGCCGTACCGGGCCGCGATGTGCTTGGCGGCCAGCAGCAGTCCGATCACCATGGCGTGGCTGTCAGGATCGCTGGACCACACCTGCTCCAGTTGGTCCACGAGCAGGAGCAGACGGCCGTGGGAGTCCACGCAGCCGAGCGCGTCGAAGGCGTCCGCCACCCCCTGCTCGACCACCTCCAGCTGCCGAGTGGCCCGAGCGCCCTCCGTGGTCGAACCGGCCACGTCCAGACCGGCCTTGACACCGAAGACCTCCAGGGACAGCGACGTCTGCAGTCCGCGCGCCCCGGTGGCGAGCCGGTCGTAGAGCCGGTCCTGGAGCGACTCGCCGTTCGCGTGCAGGAACTTGCGCAGACGGCGAACGGCCCTGGGCTGCCGCCGGCCGTGCACTCGGGCGTGTTCCACCAGGTGCCGGGCCGCCTGCACGGCGAATACGTACCGCCAGATCAGGGACTTGGCCGTATCACCGGTCACGCCCTGCAACTCGAACCGGCGGATCTCGTCGCCCGCCGCGTCGTCCGGGGTGATCAGCACGGTGCCGCCCGGATGGCCACCGGCGGCCAGCTGCATGCAGAGCGCGCTCTTACCGGAGCCCTTCCGGCCGAGGATCAGCATCTTCCGCCCCGACAGCGCCGCGTCGTACGCCGTGGTGCGGACGAAGCCCGCGCGCAGCAGGCCACTGGCGATGTCACGTTCGGCGTCCTCGTGGCCGAAGTACAGGCGCTTGACTGGTGCCGACTCGGCCGGTTCGCCCATGGACTGCATCTCTCCCTTCGGCGCCGGACTACGGGAACTCCGCGCACTGATCAGGGTATTGGGCAGTCACCGTGACAGGCCAGGCGAAGAGGACCGAGCGGGAGGCCTTCCTTCTGAACGCCCCGGAGCATCCAGCCGGAAGCACATCACAGCCTGAGTTGAATATCCATCAGCTCGTCGTCCTGTGTCGCCGATGCTCGAGGCCGTGCTCCGGGGATTGAGTGTCAAGTTCGGATGGCGGGTGGGGGGCGGTCGAGCTCTAGATCTGGGGCCTTCCGGGGCGGCAAGGACACCTCCCACGCCCCGATCCCCAAGCTGAACTCCAAGGCCACCTTCTACCTGGAGGCGAACGGCAGCGGGCTCTCGCTCGACTCCGCCGCCAAGGGGCCGGTCACCCTGACGATCACCCCGCCTGGGGCCGTAGCGGTGCCCGCGAACTTCCCGAGCACCGTGAACCTCACCGACGGCTGGGCCTCGTTCGTCACAACCTTCACCCGGGCCGGGTACTACCGGATCAAGGCCGAGGGCCCGAACGGCAGCGTGGGCCGGCAGACCGTCGACGTCGGCGTCCACGCCAACACCCTGCCCACCCCGTAACATCGCGACATCCCGCCGGGTGGGGCCTTCCGCGGGCCGCACCCGGATCCACGCGCCAGCGCCAGCTCCGGCGATCGTAAAGGCCTCCGTCCTGCAGCCTCGGCTCGCCGACGGGGGCTCCGCCATATCGATGCAAGCTCCGATCAGTTGAACCCCAGCAAGGTGATGGCCCAGCATTCGCCGCGACGTACGGTGAACGTCATCGGCGGCTCGGACATCCCGTGGCCCAGTGGAGGCGCAGGCCGCGCCATGCCCCGACGTCGCAGAACGAGACCCCGGCGACGGCGACGTGGAGGCGATGTCGTCGGGGTCAGGACCCGCAGCAGGGGCCGGCCAGGATCGGATACGTCGACGTGGGCCCATCTGCTCGTGCGCCCCGCAGCCGGTACCCGGGGAGCTCGCCACCGCTACTGCGCCCGTGCGGCAAGCGTGAACGCCACCGCGGAGGGCCGTCGTCGGGAGTTGGTGCGGCGCGGTGAGTCCTGCGGCCGGATCCGCGTCGCGAGCCGTCCCTGCCGCCGTCTGCCGACCCCGGGCGCTCACCGCGGCAGGCGGCAGGCATGTGTTGGAGTCACTCTGATTCCGCCGTCAATACCCGGCATGTTAAATACCGCGCAATTTCGTCGATTCGGTGGCGACTTCTCGCCAGTTGACGGAAGTCCGCCACCCTCGTCATCTTGTGCCGGCTTTTCCACGTTGAAAGATTCCCCACCAGCGTGGGCGCTGTTCGGGGGCTGGCGCCTTCTCTGTGCTTCCTCCGAGTTCGTGCGTAAGAAGAAGTGGAGTGCCCATGAAACGGCGGAGACGAGCGATCGCTCGCGGCGTCGTCACCATAGCCAGCGCGGCCGTATTGCTCGGCACACCAGTGCAGTACGCGACGGCCACCGGAGCGACGGCGGCCGATTCCGGTGCGAAAGGTACGTCTGCGGGGGTCGCTTCGCCCTCCACACCCGGATCCTCAGCGCTCGGTCCGTGGCGCTCGTTCCTGAAGCCCACACCCGCGCAGTCGGCGAAGAACAGCCCTCACCAGGTGCTTGTGGTCCTCGGCTCGGCCACCCAGGTGACGGGCAAGTCGCTGGGCAAGCAGCGCAATCTGCAGGTCCGTACCCCGCTGACCTCAGACACCACGGTCAACACCGCGCTCCACCGTGCCCACGCGGTCTCCATGCGCCCCCTGGTGCCGGGTCTCCCGACCGCCCAGGCCCAGCAGTTGCGCTCGGCCGCCAAGGCCAAGCTGGGCACCGGGGCGATCGACCTGTCCAAGGTCCAGGTCGTCCAGCTCGCCGGTGGTGACACTGCGGCGGCTGCCCGGGCGCTGGCCGCCACACCCGGTGTCGTCTACGCCGAGCCCGATCAGACCGTCTCCCCGATGAACACCGGCTCCGTGCCGCTGCCCTCCTCGCTGAAGGCCACGGCGGGGAAGGCCGGCTCGTCGGCGAAGGGGCAGGGCAGCCGTGCGACCGGCTCCGACGGTGTGCCCGGCAACGCGGCTCTCGGCACGTCGATGCAGAGCTTCCTCAACGCCGGTGGCGTCAATGCGACAGGCGCCTACAGCGTGCTCAAGCAGAAGTTCGACCAGTTGCCCGGCACCGGCGAGACCATCACCAACGTCTCGGTCGGCGACCTCACCGACGCGTCGACGCCGAACCTGGGCACAGCGGGGCCGACAACCGTCGTCCAGAACGGGCAGCGGTACCTGGACATCCCCACGATGCCGTTGATCCCCACCTATACCGCGGACGCGACCGGCGCACTCGACGCGACCGGCTCGACCCAGGGGCAGGACTCCGCACTGGGTGAGGTGCTGCTCGACTTCTCCGTGATGGCGCCGCTTCCGCACGAACTGCAGCGCCCGGGCATGGAGGGCAGCGGGTACTCCGACCTGCTGGGCATCGCCCCGGGGGCGAAGTACCGGCTCGTCGTCCCGCAGCAGCCGACGTTCAGCCAGATCGCGGTGGCGCTGCTGGCCGCCGCACGGCAGCAGCCGCGCCCCGACGTGATCACCGCCAGCCTGGGCTACGGCACGGACGCCATGGGGTTCCCCGGCCGCTACCTTGAGGACGACCCGGTCCAGCAGAGCGTGATCGCGTCGATCGTGAAGCAGTACGGCATCACCGTGGTGGTCTCGTCGAACGACGGGACCAGGCTCTACACCAACGCGGCCGTCGGCCCCGACGGCGGCAGCACCGCCACCGACGTGACGCGCAAGGCCGCCGAGACCACCCGGATCGACGACGACCAGGTCTCGACCACGCCCAGCAAGGTGCTGGACTCCGGCGCGATCGCCGCCGGCGGTACCACGACCGACGACACGCTGTCCGTTCCGCCGCAGAACGGCGGAGCCGCGTCGGCCAACGGGACCTGGGCGACCACCAGGCTCAACGGTTCCGGAATCTTCTCCTCGGGATTCGGCACGCGCGTGGACGTCTCGGCGCCCAGCGACGGCATCCCCGCCTTCGAGCACCAGGGCCAGAGCGCCCAGTCCGTGGCGGAGGTCCTCAGCGGAGGAACCTCGGCGTCCGCGCCCGAAATCGCGGCCGCTGCCGCTGTCGTGCTGCAGGCATCCCGGCTGACCGGGCAGCACCCGTCGCCCGATGACGTCCGTTCGCTGCTGGAGCGCACCGGCCGGGCCGTGGCCACCCCGCCGCAGATAGACCAGCCGCTGCACGTAGGCCCGCAGCTCGACGTCACAGCCGCTGTGCAGGCGGTCCTGGCCAAGGCACAGGGCAGCCACGCCGGCACGGGCACGCCCCGGATAGTCCGGGTCTCGGTGGCGCATCGCCAGACCACGGGCGGGCTCGGTGGCACGTTCCTAGAGGCCACCGACCCCGGACGCATCGACCTGGCCGGACCGGGCACGGGCGCCGGCGCCACCGGCGAGGGCCTGGTCGGGCCGGTGACGATCGGCGCCGACGTGACCGGCCTGCCCGACCAGGAGGGCGTCGGCTACGCACTCCGTATCGGGAGTCACGAGTTCACCTCGGATGTGCCGGCCATCCGGCTGACACCCAGCCAGATGCTGACCGCGGCCGGACTGCCGGTCGTCTCTACGACGGACCGTCAGGTCTCGCTGACCTTCGAGGTACGCCGCGGCCACCAGGTGCTGGCCTCGGCCGGCCACGAGCTGACCTTCGGTCCCACCGACGGGGGCTATGCCGAGGCCCTGGCGCCTGTGGTCCAGCCCGTGGTCAAGGCGGAGCACTCCGTGCAGGTGAGCTACGACCTCACCGGAGTGCGTAACGTCAACTCGCCCCAGTTGGTCGTGTCGGGAGTCGGCCACTGGAACCCCGCGGCGGCGCCCATCTTCTCCGCCTCCTACACCGCTCCGCTCACGGGACTTCGCGGCACGGTCACCGTCCCGGCCGGCGCTTTCTCCGCCGGCGGCGGCATCTACGGGATCGGTATCGTCCAGAATCCCACTGGCGGCGCCAGGGGTGCCGCGGCGTACGGCGAGTTCGCCTCCCTCCGGGTCGACGGCGGTGCCCCCTCGCAACGCCCGGCGGCGCCGTCTCTGGCGGCGAAGGCATCCGGACAGTTCGGGCACCTGCTGGAGATCGGCCGGTCCTCACCGCGGTTCTCGGTGCACTACGACGTATCGCGGGTCGAGGGTGCCACCGGCACGCTGCTGGAGTTCTCCGCGCCCGGACCGAACATGTACAACTCGTACAACCTGGTCAGCAACCAGAACGGCACCGTCCGCGACCACGACGGGGTGAACAGCCCGGCCATGCTCGACCGGTCGCTGAAGGGCACGCGAGGCACGGTGGAACTCGACGCCCTCGCCCTCAAGCTGCCCTCGTCGATCGCCTACGACCTGCGGGTGTTCGCCGTCGACCGGCACGGCAAGACCATCGGCCAGGCCTCGCCGACGTCGCTGCTGGCATACGACGACGGATTGGCTCCCGACGGCACCAACCTGACCAACTTCGCGATCGTCCCCGGCGGCACGTCCGTCGCGTCGGTCGAAAGCCCCACCGGTGAAGGTTCGGTGTACGACTACAACGCCGCCACCGGAACCTATGGGCGCAAGTTGACCAGCGACCCCGCGTACGGCTCCATCTACGAGGTGTTCGGCGTCGACTCCGCCCACCACACGCTCCTCCTGCACAAGCAGACCACCACCGGCGAGCAGTGGCTCGAGACCTACGACACGAGCACCGGCGACGCGGTCGGCAGCCCCGTCCGGGTCGACGACCAGTACGTCGTGACGGGCGGACGCGTGGACACCAAGCGAAACCGCGCAGCGGTGCTCGCCTACCGTTCGAGCGACCATGCGGGCTTCGCGCTCCCCGTGGACACGGCAACCGGTGCACTGGGCACGGCCCTTCAGCTCGATCCCACCCCGGACGGCCGCACCACCTACGGCCTGCTGGACGTGGACGAGTCGACCGGCGTCTTCTCCGCGCAGAAGACCGGGAGCACCATCAACTGCCTGGCCTCGATCGGGTCCGGCACGGTGGCCGCGGTCGACCTGGACAACGGAACGGTCACCCACAGCCAGGGGGGAACGCCTTGCGCCGGGAACCTCGCCTCCGACGAGAAGGGCAACCTCTACGAAACGTGGTACCACTCGTTCAGCGTCAACTTTGCCGGCACCGGGTACTTCGGGCAGTTGCCCAGCGGGGACCCGGTGAATCTCGGAATGCAGCAAGCGCCTGTCGCGCTCGCCGTCGACGGTGAGCACCAACTGGGGCTGTTCGCCTTCCGCTTTCCGGACCTGAAGCCGATGGGTGGTTTTCAGCAGTACGGCTTCACCGACAACAACGCGACCGGCCGCATCGTCGTCGTAGACCTGAAGACAGGTCAGACGGTGGGCACCGTGACCGGCGTGGAGTACCCGCAGTTCGGCTCCTACAACGGCCGGCTCGACAGCCATCACGAACGCGCCGTCCAGCTCGACCCGGGAACCCGGACCGGCTGGACGTACGCAGGCGACGGCAGCCAGATCCAGCAGTTCTCCTACTGATCCGACCGCTGCTCGACACCCCGGGTCCGCGGGCGCCACGGCGCCCGCGGACCTGCGGCATGTGCGGCACCTGCCCAGGCCCGCGTTCCGCGTGACGGCGGCCCATCCGTTTCCCGGACGGCTGTCATCCGGTGAGTGTGAGGTTGAGCAGGCGGGCGATGCCGAGCATGGCGTGGTGGACGCTGTCGCCTTTGTGCTCGGCGGCGGTCGGGAAATCCCTTGATCGGCACCTGCGTGTGCGGTACTCATACCAGGTGATACGCGGTAAAGAGATCGGGCTGCGGGCCCGGTACGAGGCGGACGTGGCAGTCCTTCACAAGGAGCTCTACGACGACGTGGCGGTCCGGTCAGGTACCGATCCTCGTCCTTGGCGGCCCATAGCCGCCGGAACCGACTCACCTTTTTCGGTCACTGAGCTGTCGGAGGAGGCGGCCTCGTTCTCGGTGGTGGAGCTCCAAACGCAGGCCCTGGCCGGTGCGGCAGCGTTGTGGGGCATCGACACGCACAACAGGGCGGCGCACCTCGGGCTCTCCTTGCTCCCCTCCTTCCGGGGGCGTGGGCTAGGCTCGGACCTCGTCCGCACACTGTGCGAGTACGGCTTCGTGGTACGCGGTATGCAGCGACTGCAGGTGGAGACGCTGGCCGACAACGCAGCGATGATCGCGGCTGCGAGGAGTGCGGGGTTCGTCATCGAGGGCACGCTGCGGCACGCGGCCTGGGTGTGTGGCGCATTCAAGGATGAAGTCGTCCTTGGCCTCCTCGCCGACGAATGGACCTCCCAGGGGCGTGCGACGGCGGGCTCTCGGTAGACGAGTCAGTCGCACAGGGTCTTGAAAGCCGTCGTGGCGCTGGCCGGCGTGGGTTCAAAATCCACCCCTGCGCCACGCGAAACGGCGCCTGACGAGGAGAGACGGTCAGGGGGTACTGGTGCCGTGCTCGCCACCTTGGTTGCGGGTGGTTCCTCGAATGATCGGCGTGACTGGGCACGACGAGCACGGCAGAATGCCCGGGGCCGCCTCTGCGCCTCACAGGGCTATCGTGCCCGTATGACCGGCTCACCGGAGCGCACTCTCCTGTTTCTGGACGTAGACGGACCACTGATCCCGTTCGGGTCGTCGCCCAGTCGGCTTCAGGCCGCTGCTCCCGGCTCAGAGAAGCTCCCTGATCAGGAGAATCCCCTCTTGGGGCGGCTCGACCCCACGGTGGGGCCGCGCCTGATGGCGCTGGGGTGCGACCTGGTGTGGGCCTCGACATGGATGGACGACGCGAACGTGTTCGTAGCCCCGCGGATCGGACTACCGCGCCTGCCTGTGGTGGAGTGGCCGGAGCCATCCGACGACGACGGCCCACGCGGTCTGCACTGGAAGACCCGCCACCTGGTCGAATGGGCCGGCCACCGACCGTTCGTCTGGGTCGACGACGAGATCACCGCCATGGACCGCCTCTGGATCGCGGCACAGCACCCGGAACCATCGCTGCTTCACCGCGTGGATCCGAAGGACGGCCTCACCGACGATGACTTCTCCGCGCTTGCCGGTTGGCTCCGTACTGCCGTGTCAAACGGCGCCGTGGCAGCGGGGAGTCAGTAGGTGAGGGCGCACCTCAACGGTCCGTACTGGCACACCCCTTCCGCTGTACCCCCAGCCGTGATGCCCTCCGTGCGTCGCGCCGTGGGCATCGCCATCCTGACCCGTAACCCTATGTGGTGAACGATGGCAGTGCGTGAGCACGTGGTACAGCTCCGCCGACGGGACGGAAATCGGCGAACTTCCAGGCCCTTTGGCGAAATGACCCCAGATTTTCGTCGCCCGGTCAATCTCGCCCACTAGACCTGCCGCTGCCCAGTGTCGCTCGCGGGTCACGTTGCATGGTCACACCGCACCACCTTGACCGCCCGTGAGGGATTCCCTTCGATCAAGGAAATCTGATGCGAGTCGTCCAACTGATAACCGCGCCGGTCGTCGCCTTCATGGCCGTGGCGGGACTGGCCGCGCCGGCCACGGCAGACACACTGCCGAGCAAGAGCTCTCACTCGAGACACATCCAGGTGCGCCGGGATCACCCGGATGTGCGGGTGCCGGTCGTCGTGTCGAGATCAGGCGAGGCCGTCATCGACCTGAACGCCGAGGCGCCGGGCACCGACTGGGCCGTGGCGGGTGCCGAGTCGGCGGTGGTCTCCATTTCCGTCGGCCGACACTACGCCACCGACCTTGTCGTCTCCGGCGGGCAGCCCCTTCACCGGCAGCTGGCGCTCGGTCACCTCAAGGCGGGCGTGCACATCCTGCGCCTGCATTTCTCCGACGAGCGCTCCCCGGCGGCCGCCACCTCCGCTCTTGTGGATTCGTTGCGGGTCACGACCTACGCCCCTGACAGCCCCGAGTATCTGGTGCTGCGCTACGCACCGGTCGTCTACGGGCGCGGCGTCACCGACCTCGGCAGCCCGTACCAGAACGCGACGACCGACACGCCGCTCATCGCATGGCATGAGGTCGCCCCGGCGGCCACACCCGGTCACCAGATCCTCACCTACTCGGTCGTCTGGAGCAACGAGGACGGCGGGACGAACACCCCGGCGCTGATGGCTCGTTGGGGTCGCACGACCGACATCGAGTGGATCTACTCCGTCGAGGTCGACGAGTACGGCAACCAGGTTGCGGGCAGAGACACGTACCAGGCCTCCAACCACGAGACGCTGCACTTCAGCGGCAGGTACGAGGGCGATCACGCCCTGCTGGAGACCTGCACGTCGAACAACAACATGTGCGACGTCGTCGACGACCCGATGCGCTTCTTCCTCTCGACTCTCCAGACGCTGCCGGCCGGCCAGTTTCGTGAGTACCTGATGGACGTCAACCCGTGGACCTACGAGATCATGGCCAAGGAGATGCTCCGTGAGCACAAGGTCGAGGCTCCGTCGGCGTCCACGCAGTTCACGCCGGACATGAGCGACCAGCGCAACTACCTGTATGCGGTGGTCAAGAAGAGCACTGAGCCGGCCAACACGGGTGAGTCCTGGGTCGGAGTCTCGCTCGGTGTGCGCCTCGTTTCGGGCCAGACCGTCTACCTGTCCCACCACGTCGATCCGACCTGGTCGATCAGCCGCGACCTCCCCGCGGCCACGACGGTCGAGCTGCCGGCCGGCACCAAGGCCGAGGACATCGCCGAGGTGAGCGTCCATCGAGTGGTCGTCGGCACCGACACGGGCGCCACGGTGCATGTCACCGGCATCAACCGGGGCTTCTTCCTCGGCCAGGACTACCGTCCCCAGCAGTCGTTCCTGACCTGGAGCGGCGATGTGACCCTCGACGCGAACAACACCTCTGCTGTGATCTGGCGCCGCTGACGCATTCGTCAGGCGGGTGCCGACCAGGTCGGTCGGCACCCGTGCCGCCCCGCAACGGTTGTGGCCGTGCGCTCAGGGTCGGCAGGACGGTCAGGCGTTCTTCTCCGCCACCAGGAATGCCACAACCGCCTCTGCGAATGCCTCCGGCGCTGCACGGTGGATCAGGTGCCCGACCGGGATGGTGACCATCTGCCCGTCGGGGATGCGGTCGGCCATCTCGGCGACGCCGTCCTGAGACACATGGCTGCCTGGACCGCCGGCCACCACGAGGGTCCCGGCGGTGATCTTGCTGAGCTGCTCCAGCCATCTGGGGTCAGGCACGTCGATCTGCCGCCTGACGGTCAGCACCATATTCCAGTCGAAGCCCAGATCGCCGTCCGGCCTGGTCGGGGTACTCGGTTTCCGGGGACGTGGAATCGAAACGTCCTCCAGGACGAGCCGGCTCACTCGCTGCGGATGGTCCGCCGCGAGCAGGTAGGCCACAATCCCGCCCATGGAATGCCCGATCACATCCACTCGGGCCAAGCCCAGGGCGTTCAGGAACCGGAGCACATCGGCTCGCATGAGTTCGAGCGAGTATTCCCCCGGCCAGGTGCTTCGGCCATGCCCTCGAAGGTCGGGAGCATACACGCGTCGGTAACGTGCGAGGACGGGCAATACCGGTTCCCAGTCGGTCGCGTCCTCGCCCAGCGCGTGCAACAGGACCAGTGGCGGCGCATCCGGCGGACCCGACACCTGATAGGCCAGCCGGATTCCTCCCACATCGACCGAGTGCTGATCAACCATGTAGGGAGGGTATGCACAAAAACCTTGCCGCAGGATCGGCGTTCACCGGCGGCGAACCACCATCCCGGGCCGGCGGCCCGAGCCCGCAACCCCACGACTTGGCCCCGAACTTCAATGGCTGACCGCCCCGATGGCTGCTGACGGTCGGTCTTGTCGGCTACGCCGCGAGGGGCAAATGGCCTGCGGGCAAGGCGAGCCATCTGTAGGGCCGCAAGCGACGGCCGTAACTCGGCCCGCGAGGAAGCACCGGTGCTCTCAGGGCTCGGAATCTGGCCCAACTCGTTGTGCCCATGCGGACGGTGGCCCGCCGGCGCGGAGTGGGACGAGCGTCTTGACGAGGTGTTGGCGGGCGGCCCGTCACTGGGCGTGCCGAAGGGTGCTCACTTCGCCGTATTCCCGTCGGAACCACTCGCCTGATTCGCCTTTGTCTTCCTCGTCATGGCAGACCACTACCTCTGCGTGGTGACCTCGTGCATAGTGGTCCCCCTCGAAAAACCTTGATCGCCTGGTTAGTACAGACCAGAGGGACCTTCGATGGCATGTGAGCGGTGCGGCGGGAATGGAAGGACGCTCCCAGGAACTCCATGCTCCTGCGGGTTCGGCCGAATGAGGAAGCAGAGCCGGGATCCGTGGATCGTCCGCGAGACGCCCTACGGCCGCTGGAAGGCGCTGTCGCGTCCGCACAAAGCAGGCGTCGCGCTGGGCGCCCTGGTCTTGTTGTCCGGGCTGGTCGGCGCCGGGATCCCGCTTGTTGCATCGTCCCTCACCTCCGATGCGGGGACGACGCGGAGCGGGGGAGTAGGCGCGGCGGCACATCACGTGTCGAACCCGAGGCTGATCCTGCCCACGGACGCCCCGGCGCTGCCGGAACCGACTCTCTCCGGATCCTCGGCGTCCTCCACCTCCACCCCCACCCACACTCATTCCGCCGAGCCGAGCGGTACCCAGAACTCCGGCGCCCACCCCAAGCCGGAACCCGCCCACTACTCGGCCTGGGTCGGACACGGCTGCGCCTCCGGGGCATACGGCGGCTACGCCGAGTACGGCCGCTACTCCGACGGCATCGAAGGCTGGTACACCGTTGACCACGGCGGCTACGACGGTGGTTCATGCGACGGCTCCTACGCCGCCGTGCCCATGTCGGGCAGTCGGACGCAGGACCACGACAACGGGGCGCTGTGGTGGTGGTCGGTGGACCGTGCGTACGACACGTGCGCGATCGGCGTCTTCGTACCCACCGGCGACAGCCGAGATGTGGGCGGCGACCCGACGACGTACCGTGTGCTTTCCGACCCGCGAGACGAGAACAGTGCGTACGCCACCTTCCAGGTCGATCAGCGGGCGAACCGGGGCACGCTTGTCAACGCGGGCACGTACCGTCTGAAGGACGGCCGTATCGCGGTGCGGATGCTCGACCGCGGTCAGGACTGGGACGACAACGGCCCTACGTACGCCCATCATGCGGCGGCCCAGATGAAGATCACGTGCCAGGCTGGGCCCTGAGAGCCGGGTCAGACGTGCGGGCTGCCACGGATCCAACGGTGCGAGAAGCCGAGTGGGGCCATCGGTGACGGGGACTGGCCCCTGGACGGATGGCCTCGCGGAGCAAGCGGCGCAGGTCTCTGCAGACCTTCGGGCCGGGACCGGGCCAGGGGCGTGCGGCAACGGTCGTACACAAGGTCGATTCCTCGGTGCGGGGCTGCCTCGGCCTGCGGCATCATGCCCTCATGTCTGACAACAGCGCCGCGGAACGGGCGGCCGGGTTTCTGCTCGGCCTCACCGACGAGGAGACCGCCGCCCGGGTCCGGGCGCGCACCGGACTGCCCGGACCAGAGGACATCTCGGCTGCCCGGCTGCGGCTGGAACGTGCCTGGACCTGGGCGCGGGAGGGGCTGCCGGCCTCCGTGGCGCTGTGGATCCTGGAGGAGGACGACCCGAAGCTCAACGCGGTGGTGTGGCGGCACATCATCACCGACACCGGTCTGCGCCGGGCCGTCGCCCGCGGAGTGCCGTTCGGCCCCGGTCGCGCGCAGTCCGTCCCCGTGAACCGCGTGATGCAATCCGAGGAACCCAAAGTCCCGGAGAGCTACCAGCGCCTCGGCCTCGTCGGCGCGCTGCGCGAGGCCGACTCCATGCGCAGGGGACGCGAGGCCGCGTCCATGGTCCTGACCCGCGCGGACTGGCGGACGGTCACCGAGGCGGACACCCGGCACCCGCTGCCCGGTTACGCGCGCTGGGCGCTGTCCGTACGCCCGGACTGCCCGCCCGCGCTGCGCGCGCAGTTCGGCTCGCACCCCAGGTTCACCCATCGGGTGCGGCAGGCGGGTGTCCTCGACGGACCCGCGGAGTACGCGACTGCCCACGGCCCAGCGGTCCGCGTCCTGGACGTGCTGTCCCTCGGTCCCTTGCTCTTCCCGGCGCGGATCCAAGCCGCCGGGGACGCTCTGCGCCCGTTCCTCCGGGACCACTTGGGTGACCGCGAGGAGGCGTGGGCGGTTCTGGCACGGCTGATGGGCACCTTCTACGGCACCGCCCCCGAGCTGATCGCGACCGCGGGCGCCATCGCCTGACCGGTGGGTGAGGGGCGGGGCGGCTGGATTCGAACCAGCGTGGTCCGGTTTTGGAGACCGGTGCGACTGCCTCTGCGCTACGACCCCGCCTTGCCGCCGAGCGTAATGCCTTGGCTCGCTGTCAGTGGCGGCTGGTACCAATGGAACCCGGGGGACCTGCACCACGGGGGAGAGCACATGGCGTACGGGGACGAGGGGCGGCTGCGCGCTCCGGTGGTGGGACTGGCCGACCGCAGGGCGCTGGAGCGGTACCGTCCGGCGGATTCCGATGTCGTCGACGAGGCGCGGCGGCTGAAGGAGGCCGCGCTGCTGGACTTCGGGCTGAAGGAGTCCGCGGTGGCGTCGTGGCTGTACGCCAAGTGCCGTCATCAGATCCCGACGACGGCAGTGGACACGGCCGCCGTGGTGGCCTCGGGGGACGGCACCTGCCTGCTGCTGTTCAACCCGGACTTCTTCGTCGGACTCGGCCTGGACGGCGTGAAGTTCGTGTTGTTCCACGAGGCGCGCCACCTCGTGCACCGGCATCTGTTCGCCGAGCCCGAGCTGCGTGCCGACCCGGTTTTCGAGCCGGCCGCCGAGGTGTCCATCAACCACGTGGCGCTGGTCCGGCTGGGCCGCGAGGAACTGCCCCTGCTCGACGGGCGGCCCACGGGTGTCGACCCGCGGCAGGTGTACGACGCCTATGTCTCGGATCTGACGGCCCACGGGCTGGAGCCGGTGGCGTACGAGGCGTTCACCGAGACGGACATGCGGGTGTACGGCGAGCTGAAGCGGATGCATCACCCGCCGGTGCCGGAGCGCCGGCTGTGCGTGCATCTGGGCGTGTCGGACGATGCCGCCGTACCGCTGGACCAGGAGACCGTCGATCAGGTGACCTCCTCGGCCCTGCTCAACTCCCTGCTGGCGGCACGGCGCGGGCACGCCGGCGCGGAGCGGGAGCTGCTGGATCTGATGGGCCGTACGGAAGAGGGCTCCGCGCGGGCCGCGCGCATCTGGGGGAACCTGGGTGCGGGCATGCTGCGCGGCGAGACCGCGCGCACGCGGACGGTCGACTGGTGGCAGCGCTGGCTGGTCGACGTGCTCGGCTCGAAACTGCGCGACGGCGAGCGGCTGGTGTACCCGAAGAAGCGGGGCGCCCTGCTCATGGCCCTCGGCCAGGACCCGCTGCTCGCGCGCCGCGGCCCCGTGCGGGAGAAGGTCCTCGTCATCGCCTACGACACCTCCGCATCGATGCCCGACCACGTCATCCGGTGGCTGACCGAGCTGGTCGGCCGGATCGACGGCGTCGAGGCGCACTGGCTGTCCTTCGACGCCGTGGTGATGCCGTTCCGGCCGGGGGAGCGGGTCTACGGCGGGGGCGGCACCAGCTTCCAGGTGGTCGCGGACTACGTCGAGGGCCGCACCGAGGTGAACGGCCGCCGGTTCGACGTCACCCCGGACGCGGTCGTCGTGCTCACCGACGGATACGCGGCGCCGATCACCCCTGCCGAGCCGGAGAAGTGGATCTGGCTGATCACGCAGGGCGGCGACGAGTGGCCTGAGACGCACGCACCGGCGATGGACTGCCATCGCGTCACGACAGGATCGCGGTAAATGAGCACTGAGACACCGGAGTTGACGGCACCCCCCGACCGGCGCCGGCCCGATGACCCCTCGCGCCTGGAGGAGTTCATCGACGCGATGATCGACCTGGGCCAGACGGGACAGATCTTCGGCGAGCACGGCATCGGCAAGACGGCGACGTTCTTCTCGCACATCGCTCGCGCCCACCCCGACGCCACGCTGGTGTACGTCCCGGCCGCGAACCTGACGCCCGACGACCTGCTGGTCAACGCGCCGGTGCGAGATCCGCACACGGGCGAACTGGTTCTGCGCCAGCTGGTGATGAGCCAGCTCAAGCCGGGCCGGCCCTTCGTGCTCCTCATCGACGACTCGCTACAGGCGGGCGACACGATCCAGTCGCAGCTGATGCAGATCGCCTGCAACTGGACGCTCGGCGAGCATGATCTGCGGGCGCTGGGCTGCATCGGCGTCTTCCTCACGGACAACGAGTCATTGGCCGAGACATCGGCCCGGCGCAGCGATCTGGCGCTACTGGACCGCATGGTGACGATGCGGATCACCGCCAACGACACCTCTTGGCGGCGCCATCTGGCGGCCAAGTACCGCCCGTGGGACCTGACGGAGGTGTTCGCGCTGTGGGCGTCGCTGCCGCCGGCGCTGCGCGAACTCCTTTCGCCGCGCACACTCGACCACGTCCTCGCCAACGCACGCGAGGGCTTCCCGCTGCGGTGGGGACTGCCCCTGGTGGACGGCGAGCGGCTCCGGTTGGCCGAGCCGGGCCCGGACGGCCGGCCCGGCCAGAACCGCACGGCCGAGATCCTGGACCGCATCGCACGAGCCGTCGGTGTGCCCGACCCGGCGCGGATTCCGGACCCGCTGCGGCAGGTGCTGCGGGCGGCGCTGCGCAACCGCTGGACGGTGCTGCTGCAAGGCCCGCCCGGCTGCGGAAAGACGGAGCTGGTACGGGAGACGGTCCGCGAGGGCCTGGGCCGGGACGCGCTGTACTTCTCGCTACCGGTGACGAACGTGGAGGACCTGTGCGCTCCGGTGCCCTCGCCGGACGGCACGCTGGACAACCTGCTCGCCGCGAAGTTCACCGGGCCCGAGCCTAAGGCGATCGTGTGGGACGAGTACAACCGGCCCAAGGACAAGGCGGCGTTCGCCAAGCTGATGGAGATCACCCAGGAGTGGTCGTTGGCCGGACGGCCGATCGAGAACCTGCGGGCGCAGATAGCAGTGCAGAACCCGCCGTACCATCTGGGCCGCAAGCTGCTGGTGTCGCGGAACAACATCGCGCAGGCGACCCGGTTCACGGCCTCGCTGGAGGTGGAGCCGGAGGACATCCCGGCCAACGAGTGGCTGATCGCCCGGTACGGCGCGGACGCCGAGACGGTGCTGGAGTGGTGGAAGCACGACATCGACGGGGAGGGCCGCGCCTGGATCACCAAGCGGACCCTGGAGCGGCTGATCAAGCTGCACCGGCGCGGGCTGCCGCTGGAGATGGCGACCGTCTACCTCGGCGACGGGGAGTACGCACCGGTGCCGCTCACCGCGCTGATCGACCGCCTGCGCGGCTGCCCCGTGACCGGTCTGCGGGAACTGGCCCGCGACGTGGACGCGTGGGAGGCGCGGCTACAGCGGGCGGCCGAGCAGTCCGCGGAGGGCGGTGGCGACAGTGATGTCGTCCACCAGATCCTTGCCAACGCGGAGCTGTCCCAGCTGAAGAAGCACCGCGCCGCGGTGACCCGGCTGGTGGCGCTGCTGCCGGCGAAGCTGCGGGCCACCTATCTGGTGGGGGTGTCGGAGAAGCAGCAGCGGTTCTGGACGGAGGTGTTCATGGGGATGCGGAAGCGCTGAGCAGCCGGACGTCACGGCGCCGGTCCCGTCCGGCGCGCCGAGCCGCTATGCGTCGACCCGCTGTGCGTCGTGTGCGTCGACGCGCTGTGCGTCGACCCGCTACGCGCCGGGGTCCGCGTCCTGCCGCGGCGCCGTCCGGTGGACGCTGCGGACGGCGGCCACGTCGGGCGGGACGGCGGGTGCCGGGACGTGGGCGCTGAGGGCGGCGAGACGGCGTTTGATGCTGCCGGCGATGCCGGGGCCGAGTACGAAGCGCGTGGCCGTGGCGGCGCGGGGCGCGGCGTCGAGGAGGCGGTGGGCCTCGCGGCTGCGCACCCCGGTGTGGCTGAGGACCAGGTGGGCGAGGCGGTGCTCGGCGGTGGCGAGGGCTTCGCCGATCGCTTCGGCGGCCGCCAGGTCGACGTGGTTGTCGGCCGCGCCGAGCACGGCAGCCGCGCGGACCCGGCCGAGGTCCAGCAGGGCGACCCCGGCCGCGGTGGCCGCCGTGACCAGCCGGGCGGCGGCCTGCGGTCCGATGCCGTTGCTCGCGACCGACAGGCGCGTCAGCCGCCCGTACGGCGCCCGCTCCAGCGCGGCGGCGAGCCGGAGGGCGCCCGCGTCGCCCAATCGGGCGGCGGACACGTACAGTTCGTTCACCGCGCCCTCGGCGATCACTGCGGCGAGTACCTGCGCCCCGGCCTCTTCCAGCGGGTTGCCGCCGACGAAGAGCCGCTCGATGCGGCGGCCGTTGCCGGCGGCGACCAGGAGAGCGTCCCCGAGGGCGGCGGCACCGGCTGGGTCGAGACCGGTCTGGACGAGGTCGAGGGTGCGCAATGACCGTGCGGAGTCGATGAGTGCGGCCGCCGCGTTGCCTCCGGCGCTGCCGAGCGGGTTCCGTTTGAGCCACATGCCGGTGACGACGTGCGGCGAGGCGCGCAGCTGGTCGGCGATGCGGCAGGCGCCGCCCGCGGTGATGCCGTTGCAGCCGAGGTAGAGCGTATCGACCGGCGCAGCGCTCCCGGCCACCGCGACGGCGCCCTCGTCGCCGAGGGCGTCCGTGCCGAGCAGCAGGTGCCGTACCGGGGAAGGGCCCCGACCGAGAGCCTCGGCGACCAGTGCGGCGCCCTGCGCGCCCAGCGCCTGCTTGCACAGGTCGAGCCGACCGTCGGGCAGTGCCGTACCGGCCGTGAAGTCCAGGCGCTCCCCTGCCGGGCGGCCCGCCCGAAGCCAGTCCAGCAGCGGGGCGAGGTCGGCCACCGGACGCGGCACGACGGACCGCACGCCCGCGAAACCGACCTCCGGCTCGGTCGGGTCCACCGTCACCACGCCGCCTCCTGGTAGTCCTTGAGGAACACGCCGGAGACCGGGTCGCCGGCCTCGCCACGCACGATCGGGTCGTAGATGCGGGCCGCGCCGTCGACGATGTCCAGCGGAGTGCGGAACCCGGCGCCCGTCATCCGGGCCTTCTTGGGGGCGGGGTTCTCGTCGGTGATCCAGCCGGTGTCGACCGCGCACATATGGACGCCTTGCTCCGCGAGTTCGGCGGCGCTGGTGCGCGTGAGCATGTTGAGCGCGGCCTTGGCCATGTTGGTGTGCGGATGGCCGGAAGTCTTGTTGCGGACGGCGAACCTGCCCTCCACAGCGGTGACGTTGACCACGTAGCGACGCGCGTGCGGGGAGGCGAGCAGCAGCGGCAGCAGCCGGTCGCACAACAGCGCCGGAGCGAGGGCATTGACGAGCTGGGTCTCCAGCACCTCGGCGGGGTCGAGGGCGCCGAGCCGGGCCGACCAGGAGTTCTCGGGGGACGGATCGGGCAGCAGCCCGGCCTCATCAGCCTCGCGCAGCACGGCAGGCAGGGACACTGCCGAGCCGGGCAGCAGCCGCATCGGGGTGAAACCGGGCGCCCGGCGGGCGCCCTCGGGCAGGGCGTCGTACTCGCCGGCGGCCAGCAGCGCGTACGACTGGGGCGGCCGACGCAGGGTCTGTGCCGCATTGTTGACGAGGATGTCCAACGGCCGCCCCTCCTGCCGCAGTTCCTCGCCCAGGCCCAGTACCTGGCGCGGGTCGCGCAGGTCGACGGCGAGGACGGTGAGCTTGTCCAGCCACGCCTCGCTGCCGGGCGCGGCGCGGAACCGGCGAGCGGTGTCGTGCGGGAAGCGGGAGGTGACCAGCACTTCGGCACCGTCCCGCAGCATCATCAGCGCCAGCTGGAAACCTATCTTCACCCGGCCGCCCGTCAGCAGGGCGCGGCGACCGGAGAGGTCGGTGCTCAGGGCGCGGCGGCGCCGGTTGTCGGCGGCACAGTCAGGACACAGCCGGTGGTAGAACGTGTCGACCTGTCGGTAGGACGACTTGCAGACATAGCAGTGGCGTGGCTTGCGGAAGACTCCTCCACTGCCGGGCACGGCCAGCGGGGCGTCGTCGCGCCGGTCTGCGGCACCGGTCGCGGTGGCGGCCATCGCGGCGGCATCCGCCGCGGACACCTCGGTGCCCCGGGCCTTGCGCCGACGGAGACGCCCGTCGCGCGCGAAGGAGGCCGCGACCTGCTCGGCCCGCAGCCGTACCGGGTCGTCGACGGGCAGCGCCCGCAGCTTGCCCACCACCTGGTGGAAGACCGCGAGTTCGGCCTCGCTGATCGTCCCGCCGGTCGCCTCGCCCATCCGTTCCCGCCCCGTGTCCGTGCCGCACCGTGGTCCCGGCCGGATTCGAACCGGCGTATCCGCCCTGACAAGGCGGCGAGTCTGCCTCTGCTCTACGGGACCCGGACGCCTCCGGGCGACCGGATTCGAACCGGCGTGATTCGCCTACGCAGTGCGTGCGCCTGCCTCTGCGCTACGTCCGGACGCGCCCCAGATCCTAGTAGAGCCTGCTCAATTGCATTCAGGAGGGGCATGTCTGTTCGACCGCGGGCGGCGTCGTCATGGCACGCCACCCAGGGAAGGTTCTACCTGTGGCACTGGCCCGTATGGGTCTACCTCGGTGTCAACCACCCGGAGTGGAGTCAGACAACGAAGGTCTCCGTGGCCGTCTGCGCGTCCGTCCTGCTCTGCGCGGGCAGCTACCGACTGATCGAGCGTCCCGTTCGCACCTCGTCGTGGCGCCCCCGGGTGCTGCTTCCTGCCCTGGCTGCTTGCTGTGTCACGTTGACCCTCTTCACCACCCTCCCCGTCGCCGACCCCGTGGACGCCCGTCACAACGGCCCGATCGTCTCGGGACCGAACGCACCCTGACGACACCGTCGTGGCTGACAACGCGCGTTGGCCCCTATCCTCGAGGACCGGGGGCCGCGCAGGGGCGATGCCGGGCTTCACCTGCCGTCGTCCTGCTCAGGCGAGGACCCCGAAGACCGGCGTGAGCATGGCTCGCTCCAGGCGTGGGCCACGGGCCGGAAGCCAAGCCAGGCGGGGGTTGCCTCCCGCCCCGCTGTCCGTCGGTGCGTCCGGGGCGTGGCAGGTGACCGCGAAGCTCTGTGCCTCGGCCGGATGGCCGTCCCAGGCCGTTCGTGGCGCCCTGGATGATCTCGAGGCGGCGGTGTACTCGAGATGGCGCGTCATTCAAGGAAATGGCAGGTCAGGTCCGCTTTCGTCTTCGACAGCACCGCACACCTCGCGGATGACTTGCGCACAGACCATGCTTTGACTGGGGGATATGCGCTAACCATGTCGGATCTGGACGGGAAGGCGATTGTCCAATGGCAAAACTGCTTTTCGTGATGACCGGGACGGCGTACTGGACGCTCAAGGATGGCACCAGGCACGCGACGGGCTACTGGGCCGAAGAGTTCGCGGCCCCGTACAAGGCCCTCACCGAGGCCGGCCATGAGATCGTCGTCGCCACCCCTCGCGGGGTCGTACCGACGGTGGACATGATGAGCTTGCGCCCCGAGATGGCCGGCAGCGCCCAGATCGCACTCGATCTGGAGGCGATCATCCGCTCCGCGGAGGTCTTGCGGCGCCCAATTCAACTGGCGGATGCAAGGCTGGAGGATTACGACGCCGTCTACCTCCCGGGTGGCCACGGGCCCATGGAGGACCTGTGCCTCGATGCCGACGCGGGCCGGCTGCTGACGGCGGCCCTGGCTTCCGGCAAGCCGCTCGCCATCGTCTGCCATGCGCCGGCGGCCATGCTGGCGACCAGGATCCATGGCAAGTCGCCGTTCGTCGGCTACCGGGTCACCGCGTTCACGAACGAGGAAGAGGAAGCGGTCGGGCTCGCCCAGCGGGCCAGGTGGACCGTCGAGACCGAGCTTATCGAGATGGGCGTCGACTTCACCAAGGGCGAGATGTGGAAGCCCTACACGGTGGTGGATCGCAACCTGTTCACCGGACAGAACCCTGCCTCGGCATCCGTCTTGGCGGAACGCCTGCTCAAGGTGCTCTGACGACTTCCCCCACGATTGAGACAGGGGTGTGAAGCAGGCGCTGGTGTGGTGCCCGCGCGCCCGATCGCCGTCCTGGCAAGACAGCGACATGGAACGTGTGCTTGGAATCGGCGGATACTTCATGCGGGCCACCGACCCGGGGGCCCTGAGCGCGTGGTATCGCGATTGCCTGGGTCTGGACGCCGATGAGAACGGGCTGTGGCATCAGGAACCCGGTGCGACGGTGTCCGCGACGTTCGAGTCCGAGACCGACTACTTCGGGGCCCGAGCTCAGCAGACCATGCTCAACTTCCGAGTCCGCGACCTGGATGCGATGCTCGCGCAATTGCGCGCCAAGGGAGCGGACGTGGCCCACGAGACTCAAAACATGGAGGGTGTCGGTCGATTCGGTTGGGTCACCGATCCTGAGGGCAATCGGATCGAGCTGTGGCAGCCAGCCTGACCGTGTCATCACGCGGGCAGTAACGTGCTGGTCTCCGACCAGCCTGTCGATGTGTGAACCCCGGCCGGACCCACGCGGCCATGTCCCACTCCGCCCTCTGTGGGCTGTCACGGGAACACTGGCGACACCGCCGATGGTGACCAGGCGGTGATGATCTCGATGCCGATCTAAGGCCGAAACGGCAGCCGACCCGGGACCGGGGCATCCGAGCTCGGACGGTCGCCGCCGTCACCTGGTTGGACGAGCGCACAACTCGGCGCCAGTTGGACGGGCAGCGCCGATCAGGGCTGTGATCCTGCCTGCTGACTTGGGCGCGCACGATGCCGTGCGGGTGCCGGGCCTGACCACGATTGCGGATGCTGGAGGTGTCCGGCGCGGCTAGTGTCGAGGAGCAGCGGACAGAGGGAGCGTGGGTGATGTGGCCCGGAACCTCCGGTTGATCCTGAGCTCGCCGTCCAGAGTCTGGGGCCTGCTGTCCAATGGCCATCGCTACGGGGAATGGGTCTCAGGAACGCAACAGGTCATCGCCGCTGACCCGCACTGGCCGGAAGTAGGCGCCCGCCTCCAAGTCCGAGTCGGTGTCGGCCCACTGGCCCTCGATGACACCTGTGTCGTACGCATCTGTGAGCCGGAACGCCGTCTGGAACTTGAAGCGAAGGCAGACCCCTTCGGCGCAGCCCGTATTGCCATGAACTTGATCCCCTGGGGCGAGAACACTCTTTTCGTTCTCGACTGGCACCCCCTACGGGGTCCCGGCATCCGGATGCACGGGCTCCCTGTCGACTACATCGTCTCGATCCGCAACGGCATGATGCTGACGAAGCTGGCCCGGATCGCGGTGCGCGAGCATCGCGACAGCGCCGGTGGCGCTCGACAGAGCACCCGGAGCGGATGAGGAGCAGTACAGCGCATCGGGTGTCGTTGATGTCGGAGTGGACGTCAGCCTGCTCTCTCGATTGCCGGGGGCGCTCGAAATTTCACGTTCGGGTGCGTACCTCGTGCAGTTTCTGGCCCACGTGCCCATGCTTGACCGGACATGGCGACGTACATCGCGTTGCTGAACTGGACCGATCAAGGAGTCCGCAACTATAAGGACAGCGCGAAGCGCGCCGACGCCTTCGGCTCAGCGGTACAGAAGTTCGGGGCGCAGCTCCTGAATATCTACTGGACCGTCGGTCCCTACGACCTTGCGGCCATCGTCGAGGCGCCGGACGACGAAACTGGGTAGGGCGTGACCTTGCGGAGCTGTGCCCGCTCAATGCGGAACTTCAAGCCGGCACTGGCCAACTGATCCCATGCTTGATCGCTCCGGCCGTACATCGCCCACCCCCTGCGCTCACAGTCCAGGCGCCTGAGTATGCCGAACAGACCGACCTGGCGGAGCGACTTGAAGCACACATGAATCCGGAGGGGACTTGGCTCCCGAGCGTTCGAGTAGGTCACGCCGCCTGTGGCTCGTCCACGTCGCGCCACTTGTTCACGAATAGCCCACGCCCGACAAGATGGTCATGCGCCGCTCGCCGCCTCTTCGGCCCGGCGGCGCACGTCGCGCAGAAGGCGGATCACTAGTACGCGATGGACGCGGGAGCCTATGACGATCAAGCGATAGAGCCGCCCATGCAGCCCCGGGAACGCCGCATACGTCGTAGCGCTGAGCAGCGTCCCGCTGGTGTGTTCGGCGAGGGTGAGCAGCAGCTGGTATTGGGAGAAGTGGTGACGTCCGATCAATCGGAGACAGCGTTCGGGGACGGCTTCGGCAACGCGGAAGCCTGGGAGCGTCGCGCCCGTGGCGACGGGTTCGCCAGCGGTTTGATTCGGTGAAGCGCCCAGCAAGCGGACGAACGTTCCGGAGCCGGTGAACTGCGGGATCTGCGCAGCCAGAGCACTCCAAACCACGAAAGCCGGCGCAGACACGAGCACACGATGCTCGTCAACGAAAGGCAGGGCTTCCATTCCGCTCACCACCGTCCGGCTTCAGACGCATCCACGATCGCCTCCGTTCGCGCCGCCGCCTCAAAACACTCTCCGCCGACGACCGCCGCTTTACAAGTCCGGTCCAGCTGCGCCATTGATCCTGCTGGGCTGCTTCCGCTCGCCGGGCCATTTCAGAGGAGCGTCGCCTCAGTCCATCCTTGTCTGTCCTCGTTGATGTCAACCCTGGATGTCAACGTGCTCGCTCAGGCCGAACCAGGGCAGGCACTCCCGCAGGCCTTCGATCGTCACCGGGACTCGTTGGCTACCTTGCCACTGTTCGGCGGTGAGTCGGAGCCTTTGCAGCACAGCGGGCTTGCTGCGTACGGCGTGTCGCTCGATCCCATCGTCGCGGTAGCCGAGTTTGCGCGATACCCCCAGCGAGGCCGAATTGTCTGTGTACGCCCCGGAGACGGCCTGTTGTGCACCGAGTCCAGCGAAGGCCAAGTGCAGAACCGCTGCGCGCATCTCAGTCCCCAGGCCATGTCCGTGGTACGCCCTGCCGAGCCACGAACCGGTACCGACTTCACGACGGATTTCGAAGTCCCGGGCACCGACGGCCTGTGTCCCGACAGCGACGCCGTCTCGCAGTGCCACCAAGTTGAGCTCCCAGTCCTCCGGCTTCCACGCGCCCCAGCAGCGCCAGTGGTACTGCAGGACGCTCTGGGCCCGCTGCTCTGGCGGGACATCGGTCCATGCCACGGTGAATGGCTGCACTGCCGGGTCATGAACACCGTCGGCTGCCAGGGAAGCCAGCGCGACCAGCTGATCGAGATTCGGCAATCGCAGTTCCAGTCGTGGCGTAGTCAGCCGCAGTCCCGCCAGAGGCCAGTGGGATACCAAACTCATGACCAGCGATTGTTCCTGCTACGGCCGTCGCGACCAAGGCATTTAGATCGCCCAGAAGCAGGGCAGAGCCCCAGTTTGGGAAACGCCGTATGCGGATGACGGCTGACCAAGCACTCCCTGACCTGGGTCGGAGCGCGATCGGCACCGCTGTTCCGGTGAGTCACCGCTGCGTCCCGCCGGACCGGGCACGAAACGGGCGCGCAGGGCACAGCCGACTGCTTTTCAGGCGAGTTGATCGTGCGGAGTGGATCATCCTCCGGTCCGACAGCGACCGAGGTTGACAGCTGATGACGTACGGCTGCGTAAGGTGGCGTTCGCGGACGTCGCCGTCAGTTGTGGCTGGGGTTTAGCCCTCGTCCTCATCGAGGCCGAACCCGTCCGGCACGGCCAGCAGGGCCTCGCGCCACGGCCCCTCCGGCTCTTTCGCGGCGAACCGATATCAGGCCAGCCGGTGCAGGAGGGAGTCACGCTGATCCTGCTCGACCTCGGCGAGCGTCAAGTCGGGGTCGCGCTGATGAGCAAGAGCGACCTCGGCCGACGTCGGCTGCTCCTCCTTGAGCGGCCATGCCTCGGGGTGCCAGAACTTCGACCGGACGAAGGCCTTAGCGCAGTGGACGTACACTTCGTCGGCCCGCACGACCAGCGCAGTTTTCGGCGGCTTGCCGACCGGGGTCAGCCGCGCCAGCAGGTCTCCATCGGCCGTGATCCAGGCTGCGCCGTTGACACGAAGCGTCGTGTCCCGGCCAGGGATGACGAAGTTGAGCCCGGCGTGCCCGTTGGCCAGGATGTTGCGATAGCTGTCCAGCCGATTGTTCCCCGTCGCGTCCGGAATCACTACATGACGCTCGTCGAGGACCGTGACGAAACCGGGGGTGCCGCCCCGAGGGGCCACGTCACAGCGGCCATTGGCATCGCTGGTGGCGACGAACACCACGGGCGAGACCGCTATGAGGCGGCGCGACATCTCGTCGATGTGGTCGAGTTCTTTGCGTACCGCCCGCGCTCCGGGGTCCGCGTACAACTCTCGGAGCTGCGCCTCACTGGTCAGAGCTCGGGGTATCAGGGAGTCATCCACTCTGGCGATCATAGCTCTGCGGGTCGAAGACAGGGGGCGTGCCCGCGGGCGGTGGAGTCTTAATGACCGGTCAACCCCTCGGAGTCCCAGTCCCTTCTTCCCATCCCCACTCGTGACGGCAGTCGGCGCAGGTGAGGTGTGTGGGCAGTGACTCTGAGGTGCTGTGGGTGATTCGGAAGAGGTCGTCCTCGTCGGTGGTGGTGGGGACGACCACGGTGAGGACGCGGTCGGTTGCTGCTCCGCAGCGGGGACATGGCGTGGGCGGATGAGCGCGTGGCCCATGCATCCTCTCCTCAGTCGGCTGATCGCCAAGGTAGCCACACCCGGTGTGCACCGTCGGTAATCGGGAGGGCCGAGGGCTTCGTGCCCGGTCAGGCCGCTGCGATCGTTGTTGTCCGGGTTGGTGGCGCGGTGGTGAAGGGGCGGTTGTCGCGTAGGAGGGCCCAGAGGACGTCGACGCGGCGGCGGGCGAGGGCGATGACGGCGGGGAGGCGCTTGTTGCGAACTCGCACGGCACGGTGACTGTCCTACGGGCGGGTGCCGCCGCAGCGCACTACCCGGGCCCGCACTCCGGGTTACTTTAGAGCTACTTGCCGGACGCCTGGAGGACTTCGCCGCCGCGTCAGGCGCGGAGAGGGGTGCGGTGGCGGTGTCGAGGAGCACAGGGTCAGCACGGGCCCGCCGTGCCCGGCCGAGACGGAAGACATACCAGCGTCCTCAACGGCGTTGGGAACGTACTCGGCAGGCCCGACCAGAATCAACCGGCTCCCGCGGGCTGCCGATACATGAGAGCTCTCGCAGGCGTTGGCTTCGCAGTTTCATGACCGGTCTCATCGCAATTGCCGCGGCATTCGGTGGGGTTGCTTGCTGGGCGATTGCCACTGCGGAGTTCGGGTGGACCGGAGTACCGGGCAAGATGACCGCGTCGGTGGGGAGGTCGGCGGGACTCGGTGAGACTGGGTCCCGCTCCTTGCGTTAGGCATCTGCGCTGTCAACCGCATGATCGTGCTGGTTGAGGCGAAGTGCCCCCGGCAGGATTCGAACCTGCGCGCACGGCTCCGGAGAGCACGCTCGTGACAGGCTTGATGATGGCTGTGACCTGCGGGGGGAGGTGTACGGGCCGTTTGATCTTGTCTGGCTCGCACGCCCCTCGCACGAGCACGCCGACATGCGCCCGGGCCGTCACACTCCGCCTGCCACTCGGCGCCGTAGGCGACGGTGCATCAGCCCTGCCGCGCACACCACGACGAGGGGCACGGTCCACCATGGGATGCCGATCCACACGGCCGGCAGCCCCACCCCGAAGCAGGCGACGGTACTGATGATGAGCAGCTGTGCGCCGTACGGATTCCAGGTGAACGGCTCGTAGCCGCGAGGTCTGGCAAGGCGTACCGCGCCGAACACGAATGCCTCAACCGCGACGAGCGCGGCGAGCATGCCGACGGCGGCGTTCATCTGAAGCTCGTCACGGGGCGCATCGGAGGTGTTCTGCCAGGCCCCCTCCTTGCTGAGCACCACGATGTCGCGGTGCCAGACGGTGGCGGTGACCCGGTCGCCCGGCTTCAGCCGCTCGAGGAGCGGTCCCGGGTTACCGAAGCGAACGACTCCCCGCCAGGAGTCCTCACCCTTCAGGGTCGCCTCGTACTTGGAAGGCTTCCCGGACTTGTTGACCGTCTTCACGACGGTGAAGTCTGTGAGAGGGGCCGCGCTTCCCTTGGGGCATCGCGGTCAGCCGTCGGTGATGCGCAGTTCACGCCCTGCCGCGCCGTCCGACGCGAAGAGCAGGAGACGTTCCCCTTCCTCCGCGAGTTCGGCGCGCCGGCGCTTGCTCACCGGGTGGAAGAGCTGGACGTCGAGAGTCGTCGCCCCGCGCGCACGGTCGGTCCGCCATGCTCCGGCGACGAACCCGTCGACCAGAATCGTCCCGGGAATGACGGCATTCTTCGTCGCGATGGCCTTGCGGTGCTCGTCGCTGATGATCCGGGTGCGGTCCGCGTGGGAGAGGATCGCGTTGTCGTACGGTGCCAGGTAGCGCACCGGCGCGGGCGTGTCGGGGTCCGGACGCGGTGCGCCGGGCAGATCCCACAGCTCTCGGCCGTCCTCGTCACGGAAGGAGACCAGCTGCGGGCGCAAGCGCTCGGTCACCGCGCGCAGCCGGGTGAGCCCCGACCACGCCTGGATGTCCTTGACGGTGGCAGGGCCGAACGCTGCCAGATAGCGCAGGACCAGGGTGTCGACGTCGGGCTCCGGGTCCAGCGGGGCGCCGAGCCAGTCCTCCGCCGTGGCGTATGTCGTCCGTCCGCTCTGACCCCACACTCCGCGGGGCGGGATCTGGACGACCGGAAGCAGACTGCGTACGACGTTGCCGAGTGCGGAGGCGGGGTGGTCGGGCCAGGTCGTCCGCAAGGAGGCGCTCAGGTCGCTGACGGTCAGAGGAGACTGTTCCAGGAGCTCCCGGCCGGCCGCCGCGACCTTGGCCGGATCCAGCCCGTGCAGGTCTTTGCCGAAGGCGGTGATCAGGCTTCGTTGCATGAAGGGCTGCAGACAGGGCCGAAGCCTGCGGCAGTCGGCGGAGGTGACCAGATGCACGGTGCCCCGCATCAGTGCGATGCGCACGACCCGCCGTTCGGTGAGCAGGCCGGCCAGTTCCGCCGGGCGGAAGTCCTCCAGCCGGGTCCACAGGCCGTAGTACGGCGGAATGGGTGCCTGTGCCTGCAGACCCACGAGGTGCTCGAGCGCCTCCTCCGCCGGCATCGTTCGTCGTGCCAGCAGCAACTGGCGTGCCAGGAAGGCGCGGTTGAGAGCCCGCCGGTCGAGTACGTCGGCGGGCCGGGGCGAAGTGGTGGCCATCTGACCTCTCAGTTCAGGAGGGCGAAGAACGTGCGCAGTTCGTCGGCGAGGACGGACGGCCTCTTGGCCATGCACGTGAGTGACGACGTCGTTCGACACGAGAGTGGGAGTCGCATACTCGCGCGAATAGCCGATGTTCACGAGATCGGGAGTCACGCGGCCTCGTCGGGTCGGGCCGGACGCGGACGTCGTTTCGTCACCTGTGATGCGGTTCCTTCCGTGTCCGTTCCACATACCACGCGGGAGGCTATGCCGTGATCACGGGGGCTGTTGCCGTGAAGGCGTCCGCGTGCTCCGCTGCCCACTGGGCGAAGGTGCGGGCCGGGTAGCCGGTGACCTTCTCGACGGTGTCGACGACCGTACGGCCCACCTCCGGGGTGTTCCCGTACGCCTCGGTCAGGAGGCCGATCACGTCCTCCGGGTGGCCCGCCGCCCGCCATTCCGCGACGGCCTGCTCCTCGCTGAGCTCGACGAGGGCGATCTCCCGGCCGCGGGCGGCAGCGATCGTCGCCACCTTGGCGCCGACTGTGAGCAACTCGGGGCCGGTGATCACGTACTCCTGGCCCCCGGTGGCCCTCTTCGGTGAGCACGACCGCGGCGACGGCGCCGATATCGCCCTCGTGGACCATGGCACTCAGCCGGGAGACGAACGGCTCGCGGACTTCGCCCGAGGACACGATCCCGTTCGCCCACTCCAGGCAATTGGCCGTGAACTCGACCGGCATGTGTACGGTCCAGTCCACATCGTCATCGGCACGCACGGCGTCCTCCAGCAAGGACGGCCCGCCGCCATGCACCACGGTGGCCCGGTGTACGCCGGCCGCGTGGGCCGGCTCCAGGATCCGCAGGCCGGTCTCCAGCGGGACGAAGCGGGCCCCGCCGAAGGTGATCAGGTGGAGGCCGGTGACGCCCTCCAAAGCCGGAACCAGGCTGGCCGGTTCGGTCAGATCACCCTGGACGACCTCGACACCGGCGGGGAGGTCCGCCCTCGCCGCATCCCGCGTGAGGGCGCGGACCGCATGGCGGCGGGCGAGCAGTTCGGCGACGACCTGGCGGCCGACGGTTCCGGTGGCACCGGTGACAAGAATCCTCTGCGTCCGTGTCATGGCACGACCGTACGGAGCCTTTAGGTCAGCTTCTGTCCGCAAGCCCCCCCACAAGCCCTATCTGGAGCGCGGTTCGCCGCGGGATGCACGAGTGTCACGCGCCTGCACCGCGAACTGCTCTCCGAGGACGCCCAGTCAGCTACCAGATGGTCCGCGCCTACATCGCTGCCCTGCGCGCCGCTGCCGTACCTGAGGCATGGCCTCCGCCGCCGACGGTGCGACGGGTCACCGGCTGGCTCACCCGCCACCGTACGGCCCTGAGCGAGGACGTGCGCGGCGCGCTCAAGGACGTCCTGGCCCGCTGCTCCGAACTGGATGACGCCGCCCAGCAAGTCCGCGACTTGAGCAAGATCCGCACCAGCCGCCTCGGCCTCAGGCTCCCCGCATGGATTGACGCTCTCGATGCCAGCCAACTGCCCGGCCTCACAGGCCTCGCACTCCGCATGCTCCGAGACCTCGACGCCGTGACCGCCGGCTGACCCTGCACTGGAGCTCCGGCGGCACCGAGGCGCCGCGAACCGCCTCAAGAAGATCAAGAGGCAACTCTACGGGGGGTGGATTCGTCAGCCGAGGGAAACGGCGATCAGAGCGATGGCGGAGCCGGCGAAGACCGTGGTGTTGCGGAGGTAGGCCTGGGCGCGCACCCAGTGGGGGAAGGCGTTCTCGGCGGCCTGGAGGAAGGGCGCGACCTTGATCCGGGCCAGCTCCGGGTCGCCCTTGCGGCGGAAAGCGGCCTCCACTGACTTCACCGCGGTGAGGTTGCTGTAGACGATGCCCGCGTTCATCAGCAGGACCAGGGAGGAGAAGATCCAGGTCAGTAGCTGTGCCAGGTCGGCGCCGGCGAAGTTGAAGGCGGCGGTGGCGGCCATCACCGCGGCGACGGCCGCCGGTGCCGCGGTCTCGTGGCCGCCGGCGTCGAAGCGGAGCCTGTTCTCCTCCAGCACCTCCGGGCGGACGCCTTGGCGGCTGAGCTCATCCACGGCGGCGGCCTTCGCAGCGGGACCGAAGCGGTGGCGGACCACCGGAATGCTGACAAAGGCGGCGGCGACGAGCAACTGCATGACAGCGGCGAGCGTGTTCATGGGTACCCCTCGACTTGCACTTAGTTCAACTGGCTGATGGAGCTGACCGTAACCGGCCAGTTGAACTTAGTGCAAGTCGAAGGTTGAACTTAGTGCAAGCTGCTGCGTACCGTTGAGGACGTGGCGCGCAACACCCTCACCCGCGACCAGATCGTCCCTGCCGCCATCGGGCATGTGGACACTGACGCACTGATGGCCCCGAAGACCTGAACATGCGCGCCCTGGGCAAACGGCTCAACTCCGCTGCTACCGCCGCGTCCTGGCACGTGAACAAGGACAACCTCGTGTTGCTCGCCACCGACCAGGTCAGGGGCGAGCTCGAACTACCCGACCTGGCAACGGTCGACTGCCGCACCGCGGCCACCACGATGGCCACCGACCTGTACGAGATGATCACCAGGCGCTCCGCATAGCGCTCTGACCTGCGGGGGAGCCCATCGCAGGGTGCCAGCGACACAGACCGTGCCGGACGTGTGTCGCGCACCGACCAGCGGCTCGCCTGTCGGAACAAGGGGCGGCCGAGTGACTCGGAGTCGAGTACCCTCGGCCACCCCCCGACTCTCACCTATGCAGGTGGCCGGACATGGTCATCTATCGAAGGGACCGGAAGCCCGCGCGGAGTTCCCCGACGAAGAGCTCCGGCTGCTCCCAGGCGGCGAAGTGACCGCCCTTGGGCAGCTTGTTGTAGTGGACGAGGTTCGGGTATGCCTGCTCCGACCAGCTCTTGGGGGCCTGGTAGAGCTCGTCGGGGAAGACGCTCACAGCGACCGGCAGCTTGACGCCCTTCGAACCGAAGAACGGAGTCTTGTTCTCTGCGTAGAGGCGGGCCGCGGAGATCGCCGTGTTCGTCAGCCAGAAGAGCGTGATGTTGTCCAGAACGTCGTCCCGTGTCAGGCCCTCACTCACTCCGTCGAAGGACCGGGTGATCAGCTCCAGGCTGGCCTTGTCGTGGTCGAGCAGAAAGGCGGCCAGGCCGACGGGGGAGTCCGCGAGCGCCGTGAGGGACTGCGGGCGCGAGGCCATCATGTAGGCGTAGTAGACGTGCCGGTAGACGAAGTCCACCTGCTCGACGGCGCGCTTTTGCTCGTCGTCGGCGAGGACGACGTCGGACGGCAGCGGGTTGCCGGCGATGATGGCCTGCTCGATGGCGGGCGGAATCACCTTGGGCATGTTGGTGTGGATGCCGACCAGGCCCTCGGGCTCCTGCACGCCCATGAGGTCGGTGACGACCGCGCCCCAGTCGCCGCCCTGTGCGACGTACTTGGTGTAGCCCAGGCGCTTCATCAGCTCGCCCCAGGCGCGGGCGATGCGCTCGGGGCCCCAGCCCTTGGAGGTCGGCTTGCCGGAGAAGCCGTAGCCGGGCATCGACGGGATCACCACGTGGAAGGCGTCCGAGGCGTCACCACCGTGGGCCGTCGGGTTCGTGAGCGGCTCGATGATCTTCAGCTGCTCGATGATCGAACCCGGCCAGCCGTGCGTGACGATCACCGGCAGCGCGTTCTCGTGCTTCGAGCGGACGTGGATGAAATGGATGTCCAGCCCGTCGATCTCGGTGATGAACTGCGGGTGGGAGTTCAGCCGCGCCTCGACCTTGCGCCAGTCGTACTCGGTCGCCCAGTAGCGGGCCAGCTCCTTGATGGTGGCGAGCTGGGTGCCCTGGGACTGATCGTCGACGGTCTCCTTCTCGGGGAAGCGCGTCGCCTCGATACGCGCACGCAGGTCCTGGAGCTCCGCCTCGGGGAACTCGAACGTGAACGGGCGGACAGTCGTCGATGCGGAAGTGTCAGACATGTGGGGGGTGTGCTCCTTGCAATGTCGGCGACCCTCTGTCGCCGGCTCGTCCACAGTCGTCCAGTTCTGCGTGCGTCGGCCCAGGGAAACCCCCGGGGTATCCCCGTGGCCGAACCCCCGGGGGTGGGCCGATCTCCATACAACTACTCAAAGCGACCAAAAGGGAATACGGTCAAAACAGCGCGCCAAAGCGCGTCAAAGCCGCATCCCAGGAAGACCAGCCTATGGGTGTACAGTCCATGGATTCTCACGTCGCGCTACGGGGCCGGGATCAGGAGCTGGCGGCGCTGGAGCGGGTGCTGGCCACAGCCCGGGCGGGCAACAGTGCGGTCCTGGTCCTGCGTGGTGAAGCCGGGATCGGCAAGACCGCGTTGCTGGACCACACGGCCGACCAGGCCGTCGGGTTCCGCACCCTCGGCGTCGCGGGCATCGAGTGGGAGATGGAGCTTCCCTTCGCGAGCCTTCACCAACTTTGCGCACCATTGCTGGACAGACTCCACCAGCTGCCCGATCCGCAGCGCGATGCACTGTCCGTCGCGTTCGGACTACACAGGGGTGAGGCGCCGAATCGGTTCCTGGTGGGTCTGGCTGTGCTCGGTCTGCTGGCCGGCGCTGCCGAGGACGGGCCGCTGGCCTGCCTTGTCGATGATGCGCAGTGGCTGGATGAGGAGTCCCTGCAGGTGCTGGCATTCGTGGCCAGGCGGTTGGTGGCCGAATCGGTCGCCTTGATCTTCGCCCTGCGGGATTCCGATGATGGTCGTGAGCTGCTCGGTCTGCCGGAGCTGATTGTCGAGGGCCTGAGTGAGTATGAGGCGCGTGCTCTGCTGGCCTCGGCGGTCCGCGTGCCGCTCGACCCGCTGGTACGGGACCGGCTCGTCGCCGAGACGCACGGCAACCCGATGGCCCTGCTGCAACTGCCACACGCGCTGGCGCCCGCCGAGCTGTCGGGTGGCTTCTGGCTGCCCGGCAGGCGTCCCTTGGCAAGTCACATCGAAAGCGCCTTTCACCAGCAGTTCCGATCGCTTCCGGTGGACAGCCGGCGTCTTCTGCTGACCGCCGCGGCCGAGCCGACCGGAGACGTGGATCTGTTGTGGCGCGCAGCCGTTCTGCAGGGGATACCGGTCGATGCCGCAGCGTCGGCCGAGACTGCGGGACTGGTCGAGTTCGGTGCCAGGGTGCGATTCCACCACCCCCTGGTGCGCTCGGCCATCTACCGGGGGGCGTCCGCGCCGGGGCGTCGGGCGGCGCACCGGGCGCTGGCAGAGGCCACCGATCCCCACCTTGATCCTGATCGCAAGGCGTGGCACCGCGCTCACGCCACCGACCGGCCTGACGAGGGCATTGCCGTTGACCTGGAACGCTCGGCGGGTCGGGCCCAGGGCAGGGGAGGAATCGCTGCAGCGGCTTCGTTCCTGCAGCAGGCGACGGAACTGACCCCCGATGCCGCACGCAGAGTCAGCCGTGCACTGGCCGCCGCTCAGGCCCACATCGACGCCGGTGGCGCCGACCAGGCCCAGTCCCTGTTGGCCATCGCGGAGGCCGGCCCACTCGACGACCTGCAGCGCGCCCGACTCGAGCGGCTGCGCGCCCGGCTGGTGTTCTCCCAGGTGCGCGGTAGCGCAGCGCCCCGGCTCTTGCTCGATGCCGCACAACGGCTGGCACCTCTCGACGCCGATCTTGCGCGCGACACCTTCCTGGAGACGGTCGGCGCGGCGAGCTTTGCCGGCCGCCTGGGCGAAGGACCCGGGCTGCGCGAGGTGGCCGAGGCGGCTCGCGCCGGCCCGCCGCCGAGGACGCCGCCGCGGATGGTGGACGTTCTTCTGGACAGCGTCGCTGTTCGGATCCTTGATGGCTACGTCGCCGGGGTTGCCGCCCTCAGGCATGCCATGCACGTCGTCCGGCAGGAGCAGAAAACCAGTGGGACGGAGGCGGAAAGGCGCTGGCTGTGGCTGGCGTTCCGCGTGGCACCCGAGCCCCTCGCACCGGAACTGTGGGACGACGACGCGTGGCACGAGATGGCGCTTGGCGCTGTCGGCCTCGCCCGCGAAGCGGGGGCGCTCACTGTCCTCCCGATGGCGCTGACCTACCAGGCGTGCTCCCACGTCCACGCCGGCGAATTCAACACCGCTGCCGCTCTGATCGACGAGGCCACGGCGATCTCGGAGGCGGTGGGCGGCGTACCGATGATGTACACATCCCTGGTTCTCGCCGCCTGGCGAGGACGGGTGTCCCCGGCACTGGACCTCATAGAGTCCACCATCGAAGAGGTGCGTGCCAGAGGCGAGGGACGCGTTCTCAGCCTGGCCGAGTACGCGACCGCACTGCTCTACAACGGACTCGGCCGCTACGACGCCGCGCTGGCAGCCGCGACGCGCGCATGCCAGTACGAAGACCTGGGCTTCTTCGGGTGGTCGCTGGCCGAACTCATCGAGGCGGCCGCCCGCAGTGGGCAGCCGGAGTCCGGCGAGGCGGCACTGGACGATCTCACCGAGCGCACGCGTGCGACCGGCACCGAGTGGGCCCTGGGCACGGAGGCTCGCTCCCGAGCGCTGCTGAGCGACGACCAAGCCGCCGATGCGCTCTACCGGGAGGCGATCGAGCACCTCGGACGCTGCCGCATCGCCGTCCAACTGGCCCGCACCCGTCTGCTGTACGGTGAGTGGCTGCGCCGGCAGAACCGCCGTCAGGAAAGCCGCACCCAGCTACGCTCCGCCTACGAGGCATTCAACCGGTTCGGGGCACACGGCTTCGCCGAACGCGCCCGCAGGGAGCTCCTGGCGACCGGAGAAACCGTACGCAAGCGAACGGTCGGCGCCGTCGCCGAACTCACCAGTCAGGAAGCCCAAATCGCCAGGCTGGCCGGAGACCACACCAACTCCGAGATCGCTGCCCAGTTGTTCATCAGCCCTCGCACAGTGGAGTGGCACCTCGGCAACGTATTCGCCAAGCTCGGCGTGAGTTCCCGCAGGCACCTTCGCTCAGCGCTGTCTCCTCCAAAACCGGGGACGTCGGCCTAACCCGCAGGCCCTCGTCAGCAGCCGCCACCACAGCAACCTGGTAGATCGACTTCGCCGACTGGCTGCGACACCCCGGAGTGTTGCAGCCGCCTGTGACCGGACAGTCCGGACACCGGCACTACGAGCTGTCCGGGCAGTTTATGCAGGTGAGAGACGTGACCGGACAGCTGCACAGGTGGGACGACGACACCGGACCACTGCCGTGAGAACCCGCCGCTCCAACTACCGTGATGGCGCCGCCCGGATGTGGTGCCGGCCGACCGCGGATACGACCACGACCACTGCCGCCGGCTGGTTCGGGACCTCGGCGAGAAAACGCTCATAGCCCGGCGCGGCACCGAGCACGGTTCCGGACTCGGCACCCAACGCCGGCTCGTGGAGTGCGCGTTCGCCCACGGCGCCGCCTCCGGATCCGCGACGACATCCACGAAGCCTTCCCCACCCTCGCTCCCGCGGCCGGCGAAGCAAATGATCGACAAAGGTTTGTTGGCGGATCCTTGTCCGCTCTCTTCCCGGTCGCGGGAATTGTGCCGCATACGGTTGCCGTGACGGGCGTCCGCCCGTCGGCGACTTTCGATCAGGCGGGAGAGCGGATGACACCCGGGCGCCGGGCGGTGCTGGCTGCTGTGGCGGGAAGTGTGCTCGCGGGCTGCGCGGGTCCGGGGAGCGGGAGCAGTGGCGGGATGTCCACGTCCAGCCCGTCTCCCTCATCCGGGGCGACCGATGCCGGCATTCCGGCTTCTGCGCCGCCGGCCACGACGGCCGCTGCGGCGCGCGCGCTCACCCGTGCCGCGATCGTGGCCCGCTTCGGGCACGCCGTGCCGCGCACCTGGGGCTTCGACGGACCCGGAGTGGTGCACACGCTGCCGACCGGGAAACGCGTGATCGCGCTGACCTTCGACGCCTGCGGCGGCCCGGGTGGCAGCGGCTACGACGAGGCACTGATCCGCTTTCTGCGCGGCCGGGGGATACCGGCGACGCTGTTCATCAACTCCCGCTGGATAGACGCCAACCCGGCGGTCTCCAGTCGCCTGGCCGCGGAGCCGCTGTTCGAGATCGCCAACCACGGCACGAGGCACCGCCCGCTGTCCGTCACCGGACGCTCTGCCTACGGCATTCCCGGTACCCGCAGCGCGGGCGAGGTCTATGACGAGATCGCCGGCAACCGGGCCAAGCTCACGCGGCTGCTCGGCACCCCGCCGCGCTTCTTCCGGTCCGGCACCGCGTACTGCGACGACGTCGCGACCCGGATCGTCACCGACCTGGGGGAGCGCTTCGTCAGCTTCTCGGTCAACGGCGACGGCGGCGCCACCTTCACCCACGCACAGGTCGCTGCCACCGTCGCGTCCGCCCGCCGCGGATCGATCGTCCTGTGCCATATGAACCACCCCGAGGGCGGCACCGCCCGGGGTATCGCCACCGCCGTACCCCACCTGCTGGAAACCGGCCACAGCTTCGTCCGGCTCTCGGACGCACTGCACTGACGGGCCGCCGTGTGAACGTGCGCTTCGACCGCCGCGAGGCACTGACCGCGGCCGGGATCTACCTGGCGATCGCCGTGACCGGCTTCGGTTTGCTTTTGGCGATCAGTCACTTTCGCGGCTACCACCCCACGGACGTTCTGACGCGGTGGGACAGCGCGAGATACCTGCACATCGCCGAGCACGGTTACCCGAACCACCTGGAGTACACCCCGAGCGGACTGCCCAAGCCCAGCGGCCTCGCGTTCTTCCCGATGGTGCCCGCCCTGATCCGCGCGGTACACCTGGTGACCTTCCTGCCCTTCCCGTACGCCGGAGTGGTGGTCTCGTGGTCCATGGCGGCGATTGCCGCGGCCGGGGTACACACGCTGGCCGGGTCGCTGTTCGGCCGTCGCGCGGGTTACGCCTGCGTGGGACTCTGGGCGTGCTCGCCGTACGCGTTCGCCCTGTGGGTGCCCTACTCCGAGGCCACCTTCACCGCCTTCCTGATGTGGACGCTCATCGCGGTGGTGGCGCGCCGCTGGTTGTGGGCGGGCGCCCTCTGCGCGCTGGCCGGCACCGTGCGGCCCACCTCGACCGTGCTGGTGGGAGTGGTAGCCATCAGCGCGATCAGGGCGTTGACGCTGCGCCGGGCCGGCCGGCGGCCTTGGGCGGCGATGGGCATCGCACCGCTCGGACTCCTCTTCAGTTGGCTGTACCTGGGCAGCCGAATAGGCCGGCTCGACGGCTGGTTCATCGTGGAGAAGGCCTGGGACCAGCAATTCGACTTCGGCCTGGGCAGCCTGCGGTTCCTGCAGAAACTGATCACCTACCAGAACACGGACATCCGTTACCCGGTCGTGCTGACGGTGATCCTCATCGTGGCAGTGGGCGTGGTCGCGTTGGCAGTGGACCGCCAGGTGCCATGGCCATTGGTGCTGGCGCTCGCCGGGGCCTGGGCGCTGATGTTCGGCACACCGGGCGCACCGTTGTCCAAGCCCGCTTCATCCTGCCGTTCCTGCCGATCATGCTCTTGCTGGTCGTACGGCCGATCGCCCGACTGCCCCGCCCCGTGCAAGGCTGCCTGTACGGGTGCGGGGCGATCTTCGCCGGCTGGTACGCGTTCGGGTTGCTGGTTCTCTTCAAGCACCCACCGTGACCACGATCGCGGCCCGGTGCCTCGGGGCCCGGTGCCGACGCTTTTGCAGTACGGCTGATGAGTCGCCGACGCGGGCGTTTCGGACACACCTGTGGGGCGCAGCGTCACCTTGATCATGCAAGAGCTGCGCAGGGCCGACGCGCTCAGTGTTTCCCGGTGCCGCCGGGCAGTCCGGCCCACCACCGGGACCGAGGGCTAGGCAAGGACACACTCGCTTTCAAGTTCTGTTCCCCCTGGGCAGGACACCGTTCGGCTTTGTCCGCGGTCGTTCACCACCGCGCTCCAAACGGTTGACTCCTGGCGGAGCCTGGCCGTCATGACGGCCTGGTACATCCCGTTCATCGTTTTGTTCGTCCGGACGTGGGTGGGCTTCGCCGCGCCCAGCGAGTGCGACCCCATGGTTAGGTTCCTGTGCTCCCACAGCGTGCTGGACGCCCAGCTCGTCACGATGATCTTCTGGTTTCCGGTCGATGTCGGGGTGTTCCTGGGCTCGGCGTTCATGCTCAGGTACCTGGTCCGGATCGAGTTCGAAACACCCTGGGCCATCGGGACGATTGCAGCTCTCACCGGCTGGTTCATCGGGTTTGCCCCGGAGCTGCTTCTGCTTCTGTGCCTCGGCGTCATGCGTCAGTGCGCGAGTCGGTGTCCGCGAGTCGGTGTCCTGGAGCGAGCCTCGTCTTGTGAGTCCCCGCTGTGTTCCGTCGGAACGGGCACGGTCCCGACCGGGCAAGAGCACGCATAGGCACGGCACGCGTGTCGACAAGGGGGCCACCTCCACCAGAAGCCGAAGAAGTGAAGGACAGGGTGTCTGACCTGCGGCCGTGATATCGATCAACGCTGCGACTGCGACTTGGCCGAGACCCACCGATGAGTTCCGCCGACTGGGCCGGTCTACCAGGACGTACGCCATCGAACCACCGACTGGAGACCCACCATGACCAATCCCGCACACCCCGGCCGCATGCTGTTCGTGAACATGCCCGTAGCAGACCTCGCGCGCAGCAAGGCGTTCTTCGCTGAGCTCGGGTTCAGCTTCAACCCGATGTTCACCGACGAGACCGCCGCCTGCATGATGGTCGGCGAGCACGCCTTCGTCATGCTGCTCAGCCGTGAGAAGTTCGCGGAGTTCGCGAAACTGCCGATGGCCGATCCCACCACGCACACGCTGGCGCTGTACTGCTTCAGCGTGTCATCCCGGGATGAGGTCGATAAGGTCAGCGCCGTTGCGCTCGCGGCGGGCGGCTCCGAGGCGGATGGCGCCGAGGACTACGGCTTCATGTACTCACGCAGCTTCTTCGACCTCGACGGCCACGGCTGGCAGGTCATGTGGATGGACCCGGCGGCGGCGGAGCAGGGCCCCGAGGCGTTCGCGGCCTCCACGCAGGACGCCGACGGCCCGGCCTGACCCACCACCGCGTTCCGCACGTGCGCCATCATGCATGCCGTGCCTGCGCTCGCGGTCGGTGTAGCGGCTTTGGGCTGGAGCTGCCATGGGGCGAGTGATCATGGCCCCGTCAGCTTCCGGCGCGTCGGGCAGTCTGTGAACCTGCCCGGTAAAGCACGACGTCGGGGCCATGATCTTCGAGGCTCGCCCCATGGTGGCTGCCCAAAGCCGTGGAGTCGACCGCCCAGCCACGACGGTTCTGACCCCATGCCAACTCCACCGGTACGGCTGGGAGCACCTGGAGGACGAGCACGGGGCCTGACAGACCAAGCGATCGACCCTGAAGAGGATCCGCTGGATGCCATCCCGGCCGAAAAGTTCCGGCGGGTGTGGAATCGGTGAGTACGCCGGACAACCACTTCAGGAGCGAGGGTGGGCCATCACAGGCGTGGCCTGCGCGTCCCCTACCTTGGCCGGAGGCCGGCGGCACGTACCCCTATGCACCCCGAGTCCCCGTGGGTTTCGTCCGTTCTGACACGGGAGTGGCACGGCCGTAGCCTGTCCGCGATTCCAGCATTCGCGCGGGTTCAGTCAGGGAAGCGACGGAAGACGCCGTCCCCGTCTACAGCGTCTGCGAACTCTTCGAAGTCGATGTTCCCTATTGAGAGGTTGGCGCCAATAGACCAAAGCTCGGATGCGGTGACCCGAAAGGACTGACCCCGCCCTGCTTCGAAGAGGTCGAGGACGAGGATCGGGTACTCCTTGTCGGTCATGGCCCGCTCGTCTGCCAGCAGGAGAAATGTGGGGTCGTGATCGCCCTGGGGCATCAGCTCCGTGAACTGCTCTGCTGTGAGGTCGCGGTACGCCAGGTCGTCGACGAAGCCGACAGAGCTACTTCCGCCTTCGGGATCTGCTCCAAGGATCGCTGACTGGAGCGCTTCCCACGCAGGGTGGTCGCCGAAGTAGGTACGGAGGACGAATGGGTCTTCGCGGTCTGGCACTGGCAGCATGGGGCATCCCTGAGAGTTACGACGGGGCCCAGCCATGATCACAGCTGACTGTCCCCGAGTACACCCCTGACTCCAGGCGCCATAGAGCCCCAGTTTGGAGGACGGCATATATGGCGCCCCTGGCCTGCCTGCCGAGACTCGGACCTGGGACAGAGCGCAGCCGGGCCCGTCGTTCCCCGTGGCTCCGCGTCCCATCGGAACAGCTCGCGTACCGGGCAGACTTGCAACGGCTCGCCCGGGCGGTCGGCCCAGCTTCACCGGACATGCCCACCGGCGCGCATCCACAGCAATCGACACATCGGCGAACGTGATCTTGCGACCGTCTGCTTGATCCCGGAGATGACGATGAGTTTTCCTGCTCCCCGCGCAGACGACACCGAGTCCGACCGCCTGAGGGCCCAGCTGGAACGTGCCGCCACGGGCCGGGACAGTCAGGCCTGGAGCGACTCTGCGCGGCGAGACGGGCTCTGAGCTGCACAGTCCGACCTCGATGGTCTCAACTCTTGCGAGCTGCGACACGTATGCGACACACCAGTCGTCAACCGCGTCAGGTATCCGTGCGGAGCCGCATGGCGGTCGTCGGGGCCAGGGCGCGGTCCCTGGCGTGCTTTCAGCGGCGCTACCCTTCGGCGCACATCCACCAATGACCGTCGGTGGCAAGCGACTCGGAGCGGTAGCACGCTCCGTCCACACGGGGGAGACGCGGCGATGCGCCTAATCCTGGCCGGCCCGGCGCTGGCCGCAGCAGTGCTCACCATCACGGCCTGCCGATCCACGGCAGACTCGGGGCTGCGCCACGCCGCTCTGCCGACGAATGCGACGCCGTGCGCGTCCAGGAGCCAAACGCCCAGCGTCAAGCCCGAGCCGATACAGACCAAGCTGGAGTGGCGGGCGGAGGAGCTGCGTGACAGCTCGGTGCGAATGACGATCGGAGACGTCGGCCTTGCTCCCAAGGATCCCAATGCTGTCCGCGTCACCGACTACCACGCGCCGGGCAGCGAGACCGCATGTGACTACGTGAAGATCATCGCTGTGCACGGGTGGTGGTGCACCACGACGGTTTCACCCGTCGCTGTGAACGGCGAGATCGTGGTCGGTGGCGCACAGCCACGCGCGCAGATCCACTCCGCCGGTTTCCACACGCGCTGCTCGGGACGCACCGCGAAGATGCGGCAGCACTACACGATTGAACGCGACAGTTGGTCCGGCTGGCGCCGGTACGACAATCATGGCCAGACCGATTGGACATCCCAGCAGGACCAGTCCGGCCACGCAGTGTCTGCCCCATGCCCTCAAGGACGGGTCGGCACCTACAACTACCGGCTGGCAGTCTCGGTCGAAATCGACGGAATCCAGGCGGACGACTCCATGGCTGCCAGCGCCGAGATCCGCACCGACTGCGGCACAGGCGTCAGCTGACCCCACCCCGAGCTGCTGTCCCGCCCGTCGTCGACCCGCACCCCGTGGATCGGGCGTGCCCTGTCAACGCCGGTTCCTGTCGGACCGCCCGGAGACGGCCCCAAGCTCCGAACCCTTCGTGGCCTCCCGTCTGTTTGCGAGCTCGGTTAGGAATCGCTGAACCAGGAGCCGATCGAGTTCCATTGGAAGGCATCCCGCCAGGCGATCTCGCCCGCCGCCCAGCCCACCAGGGCTGCAATGACCTTGTCCGCTGAGACTGTCCGTGTCTGATAGTGCTCGGCAGGACTGCGATCACGATATTCGAGCTCGTAGGTGCCGTCAGGCCGGAGCCAGACCTGGGCGTAGCAGTGCGCCTCCGCTGCACACTCCAACACGAGGAACCCGTCACGGGGAAGGCTCAACACCGCTGCTTCCAGTCTGGCGCCACGTGGGCAGTTCCGCTCGGGGCGGTGGCCCGGGTGCACAGGGGGCTGCTTGCCGTCGTGGCTTCTCACGTGCGGGCCCTCGCCGTCCGAGGCGTCCAGGAGGCGGACCGCGAAGACCTCGGCCATGCGCTGGCTGACCTCGTGGGGTGTGAGCCATTCGACCGCGGTGGACTCGGTGGACGTGCGCTCGGTGCCGCCCGATGGCGTGCAGCGGGTTTGTCCCCCAGCGGTGTTGTCGCTGGTGACGATGTGCCGTGAATTGCCGGGGTGTCGCCCGTTGACCACGCCGGGTGCCCTGTCCGGAGCAACTGCGCAGCCCAGGGCACAGCAGTCTGTGCAAACCTGCGAGTGTGACGTGGGCCGGCTTTGGTCCGGCAAGGCGAACGGAGAACGGGTGTGGCTACGAGGCGGCGTGTCATCCAGGCTGCCGTTACCGGAGGCGCGTTCGTGCTCCTTCCCTCCTGTATCGAGTTCGTCCCGGCGCGGTTGTCATCACCGGCGGGGCGCAGGGCTCTGGATCCGGAACGTATCGGAAAGTACCGCACACGTCTGGTAGTCCCTCCGGTCATGCCGCGGTCCGACCGCGGCTCGGAGGGTGGGATCGACCACTACTCCATCGGCGCTCGTCAGTTCCGCCAGCAAATGCTGCCTCCCGGCTTGCCGGCGACAACGGTGTGGGGATACGGCTCCACGGGACAAGCCGGCACCTTCCACTCCCCGTCCCTCACCTTGGAAGCTCGGGTTGGCACGCCTGTGCGGGTGCGGTGGAAGAACGAGTTACTCGACCGCTCGGGCCACCATCTGCCCCACCTGCTGCCGGTCGACCCGACACTGCACTGGGCGAACCCGCCGGGTGGGACGGGGGAGCGGGACGGGCACCCGATGTTCCGTTCGACGCCCGGTCCGTACACCGGCCCGGTGCCGATCGTGACGCATCTGCACGGAGGCCAGAACACGGAGGAAAGCGACGGATACCCCGAAGCCTGGTACCTTCCCGAGGCTGTCGACATCCCCGCCGGCTACGCCCGGGTCGGAACGTACTACGACGTGTACAAGCACAAGGCCGCAGCCGCCTACGGCGTCACATGGGATCCGGGAGAGGCCGTCTTCCAGTACGCCAACGACGAGCGCGCGGCGACCCTTTGGTTCCACGATCACGCCTTGGGTGTGACGCGTCTGAACGTCTACGCCGGCTTGGCCGGTTTCTATCTTCTGCGCGGGGGGCCGGCGGACCTGCCCGATGGCGTCCTACCTGGGCCCGCCCCCCGTCCTGGAGATCCACCGGGTCGGAGCTATTACGAGATCCCGCTCGTGATCCAGGACAGATCCTTCTACGAGGACGGCAGCCTTCTCTACCCTGCGGGACGCGCTGTTTTCGACGGATTCAAGGGCCCCTACGTGCCGGGCAGCGATGTTCCGCCGATCTGGAATCCCGAGTTCTTCGGCGACACGATGGTGGTCAACGGCAGAACCTGGCCAGTCCTGGACGTGGAGCGCCGACGCTACCGATTCCGTGTGCTCAACGGGTGCAATGCGCGGTTCCTCATTCTGAAGGTCGTCGCCGATCCCGCCGCCCGCCGTCCCGCTGACCCGGCCGTTGCCCTCTGGCAACTGGGAAGTGAAGGTGGCTTCCTTCCCGCGCCCGTACAACTCGAGCAGTTGCTCATCGCTCCCGCGGAGCGCGCCGACGTGATCATCGACTTCACCTCGGTATCTGCCGGCACTGCTCTGTACCTCATCAACGAAGGCCCCGACTCCGCGTTCAAAGGGGGGAGAGCGGGAACCGACTTCGTGCCCGCGAACCCGAGCACGACCGGGCAGGTTCTGAAGTTCGTCGTCCAGTCCCACACCTCGCCTGACACGAGCGTGCCGCCGTCTCAGCTGACCTTGCCGCCACTCGTACCTCTGGGCACTGTGGACCGCATCCGCAGAGTCTCCCTCAATGAGCAGAACTCCACTGTTCTGCCGCATGTCGGCCCCCGAGAAGCACTTCTCGGGACCGTCGACGGACACGGGAAGCAGGTCCTCATGCGATGGGATGACCCTGCGACGGAGAATCCGGCGCTGGGAGCAACCGAGATCTGGGAAATCCACAACTTCACCGCCGATGCTCACCCGATCCACGTTCACGAGGTCCAGTTCCAGGTCGTCGACCGGCGCAAGTTCGGGCAGAAGACCACATTGCCCCCTGAGCCATCGGAACGCGGCTTCAAGGACACCGTCATCGCTTACCCAGGGACCGTCACACGCCTGAAAGCGACGTTCGACCGTGCCGGCCTGTTCGTATGGCACTGCCACATGCTCGAACACGAGGACAACGAGATGATGCGGCCCTACCGCGTCGGACCGGGGCAGACCACCGCGCCGAAAAACCCACAAGGGCTGTCATCGACGGGAGTACCCGACCCGGCCCCGTCACCAGCCTCATCCATGGACATGCAGCCAGATCCGCCCCATGGTGCAGCAGCGGGGTTCACCGCCCGCCGGGACCCAGGGCGCTAGGGCCTGTCCGACGGGTCGCGTCACCGACCCCGCACCCGACAGCACTGTCACCCGAATGGCGCAACATGACGTGCCACCCACATGGGTGAAGATCAAGCTGACAAGTGCCCCAACCGAGGCAATCCGTGAAAGGGGAACCAAATGCGCATTCGACGAATCCTCGCCGCCGCCATCGCCACGGCAGCCCTCGTCGGACTCGGCCTCGCAGGCGCCGCCACCGTCGCCACCGCCACCGCGCAGGGTGCCCGATCTTACGTCACCCCTTCTGAGTGCAAGCAGGGCGGCGGAACGCCCGATCTGGCGGACAACCTCTGCAAGGGCGGTACGCACGACGGGGAGCAGATCGACTAAACCCCACAAGGCGCCCCGCAGCCACGTGCCGCGGGGCGCTCCCGTGCGAGCGTAGCCGGGAGAGTCGCAGGGACTGTGCCGACCCGTCGGGCACGCTAGGCCTGTCCGATGGGTCTTCGTCGTAAGACCACCCCGTGAGCGGCCAACCGCCTCGTCGGAACGGTGCTCAGCGGGGCGATGGCGCCGCCCCGGCACACGGGCTGGCCTGCGACGAGCCCCGGCGGCATGCTGATGAGCTCGGCACACCGTGGAGTCCACGCTCACCACACTCCAGTCGATCCGGCCCACGCCGTCGGCGGCCGTGTAATCGATCAGCGCTGCGACCTGAGCGCCCTCCGACGGCCCGGAGGCGGCCCCATCCTCAGCCGCCAGAGGTCCTCAGTGGTGGACGATGGACGACGTGACCGACTCGACCTCTGTGATCGTCTCAGCGAACGGACGCTCAGGCTGAGCGGCCAAAAATTGTATCGATCCTTCCTGTTATGCGCATTACCTGTGCCTTCAGGGGAACCCCGAAGGAGAGCACGGGTGGCCGAGGTGTTTTCCCCGGTGGCGGGAGGCACGCCATGACAGGCCCGGATGGTCCTCAGACGACGGTCGCCAAGGCTCTCGACGCCCTCGGCGCGGGTGCTTATCTGGCGGACGCGCAGGGCTTGATCATCGCTGTCAACAGGCGCGGCGAACAACTCCTGGCCCGCCCCCTTTCTGCTCTGATCGGCAAGGACGCCCACGACCTGCTGCATCGCACCAGCTACGGGCAACCTGTCCCGAGGGCCCAGTGCCGGATGAGGGAATGCGTCCTCGCCGGGCGCACGGAACAGGGTGACGGCGAGTGGCTCGAGCGCGGCGACGGCACGTTGCTGCCGGTCTCGTGGCTGGCCACTCCCTGCGGCGTCGGCCTCCGGCCGTCCGCCACGCTCGTCCTCTTTCACTCCGCAGGACGTTCTGGGCAGCCTGCCCAGCGGCCCCCGGTCACCGGGCGGCTTTCGGAGTTGGAACGGCTTGCGCTGCTCGCCGAGACAACCACTTTGCTCACTTCCACGCTGGACATCGACGAGGCGTTGCGCCACCTGATCAATCTGGTTGTGCCCCGTCTCGCCGACTGGGCCGTCATCGACCTGATCAGCGAGGAGGACGAGGTGGTCCGCTTCGCCGTCGCCCATGCCGAGGGGGACACCGTGGCGTTCCGGGAGGACCTCCAGGGGCTGATGCCGCCGGTGCAGCAGGAGTCCCCCCATGCCCCTGGCCCGCGCCCTGCGCGGCGTCGCGCCGACCTTCGCCGGCCCGGAGACCTATCGGGGGCGAACCAACCCGGGTATTGCGGTCGAGCAGCGGCGTCTGTTCGAGACGACCGGCATGCACTCGGCAGTCCTGGTCCCCCTCCGCAGCGTGCACGAGGTACTGGGCGCCCTCACTCTCGGCCGTGCCGACCAGCCCGAGCAGTTCACCGCCACCGACATCGCCCTGCTGGAGGACATCGCCCGCCGCGCCAGCCTCGCCCTGGAGAACGCGCGCCTCTACCAGCGCCAGCGCAAGGTGGCCGAGACCATGCAGCGCCATCTGCTGCCCAAGCTCCCGCGTACGCCCGACCGCGGCATGACCGCCCGCTACCTGCCCGCCCCGGACGCCTCCCAAGTGGGCGGCGACTGGTACGACGCGTTCACACTGACGGACGGCGCCACCGCTCTCGCCATCGGCGACGTCGTCGGCCACGACCTGGAAGCGGCGGCCGGCATGGCCCAGCTGCGCAACATGCTCCGCGCGTACGCCCGGGCCCAGCTGGAGCCGCCGAGCAAGATCGTGGAATGTCTCGACCAGGCGACGGGGGACATCGCGGAGGTCTCCCTGGCCACGTTGGTCTTCGCCCGCATGACGGAGAAAGACGACGGCCAGTGCGAGCTGTCCTGGACCAACGCGGGTCATCCGCCTCCGCTGCTGGTTACCCGTGAAGGCGTGGCGCGGTATCTGACCGAGGGCCACGGGCTCCTGTTGGGCGTCGCACCCGACCAAGACCGTCCCGACGCGACGACGGAGCTGCCGCCCGGGGCAACCTTGCTCCTCTACACCGACGGCCTTGTCGAGTCCCCAGGCCACACCTTGGACGAGGGGCTGAACCGCCTGCGCCGTCATGCCGCATCTTTGGCCCACCGCCCCCTGGAGTCCTTTACGGACCAGTTGCTGGCGCGGGCGCGTCCACCGGACAACGAGGACGACGTGGCGCTGCTGGCCGTGCGGCACGTGGCCTGCTCATCTACACGACACTCTTGAGAGCCGTCGTTGCTCGAGCCACTGTGGGCTGAAATCCCAAACCCACCGCCAGGTGGAACCGTCCCTCACCAGGGGAATCAGTCAGGAGCCGTTCTGGAGCGGGCGGAACGGCTTTGGTCGGTGGCCTGGCTGTGCCGTAGAGGCCCAGCTTGGAAGACGCTGTATGCGGATCGCGGCTGACCTGGTGGGGCACTGACCTGGGCCGGAGCGCGATCGGCGCCGCTGTTCCCCGTGAGTCCCCGTTGAGTCGCGTCGGACCGGGCACGCAACGCGCAGACCTCGAGTGGCGACACACGCAGCCCGGCCGTATGGGGCGGTGTGCGACCGAAGGGAGCCGAGGTCTATCGTCCGGGCATGGGTTTCGCGTTGCCAGAGGGTCTTCCTCCGGGGCGGTTCGTCTCCTCGGGGTCCGCGTGCGTCTGGGTTGCGGACGAACTGCCGTCTGACGTCGATGGCGTGTGGCGCCCCCTGTTGCACGGGCAAGAAGACACCGGACTGGTGCCGCTGCTGGGCGGGGCGTTCCTCGGTCGTCCAACAGATCTGGCAGAAATATCCGCTGTCCGTCTGGAGAACGTCCTGGCCTCGGACTTCACCGATTACAGGCGCCGCCGTCTGTCCTGGTGGACGGACCCGACACCGGTGCCGGTGCCCGAGGGCATCGCGCCGTGGCCGCACGATCCGGGCCCACCCTTCGAGACATGGCCGGGTCTGGCACCGGCGACGCCGGTGGCGGACGCTGATCCCTCCCCGGCGGACGCTGCAGCGCTCACGATCGGTCACCTCATAGCTACAAACCCGTACAGGCCGGCCGGGTGCAGCCTCGTGCTGGTCCCCGCACAGCACAGCGCCGATATCCCAGCACTTCTCGGCTGGAATGCGGAGGCTCCGCTGCCGCTGGTGTGCGCGCTGCTGCGCAGCTGGGAAGAGCGATTCGGCGCCCGGGTGGTGGGAATGGGAGGCGAGTTGTTCGTCTCCGTTGCCCGCCCGCCGCGAACCGCCGCGCACGCGGACCTTCTTGCCCTGGAGCATGTCCTGTCGACCGCCGACAACATCGTCGACGATCCGCCGACACCCTTCCCCACGTACGCGCAGAGCCTGCCGCAACGAACGCACTGGTCGTTCTGGTGGGACTGACTCGTCGGCGCCAAGTGCCGGACGAGCGTTCCCGCAGCCAGCGGCTGACCTGCGGACTCACTGAATCGCGGGCAGAACCATTTTCAAGGAGCCCCAATATCATCGTCAGTTACTGAGCGAGCTTGCACTACAGCCGAGAGCGTCCTTGACGCCCCCTCGCAGACCCTGATCGACTTTGCTTCATGGCTTTGACGGCGCCGTCCTCAATCCGCCGGAGGGTCCGCAGAGTCCTCTGGGCAGCGGTTGCTTGGTGTTGCTGGCAGTTGGCGGATGGCTGATCAACTACCGCCTGACTTACCACACGTTCGCCCGGTGGGGGTTCCAGCTCGCCGATCCGTGGTACGCGCGGTCAGCCGCTGCGCCGCCTCCGGCGCATCCATGCCGACCGACCGCGGCTGCGACCACGGCGTCTACCGCGACCGGGTCCGCCGGTTCGAGATCACCCCAGCCATCGCCCGGCGCGGCATCGAGCACGGCTCCGACCTCGTATCGAAGTCCCGTCAGCGGAGTGCCCAGTTAGGAAAAGGAACAGGTCCAGCTTCTGCCTGGAGCGCCTCTTGCCTCAGCCGCGCAACGCCCGGCTACTCCGCTTGGGACGTCCTCGGGCACGTTATGCCAGTGTCCCGGTGGTCGCAGACAGGCGCCGGGATCCCCCACGGGTGCTGCGCGAAAAAGCGTGGGCCAGCGCTCGTCGAGACGCTGGCCCAGGCCCTGTCTACGCCGCCGTTGCCGGTGGCCCGGGACACCGTCAGGCGGGGCGGATGTTCTCCGCCTGGGGGCCCTTCTGGCCCTGCGTGACGTCGAAGCTCACCCGCTGGCCTTCCTGCAGCTCGCGGAAGCCCTGGGCGGCGATGTTCGAGTAGTGCGCGAAGACGTCGGGGCCGCCGCCGTCCTGCTGGATGAACCCGAAGCCCTTTTCCGCGTTGAACCACTTCACGGTACCGGTGGCCATGCTTTTCTCCTCACATGGGTCGTCTAGTGTTCCACTCCACGTGGAACCCTGGTTGCTGAAATGACCCATCCGGAGCACACCGGGAAAACAAAATACGCCTGAAGGTCATATACCGTCAGGCGCACACTGATTTTCATGGGTACCAACTGCAACTAAGCCCAAACTAGCACGGATCCGTGTGTGGCGCGGGTCCAGCGAGACCGTCGTGGACTGCCCCGTCGAGGGTGGAGACCGTCAGCCGACAGAACTGCACAGACAGACAGGTACGGCTGCGTACGGCAGATATGGCTTACGTCGGCATGTGACGCTCAGCCCCTTGCGCTTGAAGACGATCCCTCCGAGCAGTGGTCGTATCCGGGCTTGACCGAGGGATACGACCTGCTCAGGGCTATCCGACGACCGGGGGCGTCATCTTCACAGACGTGTCCCCGGGGCCTGAGGCGGCCTTGATCCGCAGTAGCACTTCGTAGGACGAAATCTGTACGTGGCCAGTGCCCCCGTCGACCCAGAGCAGGACAGCCTGGAGCCAAGACACCAGAAGATGTGCGCGACGTTGGATGTGCCGTTCATCAGGTTGACCGGGGCGACGTTTTCGGGGTCGGTCGAATCCGGGTTGCAGCCGGCGAGGCGGAGGACGGCCAGACTCGGGAGAACCGACTGGGCAGCCATTGCGGTTCAGAAGGCTGGTCGGACAGTCGTAGGGGACCGACGGCGGCCACCTTCGGTTTTGATGGTTGCTGAAATTCGCTGCTGTACTGCAACCGGGTAAGGCACTTACGGGATGCTCGGTTCACCGGCCGCTCCCGGTGAGCGAACGGCGTCAGGCGGCGTCGGCCGGCAGGCGCCGGCCCTTGTGACAGGCACTCGTGCTCGCCACCGAGGCACGCGCAGCCTGCCAACGCCACGCCTGCCGAATGGCCACCCCCGGCCGCCGCAGCCGAACCCGTTCGGGAAGGGGAGGAACGACCACGGTGACCCGGCGCGGCGGACAGCCGCCGGGCAGCGGTGCGCAGGCCTGCGTGGCGGATGCCGGCGGCAGTGCGCGCCCGCCGCTGCCCGTTCATGCGTGGAAGGCGCCGCGATGCGGGCCGATGTCCGGGTCGAGTTCGTGGATCATCTTGCGGGCGTCCTCGAGGATGCCCGCCGTGCACAGCACCTTCCGGTCCGCATAGCCGGGCGACTGGTCGAGGGCGGTACGCGAGAAGGCGGCCTCGGCGGCAACGAGGACAGCCCTGAGCCGCTGGAGCAGGACCGTGTCGGGTGGGTTTTCCACGGCGTGTACGTCGGCCGGCAGTCCGAGCAGGGCGGCGAGGTCGGCCAGGACCCGGTCCAGACCCGGCGGGGCGCTCGCGGGTTCGGGCAGCAGACGGCTGTCGTGCTGGTCCCCGCGAAGGGGCGGCCGACCTTCACGGAAGGTCAGGTTGTACAGGCCCCGGCCGCGGACCTGGTGCCCGACGTGGTCCAGACACTGGGTGGCCTCGGCAAGCCGATCGATCCGGGGTCGGGCCCTGCCTGCGCGGGGGCGGAACCGAATGGCGTCCTCCGCTTCGCGCACCGCCTTGCGGACCGACTCCAGCCGCCTGGACAGCTCCCGGGCACGGCTGACCCACTGCCCGCTGTACGCCGCCCAGTCACCCGCGGCGAGCTGGTCGGACACCTGGGTCAGCAGGTCGGCGATCTGCCGGGTCAGACGGGCCAGTTCCTCGCCCGCACGCCGGGTGAATCCAGGTGCGGGCAGCAGGAGGCCGACCAGGGTGTCGATGAGGACGCCCACCACGTTGTCCTCCAGGCGGGTCGCACCGTATCCGAAGTGAGCGGCGGTGCCCATCACCAGCACCGCCGTCAAGGCGACCTGATGCATCTGCGGTCCGAGCCGCAGCAGTCTCCCCGCATACATGCCGATCAGGGTGGCAAGCAGCACCGTGACCGCGTTCACACCCAGCGACGCGGCGGCTGCCACGCCCGGCAGGAATCCGACACCGATCCCTGCCGCACGCTGCAGGCTTTTGCGCGCGGTTGCGAACGGCGTCGCATGAGCCCCCCAGAATCGCCCCCGCGGGCGCCAGCGAGGCCGAGTCGGAATGCAGAAGTGCGGTCGCGATCCACCAGGAGAGCCCGGCGGCGACGGCCGTACGCACCACCATCGCTCCATCCCCGAACCCGGCCACCATCCGGGAGCGCACCGCAGCGGTGCGTGGACGAGTATCCATGGGGGCTCTCCTCGTACCGTGCCAGTTTCCTCAGCCATCCGCCGAGGGAGAACTCGTCAGGCCGCCTGCCTACATCCTCCGCCCCGTGCGCGCCGGACGCCGTCAGCCGCAGTGCCGTGTCGATCAACGGCTCATGGCTGAACGCCTGCGGGAAGTTCCCGACCGGCCACTGCAGCCATGGGTCCCACTCCTCGGCGAGCAGAGCGAGGGACGGCTGGCCGCCGGTCAGCGCGAGCGCGGGGCAGCCGGTCGTGGCGCCCACGATGCCCGAGAGGGCGAGAGCGGCGAGCATGTAGGCGGCGCCGGACACGAGGAAGGGTCCGGCGAGGGTGGGCATGCAGAGGGACTGGGCGAGGCTCCCGGTCGGGGCGGCGAGATCGGGGCCGGCCACGGCGCCCAGGGTGGTCGCGACCCGGCGCGATCACTTCCACGGTTGAGAGGCGACAACACCCCTCCTTGGAAGCATCCAGTACGCGAGCGTATCGGCAGAGCCCCTTACCGCCGCCCGCGTCGGTCGCAGGGGTGTTCACCTGCGTTCGTGGGCGGCTTGCCTACGGGAAGGGCCCGGCACACGGTCTTGGCTGAACGACGGTGAACGGGGCTGAATCAGACGGGAACCGAGACGGCCGCACTCCTCACCGCAGCACCGGAGACGGCCCTCGGTCAGCTGTCCGGACCACCGCACTCGTGGGAGCTAGGCCGCCTTGGGTCGCGCCGTATGCGTGCCCGAGACGGGCTCCTGGGCATCCTCGAGGGGGAAAGTCTCGTCTTCCCCGAAGTCCGGGGCCTGGAAGGGGTTTGTCGTCGGAGGAGGCGATGCCGCAGTGGCGCAGCGGGGTTGCCCTTCCAGGGCGGAGAACAGCGACGTCAGGTCGATGAGATGTCTCTCTTTCGTTACAGGTCCCTGAGGGGGCCTGGCGTTCCGTGACCGGGCACAGCGGTCCTACAGCTTGGTCATCTTGGCGTACGGGCTCAAGATCCGCATTTGCGCCGAGCCGAAATCCACGAGTGCCGCGATTCCGTCCTCGATGCCGATCACCCGGCCGAGGCCATACGTGTCGTGCGTGACCTGATCACCCACGGCGAAGTGCTTAGGAGCCGGCGTGACCGGGGCCTTGAAGGGGCTGGTAGGCAAGTGACGCTTCGGTGCAGCAGGCTTTGTCATCGCCCCCAGTATGCACCCACGAACTACGCTGGTGGCAGACTCTCAAGGGCAGGAGTAGCTGATCGTTAGACTCCACTCCTGCAAGAGCTGAACCTGCCGTCCGCCGAAGCGCCGCCGCGTCTGAGGTACGGCTTGCCTGAGGATTCAGGCGGTACCTCCCCCATCAGGAGCCGTACCGCCCGTACCCTTGCAGTATCCGCACCCTGCCGGGTGCGGCCCCGTCGGGCGTCATATAGCGGGCGTCCACGACTGAAGGATCTGATCCACAGATGCTGATCGCTCAGCGACCCTCGTTGACCGAAGAGGTCGTCGACGAGTTCCGTTCCCGGTTCGTGATCGAGCCGCTGGAGCCGGGCTTCGGCTACACCCTCGGTAACTCCCTCCGCCGCACCCTCCTGTCGTCGATCCCCGGCGCTGCTGTCACCAGCATCCGTATCGACGGTGTCCTGCACGAGTTCACCACCGTGCCGGGCGTCAAGGAGGACGTCACCGACCTGATCCTCAACATCAAGCAGCTGGTCGTCTCCTCGGAGCACGACGAGCCGGTCGTGATGTACCTGCGCAAGCAGGGCCCGGGTCTGGTCGCCGCCGCCGACATCGCGCCCCCGGCCGGTGTCGAGGTGCACAACCCCGACCTCGTCCTGGCCACGCTCAACGGCAAGGGGAAGCTGGAGATGGAGCTGACCGTGGAGCGCGGTCGCGGCTATGTCTCCGCCGTGCAGAACAAGCAGGTGGGCCAGGAGATCGGGCGTATCCCGGTCGACTCCATCTACTCGCCGGTTCTCAAGGTCACCTACAAGGTCGAGGCGACGCGTGTCGAGCAGCGCACCGACTTCGACAAGCTGATCGTCGACGTCGAGACCAAGCAGGCCATGCGTCCACGGGATGTCATGGCCTCCGCCGGCAAGACCCTGGTCGAGCTGTTCGGTCTCGCCCGCGAGCTGAACATCGACGCCGAGGGCATCGACATGGGTCCGTCCCCCACGGACGCCGCCCTGGCCGCCGACCTGGCGCTGCCGATCGAGGAGCTGGAGCTCACGGTCCGCTCCTACAACTGCCTCAAGCGTGAGGGCGTCCACTCGGTGGGTGAGCTCCTGGCGCGCTCCGAGGCCGACCTGCTGGACATCCGCAACTTCGGTGCGAAGTCGATCGACGAGGTCAAGGCGAAGCTGGCCGGCCTGGGCCTGGCCCTGAAGGACAGCCCTCCGGGATTCGACCCGACCGCCGCCGCCTTCGACGCGGACGACAACGCGAGCACGGGTTTCATGGAGACCGAGCAGTACTGAGAAGTGCAGATCCAGAGGTGAGCCGGCCTTTGGTGGGGCGTAGGGCCGGTCAGCCCAATTCCACCAGACGTGCTGGCTCGAGCACCCGCCGGTCCCATGCGGCGGGTGCTCCCGTTGTCGTCCTCGCGTCGGCTCAGAACGGAGGCACCGGCCTTCAGCGGGCCGTCGCAGGGCGGACGGATGGGCATGGAGGTTTGTTCATCCGGAGCCTGCCGGTCGCGGGCCTGGGTGAGCGTGCGATCGGTGCTCGGGTAACAACTGAGGGTCAGGGGCGGTTCAGACCCCACGTCTGCAGGGCGTAGGGTCGCCCCTTCTCCACACCCTTGATCAGCGCCACGTCGAGCAGCCTGAAGCCCGCCTTGGTGGCCACGGCGACGCTGGCGGCGTTTTCGGCCTCCAGCTCCAGGATCACCCGCTCCGCGCCCAACTGCTCGAAGGCGTATGCCGCCATCACCCGCACTGCCCGCGCCGCCAGACCCTGGCCGCGGTGCGCCGGGCCGACCGCGTAGCCGAGCTCCGTGCCCTCGGGAGCACGCCGCAGCATCACCTCGCCGAGTGGTGCGCCGCCGTCGACGGTTATGGCGAGCAGGATGGTCGTGCCCTCCGCCCGCAACTGTCGGTCCCGGTCCAGCCGTGCGCGGGCGGCCGTTTCGTCGAACGGGGAGACGATCGGGGTCCAGTACGCGATGTCGGGGTGGTCAAACAGCTCCGGCATAGCGACCAGGTCCGCCTCCGTCCAGTCGCGCAGGACGAGACCCTCCCCGGAGAGCTCGATCCGCTCGGGAAAGGACGACGTGGTGGTGCTCATGCTGGGGGACCTCCCTGGTCTGTTCAGGACGAGGCAGAATAGCCGGGGGCGGGCCAAAGGCTCACCGGCATTTTCCGGTAACTCTCAAAGCCCGGCCGTGGTGGGGTCAGCACCGCCGACGGCTCCCGCGGGCCACTTGCGGGAGCACGATCACTCCCTCTGGGTGCCCGGCACGTGACCTGCGGCCGGTCGACCTGAGCCGAAAGCGCGCGAGGTATCCGTCAGCCCTCAAGATTGACTGCTTTGCCCCTGTATCCGGCACGGCTGTCGCACGCACCGGGCGGGGTTGGCGGACACGCCCCAGCACGTCCGTTCTGCTTCTGCGAATAGCTGCCGGGTGCCGTCGCCATCAGCGCTGCCGTCACCATGCCGACGTTCAACTGCCCGGTACGCATGCGCATCGACGGGTCAGACAGAACCCCTTCACCCCCGCAACCGGCTGCAAGGTCATTGCGTTTCAGGACCCTGGTCGTAAAGGCTTCAGTGTCTCGCCGAAGCCGAAGGAGGAACGTGTGGGGAGTCACCGGTGACTGGCTGGCCGGCCGACGTGCTGCTGTGCGGAATTGTCCTGGCAGGTGCGTCGGTGCAATGGCTCACCGGAATGGGGTTCGCACTCGTCGCGGTACCGGCGTTGATACTCGTCCTCGGTCCCGGAACGGGGGTGGCGTTGGCCAACTGCGCGGCCGGCGCCATCAGCGTCGTCGGCATTGCCGAAGGCTGGCGGAACGTGCGCCTGGTGGCGATGGTGCCGTTGATCGCCGCGGCAGCGTGCACCGTACCGGTCGGGACCTGGACGGCCGCACAGCTACCCGAGCCGACACTGCTGATCGGCGTTGGGGCACTGGTGAGTACGGCGGTTGTGTTGGTGCTGCGTGGACTGCGCATTCCCGCGCTGCGTGGCACCTGGGGAGCCGTGGCGGCCGGGGCTGTGGGCGGCTTCATGAACTCGTCGGCCGCAGTAGGTGGTCCACCGTTGTCCCTGTACGCCGTGAACGCGGGCTGGACCGTGCGGGAGTTCGTCCCCAACGCGCAGTTCTACGGGGTAGCGGTGAACGCGTTGTCTCTTGCGGCGAACGGCCTGCCGCGGCTCAACGCGTCGGTCTGGGAACTGGTCGTTGTCGCCATGACGGCAGGCGCCGCGATCGGAAAAGTGCTGGCGGGGCGAGTGCCGGATGGACACGCTCGTCGTCTCGTGCTTCTGCTCGCGCTGGCCGGCGGGATATCGGCTCTCGCGAAGGGGCTGTGGAAGCTCCACGGGCTATAAGTACCTGACACTGTCGCGGCGGCGGGCTGTGAACCCACGACCTCTTCGCCCGGAGTTCGTCGGCGTTGATGTCACTGATGGATGTCACGGGATGGCGCTCCTCGGCCGTTGAGGACGTCGGCGAGGGACTGCGCCTGCTCTGGTGTGATACCGAGTGCCAGCGGTACCTGGCGTGGACTGTAGGGCGACGAACAGATCGCGATCGGGTTGTCAGCAGTCAGGGTCCAGCGGGGGCCCTCGCCTGACTCAGGCTCGTCCAGCAAGGTTCTCGCCAACTCGCGGGCCGCCTCGGAAGGTACTCCGCAGTGGGTCAGCGCCTGCGCCACAGTGCTCTGGGCTTCGTTGGGCATCTCCGCATCCCCGAGCATCGGAAGGAGGAGCAGGAGGCGCTGCGACCGGTCGGTCAAGCCTTCGCCGCGGTCCGACGTGGGTGCTGCCAGCGCCGTGAGTTCCGTCCAGGACAGCCCCGGGCGGGCACCTTCGGGGCCACATTGGCCGAGGTAACCCAGCCGTCCCCAGTCAGGGTGACGGACGAAGAAGTCGACATTGTTCATGTCTTCGAAGTTGGCGTACACGACGTAGGCCGTATGCCCACCGGCGATGGGAGCGCGCAGGACCGGCCAGGGCTCTTCGGGGTCGCTGAGGCGCTCAACCATGTCCTCGTAGGCCGAGAGATCCACCCCATAGCGCTGCGGGTCGTCGGTCATGTCACCCACGGTCAACAAGAGGTGAGCGAGCCAGAAGGCGGGCTCCCGGGCGAGATCCTCGCCAGCTACCAGTTCGCAGTCCTCGAAGTACTCCGGGATGTCCACAGAAACAGCCATGCGCGGAGCGTACTCGGCTGGGATCTTCCCGACCTGGGCGCAAAGAGCCCGTGCCAACTTGAGGGGGCAGCCTCGGCGACTTCCTCACGGCGTCGGCCGCGCCCCCGCACCCGCGAGATCACCGGTTCCTGAGCGGTCCGACCACCTCGGAGATCATTTCGTTGAGCGTTCCTACCCCTGACCCGGCGTCCCCCTCACCTCGTCGGCCGATAGCTGGGACAGAGGCTGACCCGAATGCCGGCCAGCGGTGGGATGGTGGTGCCCTGCGGTGCGTGTCGCAGGACGAGCCGGCGCAGTTCCGGCAGCTTCGCGGCCAAGGCGGCCAAGTCCTCTTCAGGTGACCAGTCCATGATCACCGAGCGAACGCCGTCCACCTCGTCGAACCGGATCCCTCGCGCGCCGGCCGCAAGGCTGAGCCGACGAACGTGCAGTCCGGCCGGGAGACGCTCCGAGTCGCGCGGACGTGATTCGAGGCGCAGGCTGTCCAGCCGTATGCCGGCCAGGCTGGCGAGGTCCGCCCGGGTGGTGATCCCGGAGATAATGCTCGCCACGCTCCAGGTGAAGCGCGCACAGCAGCCCGCACAGCAGCGGGTTGGCGCTCATCCCGCGCAGCGCGGACCGGTTGGACAGAGTGATCAGCAGCTGCCGTTCGCAGTGCGTCAGCTCCTTGCGTATCTCGTCACCGGAGGCGGTGCCGGGCTGGTCGGCGCGTGCCGCCTCGTGCCAGCCGTGCACGTACTCGTCGAGGCTGTGACGGCTCATCGGCAGCAGGTCGTACTGCTGAAAATCGCGGTCCGCCCACCACTGTTCGGCCACGATGGAGGGGCGGGTGGTGACGATGCACCGGGTGCCGGGGTGCGCCTCCAGGTGCTCCTCGACCCATTCCTCGACGTGCACCCGCTCGCGCGGGGGTATCTCGTCCAGTCCGTCGAGAAGCAGGAGCACGCGGCCCGCTGTCAGCATGAGCCGTATCCAGCCTTCCGGCATCTCCGAGCGCAGCACGGGGGCGATCAGCTCGTGGAGGGAAGGCGGTCGGCCGCCTTCGAACCGCGCCAGCTCCAGGACGAACGGCACGGGCGCCGGTTCACCCGTTTCGCTCGGGGTCCGTGCGGCGCGAAAACCGAGCCAGCGCAGCAGCGTGCTCTTGCCCGAGCGCGCCACGCCGCGCACCAGGGCGCGTTCTCGGTTTCCGAGGGCCTGGTCGGCTCGGATTCCGGCGGCCACGATCGCCTCGTCCCGCGGGTCCCGCCGGCTCACCGTCAGAGGGACGTAGCCCGTGGCGAACCTGTGCCGGGTGACCACGGTCTTCTACCGGCTCATGCCGCTGCCGTGACGGCCGCAGGGCAGCGGCTGCCGGGGAGCGGGGCGTGTGCCGGTCCGTCTCCGAGCACATCGGGCAGACCCGCTCCGTCACCGCCACGCGTGCGGCCGGGCCGGTTCGACCGCCGGCCCCGGTTGCCGAGTGATCGTTCAGGAAGGGGACGGCGCCCTGCTGCCCAGGGCCGCCTGGTGCGGGATCGACGGGGTGGGCTGGGGGGTGTGGGCGCCCTGCATGGCCCGGTAGAGCCCGGCCGTGGCGCCGGCGTCGTCCGTGACCTCCACGCCTGTCTGCCGGGTGCCCCACTTGCCGTGGGTCATGGTGAGGATGGCGTAGATGCGGATCGGCAGCAGCAGGACCAGGTGCAGCACTCCGTATATCGGGGCCAGAGCGTAGATCCCCAGCCGGCCGACGAAGTCGACGCCCGGCCGAGGCACGTCGAGGTAGCGCACGCTGCGCGCGTATCCCATGACGGCGGTGAAGACGAGGTAGCCGCCCAGGTGCCGCAGGATGTTGCCGGGGTCGGTGGCCGGCTTGACGGCGAGCGAAGTGATCGCGGCGCCGGTGAACACCAGCCAGGTCGCGACCTCCAGGAACGTGAGGTACCAGCCGGGGCGCTGGCGCGGCAGGTTGCGCAGCGCCCACTGGGACTCGCGGAAGAAGGACTTGTTCCACCGCACCTGCTGCCGCAGGAAGTGTCCGAGACGCTCGGGGACCGCGGTGTAGGCGACGGCGGTGGACTGGAAGAGCACCTGCCCGCGCATCAGGCAGTAGTTGGTCAGTCGCCGGTCGTCGCCGAAGACGGCCGGACGGCCCAGGAACCGCTGGGTGAGGAAGTCGTCCAGGTTGGCGTGGACGACATCCGCGCGGTAGACCACGAGCGAGCCGCAGCAGCACAGTACCGAGCCCAGCCGTGAGTACGCGGCGCGCTCGAAGAGGAAGGCGTTGCCGTAGCGCAGGTCTATCAGCCGGGTCAGCAGGTTCTTGCGCTGGTTGAGTGCGAGGACGAGACCGGTGACCGCCTTGATACGGGGGTTGGTCAGCGGCTTGATCAGCTCCTCGACGGCCTGGGGGTCCAAGACGGTGTCGCTGTCCACGCACAGGTAGGCACCGGCGTCGGGACTGGCCCGGAAGCCGACCGCGAGGGCCTCGCGCTTGCCCTTGTTCTCCGGCTGACGGTGGATCCGCAGGGTGATCCCGGCCCGGGCGAACTGGGGGGCCATCTCCTCGGCGGCCTGGACCGCGGACAGGTCGCCGCTCGCGTCGTCGACCACGTGCACCACGGAGACCGGGCGGCTCTGCGCCAGGATGCTGCGCAGGCTGCGCCGCAGGGTGTTCGGATCCTCGTTGTACGTGGGGATGATCGCGACCAGGTCGAGCCGGTCCGTGCCCGTGTCCTGCGTGCCGGCCCGGAAGGGCCGGTAGGTCAGGGACAGCAGCAGCTTGACCGAGAGCAGTCCGATGGCGGCCATTCCGTAGAGGTGGAGGGTGCCGCTGATGACGTAGGCCGCCGCCGAGCCGGTGAGGACGAAGGCGAGCAGTGAGGGGCGCGGCAGCCTGGAAATCCAGAGGGCTGTACCGCGGTCGGCCCGGTGCAGGCCGCGGGCATTCCGGAGGAAGAGCTTGGGCACGTGGGTACGTTGCTTTCGTCTCGGGCTGGGCGTGCTCGGCGGCAGTGCGTCGCACTGAATACGCCTGGCTTCCCCCCCACGCATTCCCGGACAGTTAAATACGCGACACGAAAGAACAGATAGGGCATAGCGGGGTGATATGCCGCACAGCGGCGAGATGGGGCTCCTGCATAAAAATACGGATCATTCCGCATCAGGTGGGTTTTGCGCGCCATGACAGGCTGTCGCCCCCTGCGCGGCCGTCAGCAGCAGTGAGCGTTCCCGCCCCGGTCCGTGCCGTCGCCGTGTGCGGTCTTCGGCCGGGTCATGGCGCGGCGGGGACGGGTGTGGGCGGGAGAGCGAGTTCGGCCCAGATGGTCTTCCCGTCGGTCCGCTGCCTGGTGCCCCAGCGCTCGGCGAGCTGCGCCACGATGAAAAGCCCACGCCCGCCCTCGTCGAAGGTCCGGGCCCGCCGCAGGTGAGGGGCGGTGGTGGAGCCGTCGGACACCTCGCAGATCAGGGTGTCGTCGCGGATCAGGCGCAGCTGTATGGGGCCGCCGCCGTAGCGGATGGCGTTGGTGACCAGTTCACTGACCACGAGTTCCATGGTGAACGCCGCCTCCGTCAAACCCCACCCGGCCAGCAGGAGCGCGGCCAGATCGCGGGCGCGGGCGACCTCGGCGAGATCCTCCGGCAGCTCCCAGGTGGCGGCACACGTGCTGTCCAGTGCCTGAGTGCGGGCGACGACGAGGGCGACATCGTCTCGGGGGCGACCGTCGACCAGCATGTCCAGCACGTGGTCGCAGGCGTCCTCCAGAGAGCACATCGGCTCGGACAGGGCCTTCAGGAGACGTTCGAGCCCTTCGCCCAGGCCATGGTGGGGGGATTCGACGAGGCCGTCGGTGTACAGGGCGAGCGAGCTGTCCTCGGGCAGGCGCACCTCGGCCGTCTCGAAGGGGAGTCCGCCCACACCCAGCGGAGGTCCGTCCGGGACGTCGAGAAACTCGGCGCCTGCTCCCGGACGCACCACAGCCGGTGGCGGGTGACCGGCACGCGCGGCGGTGCAGGAGCGTGAGATCGGGTCGTAGACCGTGTACAGGCACGTCGCTACGACCTCGCCGATATCCGCTGCTGCCACGCCCCCGCCCGCCAGTGCGCGGGCCTCCTCCGCCTGCCGCCGAATGACGACGTCGTCGAGGTGGGTGAGCAGCTCGTCGGGCGACAGGTCGATGTCGGCAAGAGCACGGACCGCGGCGCGCAGCCGCCCCATCGTCGCCGACGCGTGGACGCCGTGGCCGACCACGTCGCCCACGACCAGGGCGACGCGGGCCCCCGACAGCGGGATCACGTCGTACCAGTCGCCGCCCACCCCGGCCCCGAGGTCCGCAGGCAGGTAGCGCGTGGCTGCCTGAACGGCCGGCTGCCGCGGGACCACCTGGGGCAGCAGGCTGCGCTGAAGGGCCACCGAGGTATTGCGCTCGCGGGTATAGCGGCGCGCGTTGTCCACGCACACCGCGGCACGTGCCGCGATCTCCTGCGCCAGCAGCACGTCGTCTGCGTCGAAGGCATCCCTGCGTTCGGAGCGGGTGAACAGCGCCATGCCGAGAGTCACTCCGCGGGCGCGCAGCGGCACGGCCAGCGCGGAGTGGAGCGCCTGCGCGCCGGCGTCGCCCGGATCGGCAGGCCAGCAGCCGCGGGCGGCGGCATCTTTGACCTCCACGTGCACCGGCTCGCCTGTCGTCAGACTCAGGGCGGGCACCGATCCCTGGGGGTAGGTGACGGCCGGGCCCGGCGGTGCCGTTGCGGGGAGCCCGGTCGAGGCCGATCGCCCAGCGGTGCGGCGCAGGGTGATCGGGCCCCGGTGCGGCCCCCGGGCGGGCTCCTCGCCCTGCAGAACGGGATCGAAGAGATCCACGGCGGCGTGGTCCGCGAAGCGGTGGACGGCGACCTCGGTCAGCTCGTCGGCGGTGCGGGCCACATCCAGGGTGCTGCCGACGCGACGGCTGGCCTCACTGAGGAGTGCGAGCCGCTCGCGGGCGATCATCAGTCGCTTCAGGCGCCTCTCCCCTGCGATCCGGGCGCGGCAGACGGCCAGGCTGATGAGCAGCGCGGCGGCCAGCGCCGTGAGAACCGTGACCTGGCTCGCGCGGGACATGTCCCGCAGGAGGATGCCGTAGACGGCAGTGGCGGCGGCCAGGTTGGCAACGCCCACGATCAAGGTCTGTCGCAGCGGCAGCACGGCGGCGGCCACGACCGGGATCAGCGCCGAGTACTCGGCCATCCCCATGATCTCGAGGCCCATGGCGGCCAGAATCAGCCGCACACCGGCGAACAGCGCAACGCAAAGGAGTAGAAGGGCGAAGCCTCCACTCAGCCGGATACGGCCGCTGTGCGCGTCGCGATGCTGCGGTCCTGCAGCAGCACGCACGGGCGAGGATGTCACGACCCGGTCAGGGTCCAGCGGGGTGCTGTGCATGACGTCCTCCTCAGGTCGCCTGTCGTGCACCGGGCGACCAGGAAACGGGCCGGGCAGTGACATCCGCGCTCGGGTACCGGGTACTGGCGAAGCTCTGGTCTCTCTCTGAGGCGCCGCAATCGAACGTGGTCGGGGGTTCCTATTTTCTCCCCTCGCATTCAGAATGTCCGATGTTGTGGCGTGGCGCTTCCATGAGCGAGGGCACCAGCGCCGTACGGCGGGGCCGAAGGTACCGGCCGCGACGCGGGGCAAGGCACGCGCCGCGTCATGGACCCGCGCCTCGGCGGACCCCGGATCCTGCCTGGTCGCCGAGATCGCGGAGGAGGGGGGATCCCGCCCCGGTGGTCGGCGTCGGCGACACCGGAGAAAGCGGAAACCCACAGGACGCGTCAGCCGTCGCGGGCCACAGCTCCGACTCTCCGGGTCGTCACAGACGACACCTTCTTCTCCGCCCGGCCTACGCTCAGTGATGTTGGGTGGCCGGCTGGGAACGCAGATCAACTCGGAGGTCGCATGTCGGACACGGTCCAGCACGCGTTCGTCACGGCCAACGGCGTCAGGCTGCACGTCGCCGAGCAGGGGAAGGGCCCGCTGGTTGTGCTCCTGCACGGATTCCCGGAGAGCTGGTACTCATGGCGGCATCAGATCGGCCCGCTGGCTGCGGCGGGGTATCGGGTCGTCGCCCCTGACCAGCGCGGCTACGCCCGCAGTGAGCAGCCGGAGGCCGTCGGGGCGTACAGCCTGCTCCATCTGGCCGGCGACGTCATCGGCCTGGTCGAAGCGCTGGGCGAGACGAGCGTGGTCCTCGTCGGCCACGACTGGGGCGCCCCGGTCGCCTGGGTGACGGCCATGCTGCGCCCGGATGTCGTGCGCGCCGTGGCGGGCCTGAGCGTCCCGCCGGTACTGCCCGGGGGAATGACTCCGCCATCGGTCACACGCGAGAGGTTCGGCGAGGGCTTCTACCAGGTCGGTTTCCAGAACCCCGGGGTCGCGGACGCGGTGCTGGCCCGGGACCCGGAGACCACGTTCCGCCGGGTGCTCTTCGGCGCCTCGGGGGACAGCCCGTCCGCCGACCCGCCCGGTCCATGGATCGTCCCCGACGGTGGGTCGCTGCTGGATGTGATGCCGGAGCCGAAAAGCCTGCCTGGCTGGCTGACCCAGGACGATATCGACGTTTTCGTTCGCGACTACGTCCGCCACGGCGACCGGGCCTTCACCGGGGGTCTCAACTGGTACCGGAACATAGAACGCAACTGGGAACTGCTCGCAGCCTTCCGCGGCCGCCGGATCGAGATGCCGGCGCTGTACATCGGCGGTGACCGCGACATGGTCGTCGGCCTGCGCGGCCCCGACGCCACCCTCAGCGCCCTGGAACAGGCGGCGCCGCAGCTGGTGCGTGGCGTGATCCTGCCCGGATGCGGCCACTGGACCCAGCAGGAACGCCCCGACGAGGTCAACCGGGAGCTTTTGGGGTTCCTGGCGCAGCTGCCCACAACTCCGTGAGGAGCAGACCGGACAACGGGGTGTTCCAGTCGGTGCGCGAGCGGCGCAAGCCGTAGCACGGGATTCGGCCCGCTGCACGACCCACCGGGACATGCTCGGATCTGCGCGGTGTGGGGCTGTACTCGCCGGGCGCATGCCGCGCTGTCGTACCTGGCCGCCTCGCGCACCACCGTGCCCGACGAGTGCGAACTCCTCGCGGTCAGGATCGAGAGACTGCTGGACCCACCCGCTCCTTCCATGTTCCTCACCTCGGTCGGCCAACGGCGGGGCGCACCTCGAGGTGCTCCCGGCCGCGACGCGGCTCCGATGTCGTGGGTGCCCGGCGCGGAGGACACTGGGGGCATACCGAGCTCTGAGGCGACTGAAAGCTGACGAACATGGGTGCATCTCATGCCACCGAGCGCGGCGGCCACCACGAGGTGGTCTCAGAAGAGCAGGCGGCCCACATCCTCATCGACCACAAGGGCGCAGTGGTCGGATGGAGCTCGGCAGCCCAACGGCTCCTGGGCTACCCCGCGAACGCGATACTGGGGCGCCCTGTGACGGACCTGCTGGTCGATGCCGGCCCCCCTCCACAGCCGGACGCAGCCGATGACACCCTCGCCGTCCGGCTGCGACACGCGAACAGCGCCATCGTGTCCTGTCGACTGGGTATCCGACCCGAACGCGCAGGTGGCGCGGCAACGAGGTGGACGGTGACGCTCGCCCCCGCACACGAGGCGAGTGCGACAGCCGAACTCGACCACGCCCTCCTGGAAACACTCTTCACGGTCTCACCCGTCGGCCTGTACCTCCTCGACCCCCACCTGCGGATCATCCGCTTCAACCCCGCAGCCGAAGGCATGGAGTCCACCTCGGTCGAAGAAGCCGTCGGCAAGCGCCCCACCGAGGTATGGCCTGACTTCGCCGTGGAGTCGGTAGAGCGCGTGATGGAGCAGGTCCTCGTCACCAGACAGTCGGCGATCGGCGTCGAAAAGCGGATGCGCCCTCCAGGCGACCCCGAACATGAGCATGTCTATTCAGCCTCCGTCTTCCCACTGGAGGACGAGCAAGGCCGGCTGCTGGGCATCGCGGACGCAACCGTCGATGTCACCGCCCGCCATCTGGCGCAGGAGCGGCTGAATGTGCTGGCGCTGGCCGGCACGCGGATCGGAGCGACCCTCGACGTGCTCGACACCGCCCGCGGCCTGGCAGAGGTGTCCGTACCGGGGCTGGCCGACAGCATGGCGGTGGAAGTGCTGGAGCCGGTACTCGCCGGAGAGGATCTGGAACCGGGCCCAGTACAACCCGACATCGTGCTGCGCCGCGCGGCTTCCCGCACCCGGGACGACGAAGACCCCACAACGCCCGGCGATCCGGACGGTACCCTCCCCCCGGTGACCGCCGCCGAGGCCCTCGCCGACCTTGAGCCGCGCATCCTCGACCCGCTCGGCGCCGCCGGGCGCCGGACACTGCCCGGTCTCCCGGCACGCCGGGAAGAGGCCCGCTCCCTGATGGTCGTCCCCCTGGTCGCCCAGGACCGCGCCCTCGGAGTCGCCACGTTCTGCCGCTGGGCAGATCGCAGAGCGTTCGAACAGGACGACCTGACCCTGGCCGCGGAACTCGCCCAGCGCACCGCCGCATGCCTCGACAACGCCCGCCGGTACCTGCGTGAACGCAACTCCCTGGCCGCACTGCAACACGCCCTGCGCTCGGACGGCCACCTGCCTGAGCACACGCTGGATGAGGGCCACGCATACGTACAGGCAGGCTCCGGCGGGGACTGGGTCGATGCCGTGCCCCTCTCCGGAGCGCGCGTGGCCCTCGTGGCCGGCCGTGCGCCGGGCCACGGTCTGCAGACCGCCGCAGCCGCCGGACGGCTCCGCGCCGCGGTCCACACGCTGTCGGACATGGACCTGCAACCGGACGAACTACTCGCCCGACTCGACGACCTGGCGCGCCGGCTCAGCAAGGACGACGGTCACAGAACACAAAAGCCACGGCCGGTGCGGGACGCCGACGCGAACGAGGCCGGCGCCACCTGCCTCTACCTGATCTACGACCCCGTGTCGCTGCACTGCTCCCTCTCCAGCGCCGGCCACCCCTGGCCCGTGATCGTGCACCCGGATGGCACGACCGCCACCCTGGACCATCCCACCGGCGCCCCCCTGTGCTGCTCCGACGGACCTTTCGAGAAGATCGACATAAACCTCCCCGAAAACTCGCTGCTCGCCCTGTACACGCCCGGCCTCTTCCAAGAACAGCCGGAAGCCCAGACCCGCCGGCGCATGGCCGAGCTTCTCACCGGTTACACAGGACCCGTCCGCCAGGCATGCAGCATGTTCACCCACGCACTCGTCCCGGCCCACCCTCGGGAGGACGCCGCCGTCCAGATCGCCCGCACCCACACACTCAGCCCCGCACAAGTCGTGTCATGGGACCTGCCCTGTGACCCATCCGTGGTCTCCACAGCCCGAGCGCTCGTCACCCAGCAGCTCGCGGCATGGGACATGGGCGAGACGACGTTCGCCACCGAACTCATCGCCAGCGAACTGGTCACCAACGCCATCCGCTACGCCAAACCCCCCGTCAGGCTGCGCCTCATCCGTAGCCATGTGCTGACGTGCGAGGTCTCCGACGGCAGCAGCACGTCCCCACGGCTGCACCACGCCCGCATCACCGACGAAGGTGGCCGAGGGCTGCTCCTGGCCGCCAGGCTCTCCGAACGCTGGGGAACCCGCTACACCGACGACGGCAAAACCGTCTGGGTCGAGCAGAGCATCCCTGAGCCCGTGACGTGAGGATCGCGCCCCTCGATCCGCGGTACATGAAGGCCGCTGATGAGGAGGACGCGCCCGGGCCCGCTCGTCGGCGCCGTCGTCGCCGTCGCTGACGACGCGACAACTACTCCTGGTATCACTGAGCGGCATGCTCGGAGCTCCCCGGATGGAGCCCGTACTCGGCCAGCCACCCGAGCAGTTCCTCGCGGGAGGTCTGGACAAGACGTCCTCCGGTGAAGCGAGCGTCGTCGGTGACCTCCGCCACGCACTCGGCAGGGGGCACGAATGACTGTGCCTCCGTGTCGCTGGTGAACTCGGCTTCCGCGAGCACCAGGCCCTGAAAGCGGCCGTCGAAGACGTCGACACCCAGGGGAGGGACGCTGAAGCGAGTCTTGGACAACAGTGCGCCCGGCAGCGAAGCGAGCACGTCGTACTCGGCCGGTGACAGGTACGTGTTCGTGATCAGGCCCTGGACGGCGCCGGGCCAGGGGAGGGGGACCTTCTGAGTGAGCTTGAGTTCGCAGCGACCGTCCGCGAAGTCGGCTCGCCGCAGCCTCAACCGTGTACCCACCACGTACCGGTCCGTGATCACACGCGTGGCAGTCACCGCAGACGGTCTCGGGGGCCTGGCCAGCAGAAACCGTCTCTCCCGCTCCACACGTGAGTACTTGCCCGGGCGAACCGACCGGCCCACGACCCCGCCTGCCTTGTCCTCCATAGAGGAAAGCTTCTCAGCCGTCCGGGCCTTCTCAGTGCCGAATGCAAGGTCCGGCACTGTCGATACGTGCCTTCGGTGGCGCGGGAACATTCGCCGGGTGCCGGTGGTTGAACGGGGACGTGGTGGTGAGGGGAACAGTGTCCCCGGGCCTCACCTTTTGCCCATGAGGACGATCGTTCGGCTGAAGCCTCATGGAGCCTTTCGCCGAGAGGCGACCGCCCTTCACGACCACACTTCGCTCATCAGCCCCGACCGGTGCCCTAGCCGGCCGTGGCTGTTCACGTCACCGGACGCGCGTGTCCGCGAGGCCGGCCGCCTTGCCCAGGCACGGACGACGGCGACCACCGAGACCTCGATGAGATCGGCTTCGCCTCCGTCGAGCGCATGCCCAAGCGCTTGGTCACGCTCTCTCGAGGAGGCGCACGGTGTGCTGTGCCTGCTGGTGGTGGGTGTCCGGGGCGGCGGCCCGATGTCGGGCAGCGCAAGGGGTTGGTCCGGGAGATCGCCGTGCGGGGGTCTGGTGGTGTGGTGTGGCTGAGGGGAAGACAGGGGGCCGCACCCGAGTGTCGGGTGCGGCCCTGACGCGTTCCGTGTTTCTAGTGGTACCCGGTTGTTTTCAGGTCCGGATAAAGGCGGTGGTGGGTGTCCGGGGCGGCGGCCCGATGTCGGGCAACGCAAGGGGTTGGTCCGGGAGATCGCCGTGCGGGGGTCTGGTGGTGCGGTGTGGCTGGGGGGAAGACAGGGGGCCGCACCCGAATCTCGGGTGCGGCCCTGACGCGTTCCGTGCTTCAAGTCTTACCCCGTCGTTTTCAGGACCGGATAAAGACGTCCTCGTGATGCGCAGGATGCCCCCGCGAGCGAGGGCTGAGGTGGCCGCCCCGGGCGTCCGCTGCCGACCTCACCAGCGTGCTCTCCAAGGATCTGCAGCTCGCCCACGCCGTTGTCGCCGCGCTCAGTGCCCGGCTGCGTGGGATGGCCGTACCGCATGGTGAAGACCCGCGACTTCCATCCCACGGCAGCCGAACCAGTCGGTCAGCCGTTGGTCAGGAGGAAGTGCAGCACCGCCGCCCTCGATCCGGTACGCGGTGGCCGTGGGGACGACCGGCCGGCTGTTCCCTCGTTCCCCCCGGCCAGTGCTGACCGCGCACCGCGGGGGCGGCACTGGGCCTCCAGTACTTCGGTGCCCCACAGAACTAGGCCGCTTTCGACTGACGGACGGTGTCTGCCGCGGAGGCTGCGGCGCGGACGAGCGCCGCGGTGGCGGTCGAGCGGGAGTGTTGAGGCCAGGCGATGGTCAGGACTGACGGTGGTGCGTCCGCAACCGACCGGTAGACGACACCGGGGCGCGGATAGCGAGCGGCGACGGAGGCGGGCAGCAGGGGAGTGGGGCCGCCGAGTGCGACGAGCGTGAGCAGTTGGGCGAGATCGCGGCCCTGGCTGCGGTGTTGGTCGATGAACGAGGGCACATCGTCGGAGTGCAGGCCGAGGTCGGCGAGGGCCAGGCGGCCACGGGCGGCGAGGGGGTGGGAGGCGGCGAGTGCGGCGACGCGCGGTTCGGCGATCAGCGTCTCCGAGTCGAGGCCGGTACGGTCGAAGGGCTCATGGACCAGGGCTGCGTCGGCTTCGCCTTGGCGCAGCAGCCGCGGCTGTTCGTGCCAGCCACACAGCCGGACGGCGACCGGTATGGCCGCGGCTTCCGAGGTGAAGCGGGCGAGGATCGGCTCCAACAGGCCTGCGTCTCCATCGGCCTTGACGGCCAGTATCAGTTGCGGCTCTCTCGTCGCGGCGCGTTGGGCCCGCCGCTCGGCGGCCTGCAGAGCGTCCAGGGCGATCCTCGCTTCCGCGAGGAGCACCACTCCGGCGGGGGACAGCGCCACGCTGTGGGTGTTCCGCTCGAAGAGGAGGACGCCCATCTCCTTCTCCAACTGCCGGATCGCGCGGGACAAGGGCGGCGGGGAGATGCCCAACCGCTCGGCGGCACGGGTGAAGTTGAGTTCCTCGGCGACGGTGACGAAGTAGCGCAGCGGACGGGACTCCACGCCGGCCCCCTCTTTTCCGTTCGGTATTGCCTTCAGGGTAACAAGCGTGAGCGGATCGATCCTTCAGTTCGGGGGAGCCCTGCAGCAGGCTCGACGACATCCAGCCACGCCCCTCTCTTGGAGTCGTTGATGATCCTCGTCACCACCCCCACCGGTCAGATCGGTCGGCAGGTCCTCGACCACCTCTTGGACGCGCCGGACGGCACGGCGGGGATCCGAGTGATCGCCCGCGACCCCGCCCGGCTTTCCGCCCGAGTGCGCGAACGCGTCGAGGTAGTACGGGGATCACACGCCGATCCAGCAGTCCTGGAGGCGGCGTGCGAGGGTGCCGAGCGCCTGTTCTGGCTGGTGCCCCCGACACCCCGGGCCGACAGTGTCGAGCGCCACTTCCAGGACTTCACCGAGCCACTGTGCGAGGTGATCCAGCGCCAGGGTGTCGAGCGTGTTGTCAGCGTCTCGACCCTGGGCCGCGCAGTGGCGAAGCACGCCGGGCAGATCTCCGCTTCACTCGCCATGGACGAGGCGATCATGGCCACGGGTGTGCGCTACCGCGCGTTGTGCCCGCCGTTCCTGATGGAGAATCTGTTGGGTCAGGCCGCGTCGATCCGTGACGCCGGCGTGTTTCTCCTGGCGATGACGGAGGACCGTGTACTGCGCACATGCGCGACCCGCGACATCGCCGCCACGGCGGCCCGGCTGCTGCTTGACGTCACCTGGACCGGGCAGCACGACGTACCGCTGGTCGGACCCGACGCACTGTCGCCGGGAGGCATGGCACAGGTCGTCACCGAGGTGCTGGACCGTCCCGTGAGCGCCCAGTTGATCAGCAGCGCGGACTACAAGGCGTCGGCTCTGCGTCTCGGCGCGAGTGAGGCGTGGGCCCAAGGACTGGTCGACATGGTGGACGCCCTGAACGACCAGGACTTCTACGGCGCCACTGAGCCGAGCACCCCCGAATGTGCGCCCACCGGTTTCCGCGAGTGGTGCGAGGAGGTGCTCAAGCCCGCTGTCCTGGGCTAGAACCGGCACCGGCAGGGGGCTGCCTTTCCCCCCAACCGGCCACCGCCACCACATCCGTCATCCGGGCCCCATCTCCTCATTCGTGCCCCGAGCGGCAAAGTAATGACGGACGTGGCGAGTCGTCATGCCGTGTTCAACGGCGGCGATTACTCTGCGGGTCATCGGGATCGACACCTACGACAAGCCGGGCAACGGAGGTGACGCCGGAGCCCTTTCTCCCGAACAGATGGCATGGTTCCGCGACCAGCTGCACCGCGACCAGGACCGTCCGACGATCGTCTTCGGCCACCACCCGCTCGTCGTCCAGGACTCGGCGTTCCCCATCACTCCCGGCAACTCGCTGGACGCCACGCAGGCGGCCACGATCCTGCAGGACTACTCCCGGATGCCGGGCCTTTTCCTGCATCACGCGGGCCACACCCACCGCAACAAGCGCACGATCAGCGCGCTGGCCCCGAACGTGACCCACCAGGAGATCGCCGCCGCCAAGGAGTACCCTGGCGGGTTCTCCATGCTGCGCCTGTACACGGGTGGCTACGCCCTCAACTTCTACAAGAGCCGCAGCGAGCCTGCCCGCCGGTGGAGCGAGCGCAGCCGCATGGAGATCCTGGGCTACTGGCCGCAGTTCGCCCTCGGTGCGAGCGTCGCCGACCGCAACACCGTGGTACGCCACGACCTCTCCGGCCTGCGTCCCCACCGCCGCGACCACCACGCCTCGCACGGGCACGGCAGCGAGCAGCACATATCCGCCTGACGCCACGGCGCGGGCCGGCTGAAGCCGGCCCGCGCCGTGATGTTTGTGCAGCGCTCAGCAGCGCGGAACAGGTTTGCTGTACGTCGTCTTGCTGGGCGTCGCCACGTAGTAGTCCGAGAGGTAGTGGCCGTTGTCCAGACGGTCCCAGACCTTGGTGGTGCCGACGGTGGAACCGGCGCGCTGGCAGGTGACCCAGGCAAGCGCTCCGTTCGGCGAGGTGCCGACGGCCGTGTATGCGGAGCCCGGGCCGCTGCGTTCGGTCAGGCCGGACGAGACGGTTACCTGGTATGGGTGGGTGCAGCGGGGCAGGGGCGAGCTGTAGCCGGTCTTGGAGGGTGTGCTGACGTAGTAGTCCGAGACGTAGCCACCGTTGGAGAGCTTGTCCCATACGGATGTGGTGCCGACCTTGGAGCCGGCTGTCTGGCACACCACCTTGAGGGCGGAACCGGGCGCGTATGTCGAGGCGACCGGGTAGGTCGTCGAGGGGCCGGTGCGGGCGTTGAGCGGCGTGGTGCTGGTGACCTTGTAGGAATACGCCACCGTGGCGACGGGAGCGTCCAGGCGGTCGGTGTCGACGTTGAGAGTGACACCGCCGTACGTCTCGTCGTGGCCGCCGCGGAGCTGTTTGGCGCGCTGGTGGACAGCCCACTTGGAATCCGCGATGCCGGCCCAGCCCTTGAGGGAGTCGACGCCGTCGTAGCGGGCAATCCACAGGGCGTCCGGCCGTGCGTACGTAGTGGAGGTGTATGCATCGGCGAGCTGTTTGGCGCCCAGGTTGAGATTCATATAGACGCCGGAGACGTAGCCGAGGCGGTGCAGTTCCTTGGTCCACGCCGAGACGTAGCTCAGTACGGCGGTGCGACACACGGTGTCCGTCTGGTTGTAGTTCTCGATGTCGTTGTACAGGGCGCTGCCGGGCAGCAGGCCGAGCGCCTTGGCCGCCGTGATCGCCTCCCCGGCTGCGGCGGTGCCCTGCGAACGGGCGGTGGCGGCGTTCGTGCTGATCTTGGCGTCGGTCGGTCGGGCACCGCACGGAGGCTGCAGCCCCTTGTGGATGGGCAGCAGACGCCACTTCAGCTGCGATACCGAGGCCACCCACGAAGCGGTCAACTGCGGTTGGGCGCAAGTGCGGTTGACGCCTGAGACGTAGATGCCGAGCGCGCGGTACGAAGAGCTGTTCCAGGCCTGCACGGACGCGAGCGGCGGAGCGGTACAGGTGTCGAAGGCGAGTCCCGAGTAACGGGTCGCGGTGGCGGCCGCCGGATAGGTGACCGGTGTGGCCGGTTCGGCGGCAGCGACCGGGGCGAACGCCAGGGCGGCGGTCCCGCCCAGGACGCAGACGGAGGAGACGGCGAGGAATCTTCGCAGGACGGAATACGGGTACGGCATGACGACCACCCGGAGAGATCAATGGAGTTGCCGACACAGTGGGCGAGGCTCCCCGCCCGCTGTCAGGGGCCGAGCGGCCCGTCCCGCGCCAAGTTCACAGCCGTGCCGGTACGTGGACGAGCACCGGGCGTGTGAACTTCTCAGCATACAATACCAGTTCAAGCACTTTCTCGGCACAATCCGCACCGTATCGTGTCCACTTCGTAAAGAAGTAGTCGACACTCAGAAGTTCGCGGCGTCGCAACAGTGGAACGATTTGGTGTCAGACGGCGTCGTCCTTCTCCGGGGCATGGTGGCTGTGCCCCGGGGAGGGGACACTGGATGCATACGAGCGGCTTCGCCAAGTGGACAAGGCAGTTCGAGGACGAGCGCGAGCGCAGGCGCGTCCAAGGCGACCCGGACTGGGGGCAAAGCGCGACGCTGCATCCGGCGGTGTGGGCCAGCATTCAGCGCTTCCAGGTCGGCGAGGACGGTGACGGCGCCAACCTCGTCGGCAAAGCGGATGAGGCCGGGGACGGTGATTACGCGCAGGCGGTCCGCCTCTTCGTGGCCGAGGAACAGAACCACGCCCGTCTGCTCGCTCGGCTGCTGACTGCAGGTGGCATGCCGACGTTGACCGGCCACTGGAGCGACACGGTCTTCGTGCGGCTGCGGCGTCTCATGGGCCTGCGCATGGAACTGCTCGTGCTGATGATCGCGGAAGTGGTGGCGCTGCGCTATTACCGGGTCCTACGCGACGGGACCGACGACTTGCTCACTTCGGATGTAGCGGGGCGGATCCTGTCCGACGAGCAGCGCCACGTCCCTTTCCATTGCGAGCGGCTGCATGCCTCCCTGGCGGAGCTGCCCCGCGCAATGCGCCGCCCGGTGATGGCCCTGTGGCGGCTTCTTCTTCTCGCGGCCTCCCTCGTCGTTGCCGTAGACCACGGTCCGGCGCTGCGACGACTCGCCATCGGACGCCTGCGATTCGTGGCAGATGTCATGGCCTCGTCCGGCGCGGTCGTCTCCGCGGTGCTGGCGCCCCGACCGGATGCATGGACGAGCGCGGGCTGACAGCAGCCGCTCGAGCGTGGCAAGCACAGCTTCGCCATCACTTAGGAAGGTCTCGGAGTGCGAGTCCGCCATGGACACGCACTTGGGGTCCAACGTGCCGACCGCGACCTCTTGTGCCTCGTCAGCAATCAGGTTGCGCCACCTTTTTGGGAAGGTCTCACAGCCGTGCGCAAAGCGTATGGCTGCTTCCGGACACGAGGTTTGGAGGAGAGACCTCTGTGTGGGCCCGTCGGAGTTCATCCGCGGCTGCCCTCGCACGGCAGGCCGCGCCGATCGGGCGCTGGCTACGGCCTGTCCGGTGTTCTGATCACGTGGCCGGGAAAAGGGTTGGGCGGGCTGATGATCGAGCTGGTAGCTTGCAGCCGACCGTGACTTCGCCAGAGGAGGTGAGACCCATGAACGCTGTATCGAGGTGGGTGCTCCCTCTTTCCGTCACGGTGTGCGACTGATCCAGGTGTCGTCGGGAGCGCCTCTCCAACAAGGCACTCCTGAAAGGCGAACACCTATGGGCACTGTGGTGATCACGCGGGTCGCGGAGGCGCAGTGGGAGGTCGTGGCAAACGATCGGATCGTCGGCCACGGAGATGTCTCGCACCGGCCCGACGGGCGGCTCTTCGTCAGCATCGATGTGTGGCAGGACGCGATCTTCGACCAGCTCGCCGCCGCGATGCTGGCGGACCTCCCTGAGCCGCTCTATACCTTGGTCGGCGAGGCCGACCACGAACTGAAGTCGAGCTGGGAGCGGCTCGGCTTCACTGCCGGACGCCGTGAGTGGGAGTACGTCCTGCCCACCGACTCGTGCGAGACCGGGCTCGGCGCACTGCAACTCCCGGCGGGTGTGACGATCCTGGCCGCCGGCGAGGCGGACGAGAGCCTGCTGCGCGCGTTGGACCGTGCGATTCGCGAGGAAGTCGAAGCCACCGTCGGGTGGCGCACCATGCCGGCAGAGGTGCTGGCCGGCCCGGCCGGGTCCACGCTGGTGGACCCGTCGAAGTACGCGGTGGCGGTCCGGAACGCTGAGTACGTCGGTCTGGTCCGGGTTGTGCCGGTGCGCCGCCGGGCGCGGATCGGGCTGATCGCGATACGGGCCGATCAGCGCCGACACGGCATCGGGCGGGCGCTGCTGGCTCACGCGTTGGGCGGGCTGCACCGGGACGGGATCGACTCCGCCTGGGCCGAGGTGGACGAATCCAACGCCGCGGCGAAAGCGCTGGTCGAGGGCGTCGGCGCCCGGCGATCGAGCAGCTACCTGGAACTGGTGCGCCACTGATGGCTGCTCACGCACCGAAACGACCTGTCCGACCCCGCACAACTCACCGATCTCAGAAGCGAGAGACATTGGCAAGAACAGCAAAGGGACTGGAAGTCGAGGGCACCGTCCTCGAATGCCTGCGCAACGCCATCTTCAAGGTGGAGCTGCAGAACGGGCACCACGTGCTCGCGCACATCAGCGGGAAGATCCGGAAGAATCACATCAAGATCCTCCCGTTCGACCGCGTGCTCGTGGAGCTCAGCCCGTATGACCTGACCCGCGGCCGGATTCTCTACCGGTACCGGACCTGAGTAGGGGGAAGCGCGCGCCCGGCAGACGCCGGGCGTGCGCTTCGGCCGCCGTTGCCGCTATTGCGCGTATCGAGTCGTGCTCGGTCCGGACGCGCCCGCAGGGGTGTGAATGAGAATGAGACCACGCTTGCCGTCAGCGTCCTGGCCGCACCGGTGAAGTCCACCGAGGACGTTGGCCCCTCCAGCGTTACCGGTCGAGGGATGGCTGCGCGACGACCGGTATCGGGTACGACGTTCACCTCAGTGGGCAGCGAGTGCTGTTGCCGGCAATGTTGCAGAGCACGTCTACCGATTGGTGCTGGACGTCCAGGAGGCCGGGGTGCGGTATGCCCCGCAGGGCCCAGAGTGGGTCCGGCCTTGACGGGCTGGAGTGATCTCGGCCTTGACGGACCATTAGTGTCCTCGCATGACCGACGGGATAAGAAGATCGGCGCGCGCGTTGTCGATGCTGACGTTTGCTTGTGTCCTCTCAAGCTGCGCTTCCAGTTCGGATGGCCAGGGACCTTCGCCCTCACCGATTTCTTCTGCTGCCTCCGACGTTCAGCAGCCACATCCCACCGACCCTGCAGACGCTATTACTGGTCAGTACTTCACAGTCCCGCCTGGGCACTACGCTAGTCCGACGGCAACAGGCGATTGTGCGTTCGGCGGATTGGTGATTCGCGGGGACAAGCTGTACCAATGCGAGCCGAGCGGCCGTCTGAAGTACCTGGGTCCGTACTCCGAAGCGACGCACTGACCTTGCAACGTCGTTCGATTAGATGATCTTGATCGGGTAGAGTCCCTGTCTCGTGCCGAGTGATCATGTTGCTGGTGGGAGCTATCCGGAGCGGGTGCG